>NZ_JAMYOM010000006.1:0-294252 GCF_040319805.1 Mesorhizobium sp. M0848 | reverse complement strand
TCGCCAAGCCAAGGTCCGGGCGGCCGCCCGGACCTTGGCTCAATCGCTCTAATCCCACGAAATCTCTCTCGTGTAGATACAAGGGTGGCGCCGCGAAGCGGCGACGGAGTGGGGGAAGACCTGGACCCAAGCCAAAACCGCCATAGGATAGGGACTGACGTGTCAGTACAGTCGCTTCGACAGACGAGCGGATCGAGCCCCCACTCCTCGAGCTTCGCTCGCCACCTCTCCCCCGATCGACGGGGTAGAGGAAAGGCGCGAAACCGCCCCTTCCTCTTCTCATTCCAGAGACACAAGGAGAGAACAGAGAAGCCTACACGTCAGCCTTGAACGTCTGCTTCTGCTGCCCCAAGCCTTCAATGCCGAGCTCCACCACATCGCCTGCCTTCAAAAACACCGGCGGCTTCATGCCGAGGCCAACGCCGGGCGGGGTGCCGGTGGAGATAATGTCGCCGGGGTGCAGCGACATGAACTGGCTGAGATAGGACACCAGATACTTTACGCCGTAGACCATGGTCTTGGTCGAGCCGTTCTGCATCGTCTTGCCGTTGACGGTCAGCCACATTTTGAGGTTCTGCGGATCGGCTACCTCGTCCTTGGTCACCAACCACGGGCCGGTCGGGCCGAACGTGTCGCAGGACTTGCCCTTGGTCCACTGGCCCTGGCGCTCGGCCTGGAAGGCGCGTTCGGAGACATCGTGGGCAACGCTATAGCCGGCAACATAGTCGAGCGCATCGGCCTCGCTGACATATTTGGCGGTTTTGCCGATGATCACGGCCAGTTCGACTTCCCAGTCGGTCTTCTCCGAGCCGCGGGGGATCAGCACGTCGTCATCCGGCCCGACAATGGCCGAGCTTGCCTTCATGAAAATGATCGGCTCCGGCGGCACGGTGGCGCCGGTTTCGGCGGCATGGTCGGAATAGTTGAGGCCGATGCAGATGAACTTGCCGGTGCCGGCAACGCAGGCGCCGAGGCGCGGGCTGCCGGAAACCGCTGGCAGCGACTTCGGATCGAGCTTGGCGAGTGCCGCCAGCGATGCCGGATCGAGCGTCTTGCCGCCGATATCGGTAACGTGAGCGGAGAGATCACGGATCGTTCCATCCGCATCGAGCAGGCCGGGACGTTCGCTTCCCACCTCGCCATAGCGCAGCAGTTTCATCTAAATTCTTCTCCTGATTGCGGCCTCGTGGCCTTTTGCAAACTTTCCGCCAAGGCGATTGCGCCTTCGCGGAACCGGCGGACCGTACCCATCGACCTGACTACGGACAAGCGCGATCGCCATGCAAGATAGCGGCGCGCGGGATTTTCAGACTCTTCGATCCCCTGTCAAACGCCGGGAAAGGGCCAGATCGTCCGGCTCGCGCAAGATTTCCGCAGTCAGATCGACCAGCCGCCGTCGATATTGTACGCCTGCCCTGACGTATAGGTGGCGCCGGCCAGATAGACGGCGAGATCCGCGATCTCCTCCGGCGTGCCGAGCCGGCCCATCGGCTGGCGGGCGATGAAGGCGGCGCGGGCGGCATCGTAGTCGCCTTGCGCGTGCATGCGGTCCTGCAGCGACGGGCTCTCGACCGTGCCGGGGCAGATGGCGTTGCAGCGTATGCCCTTGCCGACATAGTCGGCGGCGATCGCCTTGGTCAGGCCGATGACCGCGGCCTTGGTCAGACCATAGACGAAGCGGTTGGGCACGCCCTTGGTGGAACTGGCCAGCGAGGCCATGTTGATGATCGATCCGTCGCCGCGTTCCAGCATGCCGGGCAGCACGGCCCGGCTGGTGCGGATCATGGCGCGAACATTGAGGTTCAGCGCGAAATCGAGGTCGCCGTCCTTCATCTCCAGGATCGAGCCCGAATGGACGAAACCGGCGCAGTTGAACAGCACGTCGACGACACCGATCTCGGCAAAGGCGGCGTTGACGGCTTCCTCGTTGAGCACGTCCAGCTTGCGGGTCTTGATCCCCGGCGTCTTGGCGAGTTCCGCCAGCAGGGCCTCGTTGATGTCGGTGGCGTAGACGATGGCGCCAGCTTTTGCGAAGGCCAGTGCGCTCGCCTTGCCGATGCCTTGCGCCGCTGCCGTGACGACAACGACCTTGCCTGCCAGATCCGCCATACTGTTCTCCTCGTCCACTGGGATAGTTCGGGTCTACCTGCGGCTGGCCAAGGCGTCATGTGCCAGTCACGCATGATCGTGCAGCCTGCGCCGTTGATCGTTCACTGGTAAAGATGTTTTTTCTCGTTAAAGAACATCTGTCCGTGCGTCAACCCCGAACACGGTCTCGACAGCACCGGGGGGAGCTCAAAGCGCGCGACGCGCTTTGGCTCTTTGCCTTTATATATGTCGTTGCCCCAAAACCGCTGCGCACTTTTGGGCGACATACATTAATCGCCGTAAGGCACCCAGACATTCTTGACCTCGACGGCGCGGCGCAGGAAGGCGTCGCCGGCGGCTTCGTCGGATGCCCAGTCGAGGCCGCGGCCATTTCCGCTCCAGATGCGCTTGAGGTTGCCGATGGACTCGGCTTCCGCCTGGGCGCAGGTCTCGGCATCGGCGAACACCCAGAGCCCGTCGACATCGTCATGCTTGGCCAGCACGCCGGCAAGTTCGGCGCTGCGACCGGTGACGATGTTGATGGCGCCTGAGGGAACGTCGGAATATTCGATGACCTGGTAGAGATCGGTGGCCAGCAGCGGATAGCGCTCCGAAGGCACCGCGACCACGGTGTTGCCCATGGCCAGCGCCGGTGCGACCAGCGAGATCAGGCCGAGCAGCGGCGAGCTGTCGGGGGCGACGATGCCGACGACGCCGACCGGTTCATGAAGCGCCAGCGTCACGGCACGCGCCGGCGGCTGGTGCACGCGGCCCTCGAACTTGTCGGCCAGACCGGCATAGAGGAAGAGGCGCTCTATGGACTGTTCTACTTCTTCCCGCGCGGCCTTGGCGCTGGCGCCGGTCAGCTCGGTGAGGCGGGCGGCAAACTCGGCGGCGCGGCCGGAGAGATTTTCGGCCAGATAGTAAAGCACCTGACTGCGGTTATAGGCGGTCGCCTCGGGCCAGCCCCTACAGGCGCGGGCGGCGGAGACAGCATCGCGGATATCCTTGCGGCTGCCGAGACCAACTTCGCCGGCAAGCTTGCCCTTGGCGGTGGCGATGGCGAGCGAATAATTGCCGTCCGGCCGTACCTGCTTGCCGCCGATGAACAGCTTAGCCGTGCGGTCGATTGCCGAGCCGTCGGCCTGCTCGACTGGCTGTGCGGAGGTCGTCGCCGGCTTGATGATCTGGCCGAGCGGCAGCTTCGCCGTGAGATATTCGAACATGCCCTCGCGCCCGCCTTCGCGACCGAAACCGCTCTCGCGGTAGCCGCCGAAGCCGCAGGCCGCGTCGAACATGTTGGTGCCGTTGACCCAGACCACGCCGGCCTTCAATTGCGGCGCGACGTGCAGGGCAAGGTTGACGTTCTCGCTCCACACCGAGGCGGCGAGGCCATAGCGCGTGTTGTTGGCAAGCTCGATCGCTTCCTCGGTGTTGCGGAAGGTCATGGTCGCCAGAACAGGGCCGAACACCTCTTCTTGCGCCAATATGTTAGCCGGCGAAACACCTGTGGCGAGCGTCGGCAGATGGTAGTAGCCGGAAGACGGCAGCGCCGCATCCGGCTGCCAGCAGACAGCGCCCTGCCTGGCACCTTCGGCGACCAGGCCCTTAACGCGCTCGAGCTGTGTGGCGTCGACCAGCGGGCCGATATCGGTGTTCTTGTCGAGCGGGCTGCCGACGCGCAGCCGGCTCATCCGCGTCTTGACCTTGGCGATCAGGGCGTCGGCGATGCCTTCCTGGACCAGCAGTCGCGAACCGGCGCAGCAGACCTGGCCCTGGTTGAACCAGATACCGTCGACCAGGCCTTCGACGGCGCTGTCGAGATCGGCATCCTCGAAGACGATGAAGGCCGACTTGCCACCAAGCTCCAGCGACAGTTTCTTGCCCGAGCCGGCGGTCGCCTTGCGAATGATCTTGCCGACCTCGGAAGAGCCGGTGAAAGCGATCTTCTGGATGCCGGGATGGTTGACGATGGCCCCGCCGGCCTCAGGACCGCCCTGCACGATGTTGACGACACCTTTCGGCACGCCGGCGCGCTCGCAGATCTCAGCAAACAGGATTGACGTCAGCGGCGTGAACTCGGCTGGTTTCAGCACCACGGTGCAACCTGCGGCGAGGGCCGGCGCGATCTTCCAGGCAAGCATCAGCAGCGGAAAATTCCACGGAATGATCTGGCCGACCACGCCGACACCCTTGTGGCCGGGGAAATCCCTGTCCAGCGCCTGCGCCCAACCGGCATGGTGGATGAAATGGCGGATGGCCAGCGGCACGTCGATGTCGCGGCTTTCGCGGATCGGCTTGCCATTGTCGATTGTCTCAAGCACCGCGAACAGGCGCTGGTGGCGCTGCATGGCGCGGCCGATGGCATAGAGCACTTTCGCCCTGACATAGCCTGAACTGGCGCTCCACTTGGGCAGCGCCTTGGTGGCCGCCGCAACCGCCGCGTCGATATCGGCGGCATTGGCGTCCGAGACCTTGGCCAGCAGTTTGCCGGAAGACGGCTCGCTGGTCTCGAAAGTCTTGCCGCCGGACGCGGCTTTCCAGTCGCCGCCGATGAACAGCGCCTTGGAGAAGTCGCGCGCGGCAAGCCACGCATCGGCCTCGTTGCGGGCTTCCGGCGCCGGGCCGTATTCCATGGCGTGGTAGCGGTCGAGAATGTTCATTGGGCGCCTCCGTCACCCCTCCCACTTGTGGGAGGGTCGATCGGCTTGCCGATCGGGGTGGGGGTAAATCTCTCAAGCCATCGCGTGGCGATGATTGGCCGAATAGTGTCCGGTCAGATGGTGCTCGAGCTGGCGCTCGATGTCGGTCAAGAGGCTCGACGCACCGAAGCGGAACAGGTCCGGCTCCAGCCATGGGCGGCCGAGTTCTTCCTTCATCAGCACCAGCCAGTCGAGTGAGGCCTTGGCCGTGGAAATGCCGCCGGCCGGCTTGAAGCCGATGAGATAGCCGGTTTCCTCGAAATAGGCCCTGATGGCGCGCACCATGGCGAGGCCGACGGGCAGCGTCGCATTGACGCTTTCCTTGCCGGTCGAGGTCTTGATGAAGTCGGCGCCTGCCATCATCGCTACCATCGAGGCCAGCATGACATTGCGCAGCGTGGCGAGGTCGCCGGTGCCGAGGATGACCTTCAGATGCGCGTCACCGCAAGCGGCGCGCATCGAGACGATCTCATTGTATAGCTCGCGCCATTTGGCGCCGAACACCAGCCCGCGTGGAATGACCACGTCGATCTCGTCGGCGCCGTCGCGGACCGAGGCTTCGATTTCCTGCAGGCGGGTCGACAGGGGTGCCAGACCATGCGGGAAGGCGGTGGAGACGGCGGCGACATGGATGCCGGCGCCGCGCACGGCATCGACGGCGGTGGTGACGAAGGGATGGTAGACGCAGACGGCGGCCGGGCGGATGGTTTCACCTGATATGCCCAGGCCCTCGACGATGTCGCGGCGGAACGGATTGATCGCCTTGGCGCAGAGCCGGCGCACGCGCTCCTCGGTGTCGTTGGAATTCAGCGTCGTCAGATCCATGCAGGAGACGGCCTTTAGCAGCCAGGCGGCCTGGTTGTCGGCCTTGATCGAGCGCCGCTTGGTCAGGCTGGCGACGCGCCGTTCCAGCGCCGAGCGGTTGACGCTGCGCACCGATTCCATGAAGCCGAGATCGAGCTTCATGCCGGGATTGCGCGCAATGCGATGGTCCGGTGGAACGGCTGTGTTGGCGGCGGCACGCGCCGGCAGCGGCGTCACCTTGGACGAGCCGATATCGGCTTCTCGGATTGTGCTGCTCATCTACTGCCCTTTCATTCAGCGACGTGTGCCGAAGATAGCCCGCGAAGTCGTACTTCACGAGTCCTGCAGACGGTGATAGCCGAAAAAGGCGGCGAAAGCAGCAGTTTTTGACCGCGCGGTCAAAAACGCAGACTTCGAGATGTTAGGTGCGGCTCAGCCGACGAAAGCGCGCTCGACCACGAAGGTCGCCGGGTGGCTCAGCGAACCTTCCTCGAAGCCGAGGCTTTCGGCCAGTTCCTTGACGTCCTTCAGCATATGCATCGAGCCGCAGATCATGATGCGGTCGGTTTCCGGGCTGAGCTTGTCGATGCCGAGATCGCTGTAGAACTTGCCGGAGCCGATCAGCGCGGTGATGCGGCCCATGCGTGCCGACTCTTCGCGGGTCGTCGAATTGTAGAGCGTGACGCGCCCAGTGGTCAGTTCACCGATCAGCGGGTCGCTTTCCAACGCCGCGACCAGCTCCTGGCCGTAGGTGAGTTCCGCATTGTCGCGGCAGGTATGGGTCAGGACCAGCTGATCGAATTTGTCGTAGGTATCAGGGTCGCGTAGCAGGCTGGCGAAAGGCGCGATGCCGGTGCCGGTCGAGATCATGAACAGCCGCTTGGCCGGCGTCAGCGCGTCGACCACCAGCGTGCCGGTCGACTTCTGGCGCATGATGACCGTGTCGCCGACCTGGATCTTCTGCAGCTCGGAGGTCAGCGGACCGTCCGGCACCTTGATCGAGAAGAATTCCAGCTCCTCGTCCCAGGCCGGGCTTGCCACCGAATAGGCGCGGTACACCGGCTTCTCGGCATTGGGCAGGCCGATCATGACGAACTCGCCGGAACGGAAGCGCAGCGACTGCGGACGGGTGATGCGGAACGAGAACAGCCGGTCGGTATAGTGCTTCACCGAGACGACGGTTTCGGCATAGACGTTGGCCGGAATCGGGAACTGCAGCGGTCGGGCGCCGACGGTGTTGAGAGCGGATGTGGTGTTCATCAAATCCAACCTTCTGGCCCAACCGTGGACGCGGGCGCCAAACTTTCACCTGCACGCCCGGACCATTCAGATCCCGGCGGGCTGTTCGCACACTGCAAAGCGGCAAGCTCTTGTGTCCGGAATTTATTAGTATACAAACGATATTTGCGTCAAGATGCTCCCTTAAAACAGCTTTCCAAACTGGCGCATATCCGTAGTCCGCGCATTTCGGGTTTCGACGATGGAAGAGAATATTTCGGCGCAAGCGCGCAATTCCCGGGGAAATGTCGTCGCCGGTATCGATGTCGGCGGCACCTTCACCGACCTGCTCCTGATCGACGGAAGCGACGGCGGCCGGGTGTATCTGGCCAAGACGCCGACCACGGTGGACAACCAGGCTTTCGGTGTCGTTTCGGCACTCGGCGCCACCGGATTTGCCATCGATAGCATCGACCTCATCGTGCATGGCACGACCACCACCACCAATGCGGTGCTGGAACGCCGGCTGGCGAAAACCGGCATGATCACCACGCGCGGCTTTCGCGACGTGATCGAGCTGGGCCGGCGCACGCGGCCGCAGGCCTATGGCATGACCGGCAGCTTCGTACCGATCATTCCGCGCAATCTCAGGCTCGAAGTCTCGGAGCGTGTCGAAGCGTCGGGCGCGGTGCGCACGCCGCTCGACGAGGCCGAGATGCGCGACGCCGTGCAGACGCTGATCGCGGCCGGTTGCGAATCCCTCGTCATCCATTTCCTGCATTCCTACGCCAATCCGGCACATGAGCGGCGCGCCGTCGAAATCGCCGCCGAACTCTGGCCGAACGGCTACATCACGGCAGGCCACGCGCTGCTGTCGGAAGCGCGCGAATTCGAACGCGGCGTGACCGCTTCGGTTAACGCCTCCGTGCAGCCGATCCTCGAGCGCTACGTCGAGCGGCTGCGCAAGGAATTGGGCGCGAAAGGCTATGCCCGCGACTTCCTGATCATGAACGGCAATGGCGGCATGATCTCGGCCCGCTTCGTCACACGTGAATCGGCCAAGACGGTCATGTCCGGCCCGGCCTCCGGCGTCATCGCCGCCGCCTATACCGGAAAACGCGCCGGCTTCGAAAACCTCGTCACCTATGACATGGGCGGCACCTCGACCGACGTGGCGCTGATCCGCAATGCCGAGCCGGCAGTCTCGAACGAGATCGAGATCGAATATGCGATGCCGATCCATGTGCCGATGGTGGCGGTGCACACGGTCGGCGCCGGCGGCGGCTCGATCGCCCGCGTCGATGCGGCCGGCCTGATCCAGATCGGTCCGGAAAGTGCCGGCGCCAATCCCGGCCCGATCTGCTACGGACGCGGCGGCCTCGAGCCAACCATTACCGACGCCAATCTGGTGCTCGGCCGGCTGGCGCCGAAGAAGCTGCTGGCGGTCCAAAATCCCGTCACATCAGAGCGCGTCACCAGCATTTTCGAGGACAAGATCGGCAAGGCGACCGGCCTGTCCGGCGTCGAGGCGGCGGGCGCGGTGCTGCGGCTCGGCAACATGAAGATGGCCGGCGCCATCCGCATGGTCTCGGTGTCGCGCGGCCATGACCCTCGTGATTTCGCGCTGTTCGCCTTTGGCGGCGCCGGCCCGCTGCATGCGACCGCCCTGGCGCGCGAACTCGGCCTGCCAAAGGTGCTGGTGCCGGCGCGTCCGGGCATCACCAACGCACTCGGCTGCGTCGTCGCCGACCTGCGCCATGATTTCGTCAACACCATCAACCAGCCGGTGGCGGTGCTCGACGAAAAACAGCTTCATACTGTATTGGAACGCCACCGAAACGAAGGTGAAGAGCTGATCGGCAAGGAAGCGGTGAAGCCGGAGACGATCCGCGTCACCCACTCCGCCGACATGCAGTTCGTCGGCCAGACCCACATCATCAACGTGCCGCTGCCGTCCTCATCGGTGACGCGGGCAACGCTGCAGCAGCTTTTCGAAAAGGCCTATTTCGCCCGCTTCAAGGTCGAACTGCCGGAAATCCGCGCCAACCTCGTCAATCTCAACACGTCGGTGACCGGCGTGCGTCCGGCGATCGATCTGTCGCGGCTGATCGATCCGGCGGGGCGCGCAACAACGCTGGATGAGGCAAGGCGCGAAATCCGGCCGGTCTGGTATGGCGGGCGCTGGCACGACACGCCGGTATATGCGCGCGAAAAACTGCCGCTTGACGCTGAAATCGAAGGGCCGGCGATCCTCGAACAGATGGACGCCACCACCGTGCTCGAGCCCGGCGACCGCGCACGCTGCGACGCCGACGGCAACATCATCATCGACATCGGCGAGGCCTGAGATGTCTGACATTGACATGGCAAAACTCGACGCCATCACGCTTTCGGTTCTCCAGGCCGCCTTGCAGCAGGTCTGCGACGAGATGGACCTTGCGTTCTCTCGCGCCGCTTTCTCGCCTGTCATCGCCGAGGCCAACGACCGTTCCGACGGCATCTATTCGGCTGTCGATGGTTCGCTGATCGCGCAAGGCTCGCAGGGCCTGCCGGTATTTGTCGGCGTCATGCAATATTCGACCAGGACGGTGATCGAGATGATCGCCGACGGCCGTTGCCTGCCGCCGGAACCAGGCGACATCTACATCGTCAACGACCCCTATCTCGGCGGCACCCATCTGATGGATGTGCGCTTCGCCATGCCGGTCTACCGGGCGGGAAAAATCTTCTGCTGGCTGTCCAACACCGGCCACTGGCCAGACATTGGCGGCTCGGTGCCGGGCGGGTTTTCGGCCTCCGCGACCGCAGTCGAGCAGGAAGGTCTGCGGCTGCCGCCGGTAAAACTGTTCAAGAAGGGCGTGCTCGATCCGGAGATCTACGCCATCATCTGCTCCAACATCCGTGTCGCCGACCAGCGCATCGGCGACATCAGGGCCCAGGCCGCCGCACTGCTGATCGGCCAGGACCGGCTTAACGGAATCCTGGATCGTTACGGTGACGAAACCGTTGTCGAGGCGATCGCCGAACTGCGCCGCCGCGCGGCCGAGCAGATGCGCGCCAACATCTCAGCCATTCCCGACGGCACTTACCATTCCAAGGCGTTTGTCGATTCCGACGGGGTGGTCAACGAGCCGCTGACCATTGCGCTCGCCGTCGAGAAAAAAGGCAATACGCTGACCTTCGATTTCACCGGCTCGTCCAAGCCGTGCGCCGGGCCGATGAACAGCGTGCTGGCGACGACTTTGTCCTCGGTCTATCTCGCCATGCGCCACATTTTCCCCGATGTGCCGATCAGCGCCGGCGCGTTCGAACCGCTTGAAGTCAAGCGGCCGGAAGGCACTTTCCTCGACGCCAGATATCCGCGACCGGTCTCGGGTTGCGCGGCCGAAGTGTCGCAGCGCATCGCCGAGGCGGTGTTCGCGGCGATGGTGCAGGCGCTGCCCGACAAGGTGACGGCGGCGCCCGCCGGCTCCAGCGGCAATTTCGCGCTCGGCGGCAATGACCCGGCGCGCGGCCGCGATTACGTCATGTACCAGATCTCCGGCGGCGGTTACGGCGGCAATTCAGGCCATGACGGGCTGACCAATGGCTGCTCGACCATCGGCATTTCTAAATCGCCGCCGGTCGAGATCATGGAACAGGCATTCCCGGTGCTCTACCGCCATTATGCCTTGCGCGAGGGTTCGGGCGGCGCTGGCAAGCATCGCGGCGGTTTCGGCCTCGCCTATGAGGTCGAAATCCTGCGCGGTGACGCCCGGGCCTCCTTCGTCATGGACCACGGCCGTTTCGGCCCACAGGGCGCACTCGGCGGCAGGGATGGCGCGGTCAACACGGTGACCGTCTTCCGCAACGGCGAGCAACATGTGCCGCTGCACCTTTCGAAGGAGCAGGACATTGCGCTCAAGGCCGGCGACCGCGTGCGCGTCGGCACGCCGGGCGGCGGCGGCTACGGCGATCCGCTGCAGCGCGATCCGGATCTGGTGCTGCGCGACGTGGCGCTGGGGTACTACACATCAGAGGAAGCCACCGAAAAGTTTGGCGTTGTCCTCTCGGCCGGGGAGTTGGCCATCGACCGGGCGGCGACCAACAAGCAGCGCGCCGGGTAACGCACCACCGATCGCCTGGCCTGGATCGCCCGCCGCGCCGCGATCGCCGCAGCGCATGTCGTTTCCGTCTCCGTCGCACGCCTGGAAGACCGTAGACTTCCCGCTTTCAACGGGGAACTCGAACATGTGTCTTTCCGGTCGTTTCGTGCTTGCCGCTTCCGTCGCTCTCACCCTTGCCACGGGCGCCGCCTCCGCCCAGGACAAAAAACTCAGGATCGGTACCGAGGGCGCCTATCCGCCCTTCAATTACGCCAGTGCCGACGGCACGCTGGGTGGCTTCGACATCGACTTGGGGAAGGCGCTGTGCGCCGAGATGAAGGCCGAGTGTGAGTTCAGCGTGCAGGATTTCGATGGTTCCATACCGGCGCTGCAGGCCGGCAAGTTCGACGCCATCATCAACATCACCATCACGCCCGAGCGGGCCGAGAAGGTCGAGTTCACCCACAAATACTACCAGACACCGCCGGCCATCGCCGTACCGAAGGACTCAACCGTCGCGGGCACCTCGCCGGACGACCTGAAAGGCAAGGCGCTCGGCGTGCAGACCGCGACCATCCACCAGAAATTCGCCGAGCAGAAATATTCAGGCTCCACCGTCAAGGCCTATCCGACCGGCGACGACGCCCGCACCGACATGGCCAATGGCCGCCTCGACGCGATGATGGACGGCTCGATCATCTTGACCGAATGGCTGAAGAAGCCCGACGGCGCCTGCTGCAAGCTGCTCGGCACTCTGACGGCCGATCCGGCCATTCACGGCCCCGGCGTCGGCATCGCGCTGCAGAAGGGCAACAAGGAACTGGCCGACAAGCTCAATACGGCCATCGACGCGCTGCGCGCCAACGGAAAATACAAGGAAATCAACGACAAATATTTCTCGTTCGACGTCTACGGCGGCTGATCCTGACGCAATCACCTTCGGCAGCGCCGCCTGGCGCTGCCGTTTTTCTTGGATGATGGAGACTTCCTTGGCTGAGCGGCGTTCCCCTTTCTACAGCAGCATCGTCGGGCTGGGCGCGACCATGGGTCGTGTCGGCGGCGATTTCATCTCGGCCAAAACTTATTCCGGCATTGCCGACGAGCACCTGAACACCCGCAAAAACGTCGGCGTGCAGGATCTCAGCACGATGGGCAAGATGGACGTCAAGGGGCCGGACGCCGAGGCGCTGGTCAACCATGTCATCGTCAATAATGCCGCCGCCATGAAGCCGGGCCAGGTCCGCTATTCCACGGTCTGCCGCGACGATGGCGGCATCATGGACGACCTCACCGTGTTTCGGTTGGGCCCGGAGCACTTCATGCTGGTGACCGGCTCGGTCAACCGCCTGAAGATGCTGCCCTGGCTGCATCATCACGCCCAGGGCCGCAAGGCCTATGTCACCGACATCACGGCGGCCATCGCCTTCCCGACCATCCAGGGTCCGCGCTCGCGCGAACTGCTGAAAGCGTTGATTGCGGATGCCGATCTGGATGGACTGAAGCGCTGGTCGTTCACGTCGGGCCATATCAACGGCACGCGGGTGCTGATCTCGCGCACCGGCGTGACCGGCGAACTCGGCTTCGAATTGTTCGTGCCGGCCGACGAGGCGGCCTCGCTCTGGGACGCGCTGATGCGCACCGGCCGTGACTTTGGCCTGAAACCCTATGGCGTGCTGGCGATGTTCACGCTGGGCCTGGAAAAGGCCTACCCGGCGCACGGCATCGACATGGACGAGAGCCGCACCCCGTTCCATGTCGGCCTCGACCGCTGGATCAAGTTCGACAAGGGCGATTTCGTCGGCCGCGAGGCGCTTCTCAAGGTCCGCGACACCGGCCTCGACGAGCAATGGGTCGGACTGATCCTCGACGGCGACAAGCCGGCCGCGACCGATGCCAAGGTTCTGGCCGATGGCGAGGACGCCGGCATCGTCACCTACAGCGACCACGGCTATTCCCTCGGCAAGGTGCTGGCCACCGCGCATCTGCGGCTGCCCTTCATGGCTGTCGGCACCGAATTGAACATTGATATCGGTGGTCAGCCGACGCGTGCGGTCGTGGCGCCGATACCGTTCTTCGATCCGGAAGGGGTGAGGTTGCGAGGTTAACTGACCCCCATCGGGTGTTTCGGCCTTTCCAAGGTATGCGGGCCGTCAACCCGAGCGACCGTCGAAACTTCTGCGGTAGCCGGAACGATCAGCTTTCGCCATCGATCAGCGTCTCCAGCAAATCGAGCAACTGCTCGAGCTTTTCGTGGCCGAAGCGCTGTTCGATGTCGTCATAAATGACGCGACGCTCGGGCGACAGGGCGTCGATCAAGGCGGAACCGGCGGGCGCAATGGTTAGAACGACGCGGCGGCCGTCGCCTTCGGCCTTGTTGCGGGTGATGAATTTGCGTCCCTCGAGCGCCTTGATGATGCGCGTCAGGCTGGGCGGCAAAACCGAGGCGCGGTCGGCGAGTTCCGTCGCCTCGACCGGGCCGGCTTCGCTCAGCACGCGCAGCACGCGCCATTGCTGTTCGGTCACGTCATGCGCGGCAAGCATCGGCCGAAACCGCGCCATCACCGCTTCGCGGGCATGAAGCAGCGCCATCGGCAGAGAACGACGGGTTTCAGGCAGCAAGAAAAGAGCCTCCCACGCTTGCGATCGAAACAGGCCTCCCTCGGCCGAATCCGCCTGCCAGGGCCCGTTCCCGCCATCCCGTATCGTTGCGCCAAGCCCGATGCAAGGCTTGACTTCGCGCATGCTGCATGTAATTAACGCGTTAACTACAACAAGGCAATAACCCAGGGAACGAAACGCCGTGCCTCACTTCTCCATCGAGTATTCGGCCAATCTCGATGCCCAGGTCGATATGGGCGAATTGTGCGCTCTGGTGTTGCGCACAGTGCTGGACACCGGGCTGTTCGAAACCGGCGCCGTGCGGGTGCGGGCGTTTCGCGCCGAGGCCTACGCGATGGCCGACAGGCTGCCGGAAAACGCCTTTCTCGACATGTCGTTTCGCATCGGCACCGGCCGCAGCGCCGACGACAAGAAGCGGACTGGCGAGGCTGTCTTCGCGGCGGTGAGCGAATACCTTGGCACGCTGTTCGAGACCCCGCATTTCGCCATGTCGCTCGAAATCCGGGAAATCGACCCGGTGCTCAGCTGGAAGAGAAACGCAATCCACCCGCGACTGCGCGGCAAGTGACGGAACCCGACATGTCCGACCTGCAAGGCAATCTGAATAAGGCCGAGGCCTATCTGGCCCGCTTCAAGCGCGATGGCGTGTTGAACCAGATCGGCGGCGAGGCGGTGCCGGCGCTCGACGGCACGACGTTCGAAACGCTGTCGCCGGTCGACCTGAAGCCGCTGGCAAGCGTCGCGCGCGGCGGGGCTGCCGACATCGACCGCGCCGCCAAGGCGGCGAAGGCGGCTTTCCCGGCCTGGGCCGCCATGCCTGGCGAGGCACGCAAGAAGCTGCTGCACAGAATCGCCGACGCGATCGAGGCGCGTGCCGAGGAGATCGCCTTCGTCGAATGCATGGATACCGGCCAGGCGCTGAAATTTATGGCCAAGGCGGCGTTGCGGGGTGCCGAGAATTTCCGCTTCTTCGCCGACCGTGCGCCCGAAGCGCGCGACGGCGAGACGCTGCGGACCACGGGCCAGGTCAACCTCACCACGCGGGTGCCAATCGGCCCGGTCGGCATCATCACGCCGTGGAACACGCCGTTCATGCTGTCGACCTGGAAGATCGCACCAGCGCTGGCGGCCGGTTGCACCGTGGTTCATAAGCCGGCTGAATTTTCGCCGCTGACCGCCCGCCTGCTCGTCGAGATCGCCGAGGAGGCTGGCCTGCCGAAGGGTGTCTGGAACCTGGTCAACGGCCTGGGTGAAGATGCCGGCAAGGCGTTGACCGAGCATCCCGACATCAAGGCGATCGGCTTTGTCGGCGAAAGCCGTACCGGCTCGATGATCATGAAACAAGGCGCCGACACGCTGAAGCGCGTGCATTTCGAGCTTGGCGGCAAGAACCCGGTGATCGTCTTTGCCGACGCCGATCTCGAACGCGCCGCCGACGCCGTCGTATTCATGATCTATTCGCTGAATGGCGAACGCTGCACCTCGTCGTCGCGGCTGCTGGTTGAAGCCTCGGTCTATGAGAGCTTCACCGCCAAAGTCGCGGAGAGGGCGAAGCGCATCGTCGTCGGCCACCCGCTCGATCCGAAAACGGTGGTCGGGCCGCTGATCCATCCGGTGCATGAAAAGAAGGTGCTGTCCTATATCGAGATCGGCAGGTCGGAGGGGGCCACGCTCGCCGTCGGCGGCGGCAAGGTCGATGGGCCGGGCGGCGGCTGTTATGTCGGCCCGACCCTGTTCACCAACGTCTCCAACGGCATGCGTATCGCGCAGGAGGAGATTTTCGGGCCGGTGCTGAGCGCTATTCCCTTCAAGGACGAGGCTGAAGCGCTCGCGCTGGCCAACGACACCCAATACGGTCTGACCGGTTATCTCTGGACGTCCGACGTCACCCGCGCCTTCCGCTTCACCGATGCGTTGGATGCCGGCATGATCTGGGTCAACTCGGAGAATGTGCGCCATTTGCCGACACCGTTCGGCGGCGTCAAGAGTTCCGGCATCGGCCGCGACGGCGGGGACCATTCCTTCGACTTCTACATGGAGACGAAGAACGTAGCCTTCGCGACGACCGCGCACGCGATCCAGAAACTCGGCGGCTGACCGGAGGAAATCAGATGCCCTTGCCCAAGCCCAATCTCTATCCCGCCTTCAACATCGTGCGCCTCAGCCATGTCGAGCTGGCCGTCACCGACCTCGCCAAATCCCGTGCGTTCTATGTCGATACGCTCGGCCTCCAGGTCACCGACGAGACTTCGGACACCATCTATCTCAGGGCGCTGGAGGAGCGCGGGCACCATTGTATCGTGCTGAAGAAGGGGGCCACGGCCGAAGCCCGCGACCTCGGCTTCAAGGTCTTCTCGGACGAGGATCTCGACAAAGCGGTGCATTTCTTCAAGGGAAAAGGCCTGCCGGTGAAATGGGTCGAGCGACCCTACCAGTCGCGAACCTTCCGCACCCGCGATCCGCACGGCATTCCGCTCGAATTCTACGCTGAGATGGAGCGGCTGCCGCCGATCCACCAGAAATACGCGCTGTACAAGGGCGTGAAGCCGCTGCGCATCGACCACTTCAACTGCTTCTCGCCCAATGTCGACGAGTCCGTCGCCTTCTACAACGAGCTCGGCTTCCGGGTGACCGAGTATACCGAGGACGCCAGCAGCGGAAGACTGTGGGCGGCGTGGACGCACCGCAAGGGCGGCGTGCACGACATCGCCTTCACCAACGGCATCGGCCCGCGCCTGCACCACGTCGCCTTCTGGGTGCCGACGCCGCTCAACATCATCGACCTGCTCGATCTGATGGCAACGACGGGCTATTTGCCGAACATCGAACGCGGCCCCGGCCGGCACGGCATTTCCAATGCCTTCTTCCTCTATGTCAGAGACCCGGACAACCACCGCATCGAGATCTACTGTTCGGACTACCAGACGGTCGATCCGGACCTCGAGCCGATCAAATGGGACCTCAAGGACCCGCAGCGCCAGACGCTGTGGGGCGCGCCGGCGCCGAAAAGCTGGTTTGAGGAGGGTAGTGTGTTTGCCGGGGCGAAGGCACGCCAGCCGGATCTGACGGCGTCGCCGATCATTGCGCCGTGACGATGGACGAGGAGACCCGGATGACTGGACATGGGCGGCTCGCCACCTTCACCGTCGGCGGCAAGGCGCGCTATGGCGCGATCACGAGCAAGGGCGTCATCGACCTGTCGGCGCGCCACAGACAGTGGCCGACGCTGCGCGAAGTGATCGAGGCCGGCGCCTTGCGGCGGCTGGCGGAAGAGGCCGAGGCCTTCGCCCCGGACTTCCCGCTCGACGCCATCGCCTATGAAATCCCGATCCTATCGCCGGAAAAGATCATCTGCGTTGGCGTCAACTATCCCGACCGCAACGAGGAGTACAAGGACGGCCAGGCGGCGCCCGCGAATCCGTCGCTGTTCATCCGCTTTCCCCGCTCCTTCGTCGGCCATGGCGCGCCGCTGGTGCGGCCGCCGGAATCACCGCAACTCGACTATGAGGGCGAAATCGTCATCGTCATCGGCAAGGGCGGGCGCCGCATCGCGGAGGCCGATGCGCTCGGCCACATCGCGGCGCTGTCGCTGTGCAACGAGGGCACCATCCGCGACTGGGTGCGGCACGCCAAGTTCAACGTCACGCAAGGCAAGAATTTCGACCGCAGCGGCTCGATCGGCCCGTGGCTGGTACCGTTCACCGACGAGGCGCAGATCGCCGACATCGCGCTGACCACCCGCGTCAATGGCGAGCTGCGCCAGCAGGACCGCACCAGCCGGATGATCTTCTCGTTTCGCAAGATTATCGCCTATGTCTCGACCTTCACCACACTGGTGCCGGGCGATATCATCGTCACCGGCACGCCGACGGGTGCCGGCGCCCGCTTCGATCCGCCGATCTGGCTGAAGCCCGGCGATGTGATCGAGGTGGAGGCCGATGGCATCGGCGTGCTCAGAAACGGTGTCGTCGACGAGGCAGCGCAATGACCCCGGAGCAAGTGGAAGACGCCGCGGCACGGCTGTTCGAGGCCGAGCGGTCGCGCCGCCAGATCCGTCTGCTCAGCCTCGATTTTCCCGATGCGACGATGGAGGACGCCTACCGCGTGCAAGCGGCGCTGGTGACGCGCAAGATCGATGCCGGGCTGAAGCCGAAGGGCTGGAAGATCGGGCTGACATCGAAGGCAATGCAGTACGCGCTTGCCATCGACACGCCGGATTCGGGCGTGCTGTTCGACGACATGTTCTTCCATGACGGCGCGACGGTGCCGGCCGGCCGCTTCATCCAGCCGCGCGTCGAGGCCGAGATCGCCTTCGTCATGAAGGCGCCGCTGAAAGGCCCCGGCGTGACCATCTCCGACGTGCTCCACGCCACCGACTACATCACCCCGGCGCTGGAAATCCTCGACACGCGCATCGAGCGCGTCAATGCCGAGACGAAGAAGGCACGCACCTTCTTCGACACGATTTCCGACAATGCCGCCAATGCCGGCATTGTCATCGGCGGCCGGCCGCAACGTCCTGATGAGGCCGACATGCGCTGGATCGGCGCCATCGTCTCGCGCAACGCCGAGGTCGAGGAAACCGGGCTCGGTGCCGGCGTGCTCAACCATCCGGCGATGGGCATCGCCTGGCTGGCGGACAGGCTCGCCCGCTACGGCATGTCGATCGCGGCAGGTGAGGTGGTGCTCTCGGGATCGTTCGTGCGCCCGGTCGAGGCGCGGCCCGGCGACATGATCGTTGCCGATTTCGGCAGTTCGGGCACGGTCAGCATCCATTTCGCGAAGGGCTGATGACCCGCTGGTTCTTATCGATCGGCCCTAATCCCCACGCAGATAGGCAATCACCACATCGGCCGCGATGGCCGACATGCGCATGCCGACATCCCTGGTGATGTCGCCTTCGACGCGGCTCTGCACCCAGCCAAGAAAGGCGAAGGCGCGCAAGGCCGAAAACAGCGGCAGCGCGGCGATGTCGCGCGCCGTCAGCTCCCGCTCCTGCCGATAGCCGTCGAGCAGAGCGGCCTCGATCAGCGGATAGATCGCCTCCTCGCGGTTCTGGTACAGCGCGACGGCAAGGTCGTACATGTGCCAGCCATGGCCGCAATCGTCGAAGTCGATGATGCGGATCGCGCCGTCATGGACGAGCACATTCTCGCGCACCAGGTCGGCGTGGATGATGCCGAAATTGCGGGCGCTGCGTTCATGCTCCGACAGCGCCTTCACGGCCTTTCCCCGCGCCTGGAAAACCAGCTCGCGACGAGGGCCGTCGAGGAAGGGCGAGGTCTCGAAACGGCCCCAAATCGGGTTCGCACCGAAGAAGCCGTCGAAATCCCAGGCATGGCGGGCAAAGCCGGCGGGCGGCGTCCAGGCAGACGTGACATTGTGCATGTGGGCGATGGTTCGGCCCATCGCGGTAAAGACCTGTCTTGCCTGCTCGGGCGTAAAATCCAGCGGCACGCCTCGCGCGCCGACGGCGCGGCCTTCCAGCCAGCTCAAGCAATCGACTTGACGGGGTTGCACTGAGGCGTTGGCGCTGACAAGCACGAACAGATCGCCGGCCGGCGTGGCGACCGGCGAGGGTGTGGCGATGCCGGCCGATTGCAGAAAGCCCATCCATTGCAGTTCCGAGCGCAGGGCGGCGTCCGTGTGATAGCCAAGCCGATGAATGCGCATGGCGGCCGGCTGGCCTGTTGGCAAGATGACGCGAAACACCGCGTTCTCGCGGAATTTCAGCAGTTCCGGCTCACCCTCATCAATGCCCCAATGGGTGAGCGCGCGCCTGGCAAGCGCCGTGACATCGGCTGCCGTCTCGGGCTCGGACTGCGCGGAAACAGCGCTCACGCCTTCACTCCGCCGACTTCACCAAGCACTTCGTCAAGCAGCCCGATCAGGACGTCGGCATTGTCGCGTGAAAACGGCATTGGCGGGCGGATCTTCAGCACATTGCCGTGGATACCAGTCTTGCCCATCAGCACGCCGCGATGGCGCATGCGGTTGGCGGCCTGCTCGGCAATGTCGGGCGCCGGCTCGCGCGTCTCGCGGTCGTGAACCAGTTCGGCGCCGAAGAACAGGCCGGCGCCCCTGACCTCGCCGATGCATTCATGGCGCTCGGCCAGCGGGCGCAGCAGACCGAGCGCATAGGCGCCGACATCGCGTGAGTTGGCGACGAGATCGTCCTGCTCGATGACGTCGAGGACGGCATTGGCCACCGCGCAGGAAACCGGATTGCCGCCAAAGGTGTTGAAGTAACGGAAAGCGTTGCGGAAGGTCGCCAATGTGTCCTTGGTGGTGACCACGGCGGCGACCGGATGGCCGTTGCCCATCGGCTTGCCCATGGTGACGATGTCGGGAACGAAGCCGGCGCGCTGGTGGCCCCAGAAATGGCTGCCGGTTCGGCCGAAACCGGGCTGCACCTCGTCGGCGATGACCAGTCCTCCGGCGTCGCGCACCGCGCGCATGGCACCGTCGAAGAAGCCGCTGGGTAGCGTCGGAAAGCCTTCATTGGCGAGCAGCGGGCAGAGGATGATGCCGGACAGGCCGATGCCGTTCTCTTCCAGCGACGCGATGGCTTCGCGCACCGCGTCGCCAAAGGCTTTGCCGTTGGCCATCGCATCCGGATGGCGATAGCTGTCGGGCGCCGGCACCAGCCTGACGTTGCGGGCGCGGCCTCCGACCGGCGGCATGCGGGTGCTGAGCTGCGAAACCGCCGTGGTGTTGCCATGGTAGGTGGCGTCGGTGGCGATGATGCCCATGCGGCCGGTCGCGGCCTGCGCCATGCGCAGCGCGATGTCGTTGGCCTCGCTGCCGGTGCAGGTCAGGATGGCGGTCGACAGGCTGGCATCGAAGGTCGCGGTCAGCCGCTCGACATAGTCGAGGATGGCGGTGTGCAGATAGCGTGTGTGGGTGTTGAGCAGGCTTGCCTGCCGGCAAAGGGCCTCGACCACATGCGGGTGGCAGTGGCCGACATGCGCGACATTGTTGTAGGCGTCGAGGTATTTGCGGCCGTCGGCATCGTAGAGCCAGACGCCCTCGCCGCGCACCAGGTGCACGGGCTCATCATAGAACAATTGCGATTTCCCCCCGAGCAGGCGGGAACGCCGGCTAACCAGAGCTTCCTGCGATTGAGCCATTTGCATCTCGAAACTCCGTTCCATCCACTAAACCGTCAGACCTTCGACAGGCCTGCATCCAATGCTTCGCCGATTTTCGTCACGTCGGCGGCGGTGATGATGAGCGGCGGCGACAGGATGATGGCGTTGCCGGAGACGCGCAGCATGACACCGGCCTCATAGGCCGCCTCCGAAACCAGGGCCATGGTCTTCTTGTCGGCAGGCTTCTTGGTGGCACGGTCCGAGACCAGTTCCAGCGCCGCCATCAGGCCCTTGTATCTGACATCGCCGACGATCGAGTGTTTCGCCTTCAGCCCCTCCAGCGCGGCCGCGAGTTCGACGCCCCGTGCCGCCGCGTTCTCGTTCAGGCGCAGCCGTTTGGTCTCGGCAAGCGCCGCCAGACCCGCCGCGCAGCCGACCGGGTGGCCGGAATAGGTATAGCCGTGGCCGATGGCGCCGAAGCTGGTTTTGTCGGCCTCGAAGATTTCGGCCACCTTGGCGCCGATCAAGGTCGCGCCGAGCGGGAAATAACCTGACGTGATCGCCTTGGCGATGGTCATGAAATCCGGCTTCACGCCGGACAGACGCGAGCCCGACCATGCGCCGGTGCGGCCGAAGCCCGTCACCACCTCGTCGGCGATCAGCAGGATCTCGTGGCGGTCGCAGATTTCGCGCACCAGCGGCATGAAGCTCTCATGCGGAACGATGACGCCGCCGGCGCCGAGAACCGGCTCCATGATGAAAGCGGCGATGGTGTCGCCGCCCTGGAAGGCGATTTCGTCCTCCAGCGCCTTGGCGCACAGTTTTGCCAGCCGCGCGGGATCGGTCTCGTCGAACGGGTTACGGAAGGTCCAGGGCGCGGGAATGTGGAAGACGCCGGGCAGCAGCGGCTCGTAGTTGCGGCGGAAATTGGCGTTGCCGTTGACCGAGGCGCCGCCGAAATGCGTGCCGTGATAGCCCTTCTTCAGGGCGAGGAATTTTGTCCGGTCGGCCTGGCCGCGGATCTTCCAGTATTGCCGGGCCAGTCGCAGCGCTGTTTCGACCGAGTCCGAACCGCCCGAGGTGAAGAAGGTCCGCACCATGCCTTCTGGCTCGAACCATTCGCAGAGTTCGTAGGCGAGTTCGATCGACGGTCCGGTCGAAGTGCCGCGAAAGCCGGAATAATAGGGCAGCGCGCCAAGCTGGTCGGCGATCGCCTTCTTGATCGGGTCGCAGCTGTAGCCGAGATTGACGTTCCACAGGCCGCCGACGGCATCGAGCACGGTGTTGCCGGCGATGTCGGTGACCATCACGCCCTCGCCCTTCATGATCACCTTTGGCGGGTTGGCCCGCATCTCGGCCGGATGCGCCATTGGGTGCCAGATCGGCTTGGCGTTGGTCTCGGTGAGGAAATTGATGTCGCGCATGAAAGGGCTCCGCAAAAATCTCAGGCAGCTGAAACGAGGTCGAAATGGCCGAGTGCTTCGGCATAGGATTGGGCCGGGTGAGCAACGTCGAAATGAAGCGTGCGCATGCCGGCAGCACAGCCGCCATCGACATTGCGCTGCTGGTCGTCGACGAAGACGCAAGCACCGGCCGGCAGGCCGAGCGCTTCGGTGACCAAGGCATAGGCGCGCGGATCGGGCTTGAGTATGCCGGTGTAAGTGGCGTCGACGATCGTGTCGAACAGGCCGAGCAGCGGCAGCCGCCGGCGGAAATCGGCGCCGTAGAACAGGTCGAGTTCATTGGACAGGATTGCCAGCCGAAATCCGGCCGCATGCACCGTGCGGATGGCGCTGTCGGCTTCGGGCCGCACCACCTTTTCCGGCTCCGCGCCACGCGCGCGCCGGACGAAGGTTTCCATCGCCTGCCAGTCCTCGCCGACGAGACGGCCAACCTCGCTTGTGCGGGTGCGCCAATAGTCGCGCTCGCTGATCTCGTCGGCTTGCATGGCGCGCCACAGCGGATCGCCGTGCGGATCGAACGGCCCGCGCCATTGCAGCGTCCCCGGCGTGAGGCCGAGCGCCTGTTCGGTCAAGGCGTGGGTCTCGAACAGTGTGCGGGTGACGACGCCGCCGAAATCAAGGACAAGCGCCTGGGCGGGAACAGCACTCACGCTGCCACTCCCTTGGCCGGCTTGCCGCGCGGGACGATGCCTTCCTCGACCCAGCGGTCGAAGATCTCGAGCGCCTTGCCGACGAAGTCGTCGCTGTTGATGTGAGCGTCGATCTCGTGGAACTCGACCCCGGCGGGAATAGCCCGACGCATTTCATCGGCGAAGGCCGCGAGAGCCTCGGGTTCATAGAGCGGCTCACCCTGCACGTCCCATTCCTGGATGCCTCCGGTTGGCAGGATGAAGGCGGAGCGGCCTTTCGCGGCACCGAGCTTGGCGGCGATGGTCCTGGCGACCTGGCGGCGATCGTCGGCATCGACGGTGACCGAAGCGATCAGCCTGTTGTGGGCATGAAACGGCCGCGTCGAGAATTTAGCCGGCAAATCCTGCCAGGTCGGCAGATCGACCATGTCGACCGCCCCGGGTGCGGCGATCTGCGGAATGCCGCGAGCGCCGGCATTCTCCAGCCGGTCGGCGCCGGAACTGACGACGGATCCCGCGAGATGATTGGTGATTTCCTGCAGGCTGAAGTCGAAGACCGCGCAGAAATGATCTTGGCCGGCGATCGATTCGAAGGCGCGGCCGCCCATTCCGGTGGTGTGGAAGACCGCAACGTCATAGCCGCGCCGTTCCAGGGCCGGCTTCAGCGTCTTCATGTAGCGCAGGCAGCTGCTGCCGAGCGAGGTCATGCCGATGGTCGGCCCCGGTGCCTGCGCCGACGCGCGAGACGCCAGTACGATTTTAGCCGCGCCGACGACCGCACCGCAGGCCTGCGACAGGACCAGCCTGCAGATGTTGTTGAGGCCGTACAGTCCGCCCGCCCAGAGGATCATCATCAGGTCGGGGGCGACGCGCTCGGGCGGGATGAGATGCGAATAGGCGATGGTCGAGACGACGAATTTCGGCACGCCGAGCGGCAGGCAAAGCGCCACGTCGAGCGCCAGATCGGTTCCCATGGAGCCGCCTATGGCAATGAACGCGTCGATCTCGCCACTTTGATGGAGCTTGCGCACCAGCTGCACGGCGCCGCCGGCCATCAGCGTCATGGCGGTGTTCTCATCACCGCTCGAAACGATCTCGGCGATCGTCACATCTACAGCCCGGGCCACGGCGTGCTTGTCGTGGTCCGGGCTGTAGGGCGGGTCGCCCAGCACGCTGACATCCATCATCACGGCGCTGCCGCCCGACGCCTCGATGCACTGTTTCATGAACAGCAGCTCTTCGGCCTTTGTGTCGCCGGTGCCGATGACCAGGATGCGGGGCGCTGTCTCCGAGGGCATCAGGCCTGCCTCCTCAAGATTTGCAGGTTTTCGCCGTTGAGGCGCATGGAAATCTCCCGTGCCGCCTCCCTCACGGCAAGTCCCCGTTCGGCGATCGCGGCTGCCGTCGTTCTGGCCTTTGGCGCCGCCACCGCGATGGTGCCGAGCGCAAAGCCATCCGCCCCGCGGATTGCCGCCGCGACGCTGATCACACCTTCCTCATAGCCCTGGTCGCAGATCGAATAGCCGCGCTCGCGCGCCTCGCTCATGGATCTTGAGATTGCGGCCGGCTCGATCAGCGTATGGGCCGTGAAAGCGTCGAGCGAACCCGTCAGGCATGCCTTGACGGTCTCGTCGCGGGCGAAGGCCAGATAGGCGATGCCTGACGCGGTCGAATGCAGGGGCAGCAACTGACCGATGTCGATGTTGACCCGGTTCGCCCATGCCGGATGCTCGACATGGACGGTGACCAGGCTGTCGACGCCGAATTCCGACAAATGCACGGTCTCGGCCGTCGATGCTGCCAGGTCCCGCACCAGCGGAACAGCCGTCTGCAGGAAGGGAAAGCGCGCTTCGCGGATGCGCGCCAGCCGCGACAGGCCGGCGCCGAGGCGATAGTGCCGCGTGCCGATATCCTGCTCGACAAAACCATGGCCGGCCAGCGCAACCAGCAGCCGCCTTGTCGTCGCCTTGTCGAAGCCCGAGCGGCGCGCCAGATCGGACAGGCCGAGCTCGGGCTCGTCGACGCTGAACAGCTCCAGAAGCGAGATCGCTTTTCCGACCGTACTCAAATTTGCCTCCCGGTTCGGGACAATCATTTAACGTGTGAATTAACTTGACAGGCATCGGCATTGTTTGCAAGTCTATATTCAAAATAACGGTTCGAATAATGAACCGACCACCAGAGTGCATGGGACAGGCCATTCGGCCGGCGAGCCTGAGGGTTTGCAAACAGGAGGGATCAATGACGGCAGTTGCAGAACAGGCGCCGGCCAACAGGCTGCGCAAGAACAGTCTTGGCGTCGGCGCCATCACCTTCATGGTGATTTCGGCGGCCGCCCCGCTCACGGCCGTCGCCGGCGGCACGCCGCTCGGCATGCTGATGGGCAATGGCGCCGGCTTTGCCGGCACCTATCTGATCGTGACGGTGCTGCTGCTTTTGTTCGCGGTTGGCTATGTCGCCATGTCACGCCATGTCGGCAATGCCGGCGCCTTCTATGCCTATGCCGCGCGCGGCCTCGGCAGCATGGCCGGCGGCGCCACGGCGCTGATCGCCATCCTGTCCTACAATGCCATGCAGATCGGGGTCATGGGCCTGCTCGGTGCCGCGACATCAGGCCTGTTCGCCGGCTGGGGCATCAATTTGCCCTGGTGGGTGTGGAGCTTCATCGCCATCGCGCTGGTCGCCGTGCTCGGCTATCGGCAGGTCGACCTCTCCGCCAAGATCCTGACGGTGCTGGTGCTGTGCGAATATCTTGTGGTGCTGGTCCTCGACATCGCCATCCTCAAGACCGGCGGCGACAGCGGCCTGTCGGCGGCGCCATTCAGCTGGAGCCAGATCGTCAGCGGCTCGCCGGCCATCGCAATCCTGTTCTGCTTTGCCGCCTTCATCGGTTTCGAGGCGACGACGATCTATGCCGAGGAAGCCCGCGATCCAAAGGTCACCATTCCGCGCGCCACCTATTTTTCGGTCGTGCTGATCGGTGTCTTCTACATGCTCACGGCATGGCTGATGGCGGTCGGCGCCGGTGTCGACAAGCTGCTGCCGACGCTGCAAGGGCTGCAGGATCCGACGACCTTCCTGTTCGGCCTGTCGGATCGTTACGCCGGCACGATGCTGTCGCAGGCGATGAGCATCCTGTTCGTGTCGAGCCTGTTTGCCGGCGTGCTGGCGTTCCACAATGCGGTTGCGCGCTATATCTATGTCTCGGGCCGCGAAAAACTGTTGCCGCAGACGGTCGGCGTGACGCATGCGGTGCACCAGAGCCCGCATGTCGCTTCCATCATCCAGAGCGTGCTCGCCGCGGTCGTCGTCGGCCTCTTCGCCGTGCTCGGCCTCGATCCGGTGCTGGCGCTGTTTTCGTGGCTGACCAATGTCGCGACGCTCGGCGTCATCGTCATGATGGCGGTGGCCTCGCTTGCCGTGGTGATGTTCTTCCGCGCCAATCCATCGACGCAGGAGAACGCGATGAAGACCACCATCCTGCCCGGGCTGACCTTCATCGCCTTCGTCATCATCATCTACCTGATCGTCATCAATTTCGGCAGCCTGTCCGGGGCCGGCGGTTTTCTCGGTGTGTTCCTGCCGGGGCTGGTGCTGATCGCCGCGATCGTCGGCCTGCTGCTGGCCAGCGCGCTGAAGAGCCGCGATCCCATAGCCTTCGAAACCCTCGGCCAGCCGTTGAAAGATTGAGAAAAGCAAAGGGGCGGCGTGCCACGCCGCCCCTTACACCAAGGGGAGTGGCGGATTTGAGCTTTGCCGAAAATATCACCGTCGAGGCATTGGAAGCCGATCCCTACCCGATCTATGCAGAGCTCAGGCGCAGCGCGCCTGTCGCTTTCGTGCCGGCGGTCAATCTGTGGTTCGTCACCCGCTGGAAGGATGTCGAGAGCGTCGCCAAGTCGCCCGACATCTTCTCCGCCGTCGTCGGCTCGTCGCCGGTCGAGCGCTCCTTCGGCAAGCCCACCATCCTGACCACCGATGGCGAGACGCACAAGCAACTGCGCCAAGGCGTCGACCCGAAATACCGGCCGCGCACAGTCGCCGCCTATGCCAGCGACCTCGTGCGGTCGATCGCCGAACCTTTTCTCGATCGGATCGCCAACCAGGGTTCCGCCGAGCTGATGGCCGACTATTTCGAGCCGGTGTCGACGCTCAGCCTGGCGCGCTCGCTCGGCCTTGCCGACATCGACATGCCGACGCTGCGCCGCTGGTTCTATGGCCTTGCCCAGGGCGCCATCAATTTCGAGAACGACCCGAAGCGGCAGGAGATCGCCGACGCGATCAGCGCCGAGGTCGGCGACGCCATCCTGCCGACGCTGGAAAGGCTTGTCCACGCACCGGATGATTCCGCGCTGTCGCATATGCTGCATGACGGCATGCCGGAGGGCACGACGCGGCCAATCGACTTCCTGATGCCGAGCATCAAGGTCATCCTGCTTGGCGGCATGCAGGAGCCCGGACATGGCGCCGGCTCGATCGTCGCCGGCCTGCTGGCCCACCCCGAACAATTGCGGCAGGTGCTCGCCGATCCCGAGACCTTTGTGCCGAAGGCTGTCGATGAAGGTTTGCGCTGGGTGGCGCCGATCGGCACGCAGACGCGGCAGACGACGCGGGCGGTCGAGCTTGGCGGCGTGACGATCCCCGCCGGCGCCGCGGTAGCCGCCCTCGTCTCTTCGGCAAGCCGCGACGAGAGCCGCTTTGCCGATCCCGACCGCTTCGACATCAACCGCGACGAAGGCAACCATGCCGCTTTCGGCTTCGGCCATCATTTCTGCTCGGGCCGGTTCTTCGCACGCGAGCAGATGTGCCTTGCGGTAAGGCTGTTGCTCCAACGCTTCCCCGATCTCAGCCTTGTGCAGGGCAGGGAACCGGTGTTTCGCGGCTGGGAATTCCGCGCGCCCACCACATTGCATGTGTCCCTTGGAGTCCGTCATCCATGATCAGTCAGGTTGCCATCGACACGCTGCGCAAGACGGAGATCGGCGCGCGGGGCCTGTTCATCGATGGCGCACAGACCGAGGCTACAAGCGGCGAAACCCTGCCGGTGACGTCGCCGGTTGATGGCCGCCCGTTTGCCAGTATCGCCGATGGCAATGCCGCCGACATCGACCGCGCGGTCAAGTCGGCGCGCAAGGCGTTCGAGAAGGGCTCGTGGTCGCGATCAGCGCCGGCCTTTCGCAAGAAGGTGCTGACGAAATTCGCCGAGCTGGTCGAAAAGCATGCCGACGAGCTCGCCGTGCTCGGCGTGCGCGACAATGGCACCGAGATCGGCATGGCCTACAAGGCCGAACCGCTCTCGGCGGCAGGCACCATCCGCTACTACGCCGAGGCCATCGACAAGGTCTATGGCGAGATCGCGCCGACGGCCGACAATGTTCTGGGACTGATCCACAAGGAGCCGCTCGGCGTCGTCGGCGTCATCGTGCCGTGGAATTTTCCGCTGATGATCGGCGCCTGGAAGATTGCGCCGGCGCTTGCCGCCGGCAATTGCGTGGTGGTCAAGCCCCCGGAAATCGCTTCGCTCACGCTGCTGCGGCTGGCCGAACTGGCAAGCGAGGCCGGACTTCCCGCCGGTGTGCTCAATGTCGTCACCGGCCGTGGTTCGGTTACCGGCGAGGCGCTCGGCCTGCATATGGATGTCGACGCCATCGCCTTCACCGGTTCCGGCCCGGTCGGCCGGCGGCTGCTCGAATATTCCGCTCGCTCCAACCTGAAACGCGTCTTCCTCGAACTCGGCGGCAAGTCGCCCAACATCGTCTTTGCCGATGCTCCCGACCTAAAACAGGCGGCGGGCGTCTCGGCCAACGGCATTTTTCGCAATTCCGGCCAGGTCTGCGTCGCCGGCTCGCGCCTGCTCGTCCAGGCGTCGGTCTATGACCGTTTCATGGACGAGCTTCTCTTGGCAACGACCCGGCTGAAAGTCGGCGACCCGCTCGATCTCTCCAGCGACATCGGCGCGGTGTCGAGCGCCGAACAGCTGGACAAGAACCTCGGTTTCGTCGCCAGGGCCACGGAAGAAGGTGCCCGTCTCGTCACCGGCGGCGAACGGATCCTGACCGAGACCGGCGGCAGCTACATGGCGCCGACGATCTTCGAGAACGTCACGCAAGACATGCAGCTTGCGCGTGAGGAGGTGTTCGGGCCCGTACTCGGCGTCATGCGCTTCGAAACCGAGGAGGAGGCGGTCCGGCTTGCCAATTCGACCGTCTACGGGCTTGCCTCCGCGGTGTGGACCGCCAACCTCTCCACCGCGCATCGCATGGTGCGCGCCATCAATGCCGGCGTCGTCCACGTCAACACCTATGGCGGCGCCGACATCACCGTGCCGCTCGGCGGCGTCAAGCAGTCGGGCTTCGGCCGCGACAAGTCGCTGCACGCGCTGGAGAAATATCTGGAACTCAAGACCGCGTGGATCGCGCTTTGAGACCAACCGTGGCGCTGGCCTGCCTCCGAATCTGACCTTCCCACGGAGATGCCCAGGATCGCCTTAGATCCGGCGGCGGTCGGCCGAGCGCCGTCTTGTTCTCTCTTCGTTGGAATTTTTGAGAGAATATTCCTGGCTTTGGCGAGAACGGCGAAACGCGTTCTTTGATTAAATCAATAGAATTCCTGACGATGTGATCAAGGCTAGGCAGTCCGCTTGGCCGCATGACTTCACAACTGCAGAGATCAATCATGTCCGACTTCAAAAACACTTTGCCATCTTCCTCAGGGTCAACCATCAACCGGCGCAGCGGCCTGGCTCTGCTGTTCGCATCGGCCGTCGCGGTCGGCAGCCTGATGGCACCGCATGCATCGTTCGCCGAGGACAAGAAGGCGATCAAGGTCGGCATCATCAGCGGCGAGGACGAGGATGTCTGGCGCGTCGTCGTTGCCCAGGCGGCCGAAAAGGGCCTCGCCATCGAGACCGTGGTGTTCAACGACTACACCCAGCCCAACGAGGCGCTGGAGCGCGGCGAAATCGACGCCAACGCCTTCCAGCACCAGCCCTATCTCGACAACCAGATCAAGACTCAAGGCTATCACATCGTGCGTGTCGGCTATACCGGCGTCTGGCCGATCGGCC
This sequence comes from Mesorhizobium sp. M0848, assembly GCF_040319805.1. Classification (NCBI taxonomy): domain Bacteria; kingdom Pseudomonadati; phylum Pseudomonadota; class Alphaproteobacteria; order Hyphomicrobiales; family Phyllobacteriaceae; genus Mesorhizobium; species Mesorhizobium sp. M0848. The sequence continues at coordinate 264,487 of NZ_JAMYOM010000006.1, read as the reverse complement.
TCTATTCGAAGAAGTACAAAGCAGTCGCCGACCTGCCCGAGGGCGCGGTCGTCGGCGTGCCGAACGACCCATCCAACGAAGGCCGGGCGCTGCGCGTGCTGCAGAACGAGGGCGTGATCAAGCTGAAAGACGGCACCGGCATTCTGGCCACCACCGCCGACATCGCCGAGAATGCGAAGAAGGTGGTGATCAAGGAACTCGACGCCGGCATCGTCGGCCGCTCGGTCGAGGATCTCGACGCGGCCGTGGTCAACACCGACTGGGCGCTGAAAAGCGGCCTGACGCCGGAAAACCGCATCGCGCAGGAGCCCATCGCCGACAATCCCTACCGCAATTTCATCGCGGTGAAGGCCGGCAACGAGAACGAGGCCTGGGTGAAGACGCTGGTCGCCTCCTATCAGAACGAGGCGGTGAAGGCCGAGTTCGACAAGGTCTACAAGGGCACCGGCCTCAGCGCCTATTGACCCGATCGTCGACCGGAAACCCGGTTCGAGAGCAATAGCGGTCCGCGCTCAGGCGCGGGCCGCGATTGCGTTTTCGGAGAACAGGAACATTCATGAACCAGCATATCACGGCATCCGGAGAAACCGCCGATCCGACGCATGCCCGGCCCGACGCGTCTCAGGACGTCGTGCGCCTCGTCGACCTGAAGCGCCGCTTCGGTGTGACAGCGGCGCTCGACGGCATCTCGCTGACCGTGCGCAAGGGCGAGATCCTCGGTATCATCGGTCGCAGCGGCGCCGGCAAATCGACGTTGATCCGCTGCCTGAACGGGTTGGAACGGCCTGACTCCGGCGAGGTGTTCATCGAGGGCCGCGAGATCAGCCGGCTAGGCGAGCGCGACCTGCAGCCGTTGCGGCGACGCATCGGCATGATCTTCCAGCATTTCAACCTGCTGTCGGCCAAGACCGTCGAGGACAATGTGGCGCTACCGCTCAAGATCGAGGGGCGCCCGAAAGCCGAGAGGCTGAAGCGCGCCGCCGAACTGCTCGATCTCGTCGGCCTGTCGGAGAAAGCAAAAGCCTATCCGGCGTCGCTGTCGGGTGGCCAGAAGCAGCGCGTCGGCATCGCCAGGGCGCTGGCAGCACGGCCGGCGCTGCTTTTGTCGGATGAAGCCACTTCGGCGCTCGATCCGGAGACGACGCGCTCGATCCTTGCGCTGCTCAGGGATATCAACCGGCAGCTCGGCCTGACCATCCTGCTGATCACCCATGAGATGGAGGTGATCCGCTCGATCGCCGACCGCGTGACGGTGATCGATGCCGGGCGCATCGTCGAGCAAGGCCCGGTCTGGTCGGTATTCGCCGACCCGCGCTCGGACATCACCAGGAGCCTGCTCGGCGCCATCCGGCCGCAGCTGCCAGCCGAACTGGCGGCCCGGCTGCTGCCGGCGGCCGGCGCGGAGACGATCCTGCGCGTGGATGTGGCCGGCGAAGCGGCAAGCGGGCCATTGCTGTCCGACCTTGCCACGGCTGTTCCAGGCACCTTCCGCCTCGTCCATGGCGGCATCGACCATATCCAGCAGCAGCCGGTCGGCACGCTGTTCCTTTCGGTTCCCGGCAGCGATGCAAATCATCTCGCTGACATCATCACATTCCTGAAGGCCCGCCAGGCGCGGGTGGAGGTGCTTGGCCATGTCGCCGATCCTGTTTGAACTTCTGCTGCGTTCGATCTGGGAGACGGTGCTGATGACGGCCGCCTCCGGCCTCATCTCGCTGGTCTTCGGCCTGCCGCTCGGCCTGGCCTTGATCGCCACCGAACGCGGCGGGATTGCCGAAAGCCTGTGGGTGAACCGGTCGCTTGGCGCCGTCATCAACGGCTTCCGTTCGGTGCCCTTCATCATTCTTCTGGTCGCGCTCATCCCGGTGACGCGGCTGATCGTCGGCACCTCGATCGGCACATGGGCGGCCATCGTGCCGCTGTCGATCGCCGCCACGCCCTACTATGCGCGCATCGCCGAAGTGTCGCTGCGCGAAGTCGATCGCGGGCTGATCGAGGCGGCGCGCGCCATGGGCGGCAACCGCTGGACGATCATCCGCGAGGTGCTGGTGCCGGAAGCCCTGCCCGGCATTGTCGCCGGCTTCACGGTGACGCTGGTGACGCTGATCGGTGCCTCGGCCATGGCCGGCGCCATCGGTGCCGGCGGCCTCGGCGACCTCGCCATCCGCTACGGCTATCAACGATTTGAGACGTCCATCATGATCGCCGTGGTCATCGTGCTGATCATCCTGGTCTGCGGCATCCAGTGGGCGGGGGACCGGCTGGTGGCGAGGCTGGATCGGCGGGGGTGAAAGACTGGCTGGTGGCACGGCCGCGTACGGGATAGGCGGAGGCATCCCCGCCACCAAACCGTCTGACACCCGGCTTCACCCGCCAAAGCTGCCAAGCCGCGTCGGCTGCGTGTAGTTGCGGTCGACATAGAGCAGGGCCGAACCGCCGCTGCCGTGCCGGACATCGATGACGCGGCCGATCATGACATTGTGCGTGCCGACGATATGCACAGTCTCGATCTCGCAATCGAAATTGACGATCGCATCCGACAGCGCCGGCGTACCGGAGGTCAGCGTCTGCCAGCGTGCGGCGGAGTAGCGCGCTTCCATGTCCCTGGTCGCGCCGGCGAACTTTCCCGCCAGATGCATTTGGTCATGCGTCAGCACGTTGACGCAGAAGCGCTGGTTGGACAGGAACATGGCGGCCTGCGTCGAGCGCCCGTTCATGCACACCAGCAGCGTCGGCGGCTCGTCGGAGACGCTGCACATGGCGGTGGCGGTGAAGCCGCCGCGCCCTGCCGGGCCATCGGTGGTGACGATGTTGACCGGCGCGCAGACCCTCGCCATGGCGTCGCGGAAATCGGTTTTCGAAATCTGCGTGGCCATCTGGTTTCACTCGGCCGTTGAGACAAGCGGATTGAACCAGGTATCGCCCGTCCAGCCATTCTCGTCATAGTCGGCCATGCAGGTGTCGACGAGCTCTTCCATCGCCTTCAGCCGCCCGCCGCGTTCAGCTCCTTTCAGCACCTGCAGCCGCACCTCTTCCGGCGCGCCGGCATAGTTGAGCTCGTAGAGCGCGTGACGGCCGCCGAACTCGGTGCCGGTCGCGTCCCACAAAAGCTTCATGATCTTGATGCGCTCGATGTGGCCCATGTCGTTGGAGCCGCGCACATATTGCGCCAGATACTTGTCGATCTCGGGGTTGTTGAAGTCGCGCACCGACGACGGCAGGTAGATCAGCCCGGACGCGATCACCCGGCGCACGGTGTCGATGACGCGCGGATAGGCTTCCGACATGAAGGTGCGGTAGGCGAGCGCGGCTTCCAGATTGGGCAGCACCGCACCATTCGCCCACGGGATCGGGTTGTAGGCCATGGCGTTGGAAAAGCTCCAGAACATGTGCCGCAGTGCAATGACCTCGCCCAGTGCCGCCTGGTTGCCGCGGAAAGCATCGCCGCCCGTGGCGCGCAGCGCCTTGGCCAGCAGGCCGGCGAGGAAATCGAGCTTGACGGCGAAACGCGTGCAGCCCTGGAAGCAGTAGCCATGCATGAAGCCGGACGCCGGGTGGAAGGACAGGATCTTCTGCGCATCGCGCAGCACCAGCACGTCCTCCCAGGGGATGAAGACATTGTCGAGCACCAGGATCGCGTCGTTCTCGTCGAAGCGTGACGACAGCGGATAGTCGAACGGCGCCGCCACCGTGTTGGCCGTCTGCTCGTAGGAGACGCGGCAGAACATCTTTATCCCCGGCGCATTCATCGGCACGATGAACATCACCGACAGCGACGGATCCTCGGTGACCGTCGCCGATCCCTGCGCCAGGAAGTTATAGTGCGTCAGCGCCGAGGACGTCGCCACCACCTTGGCGCCGGAGACGTAGATGCCGGCATCCGTCTCCTTGGTGATGTGGACGAAGACGTCCTTCACCTGTTCGGCCGGCTTGTGGCGGTCAATCGGCGGGTTGACGATGGCATGGTTCATGAACAGCACGGCTTCCTGGGCACGCCTGTGCCAGGACAGGGCATTGTCCCTGAACGGCCCGTACCAGTCTGCGTTGGCGCCGAGCGTATTCATCAGCGCCGCCTTGTAGTCGGGCGTGCGCCCCATCCAGCCATAGGACATGCGTGACCACTCGGCGATCGCCGTCTGCTGGGCGGCGAGTTCGCCAGAGGATTTGGCGACGCGGAAATATTTGTGGGTGTAGCCGCCCGAGCCGCTGTCGGTCGGCGAAGTCAGCGTGTCCCGTCGCAGGGGATCATGCAGCGCATCGTAGAGGCGCGCCAGCGACCGCGCCGAATTGCGCATCGACGGGTGCGTGGTGACATCGGCAATGCGTTCGCCATTGATATAGACCTCGCGGCCGTCGCGCAGGCTCTCCAGATACTCGGCCCCGGTGAACGGCCGTGCCTTGTCGACGCGGAAGTCTTCTGATCGCATGATGGTCCTCCTCTTGAGTCGCAACACTAGCGCCTTGGGCATGCATTGGTTATGGACGGAACGGCAAAACCGATTGGACTTTTTCAGGCGCCATGAGCCAGAATTCCATCCCCGACTTCTTCGTCTATGGCGAGCCTGTGCGGCCGCTCGATGTCGGTTTCCTGCATGTCGAGACGGTGCTTGCGCGCAGCAATATCCATCTTGGTCAGGTTGCGGCGCACAAGCATCCGCAGATGGGCCAGATCACCTACTGGACCAGCGGCTCCGGCACCTACCGTATCGAAGACCGGTCCTGGGACTTTTCGGCGCCTGCCGTCAGCTTCGTGCCGAGCGCTGTCGTGCATGGCTTCTCGATCGGACCCGGCACCGATGCCATCGTCGTCTCGGTCGCCGACGGCGCGCTCGCGGCCATCGCCGCTCACAGCCTGCTGCCGCTGGACAGGCCGGTCTTTGCCGACGGTCTGCCACGACACGCAGCGTGGGCGAGACTGGCGGCGGTGCTGGAGATGATCGCCGCCGAATATGCCGAGGCGCAAGCCGGCAATGACAGGGTCCTGCCGGCGCTGATCGCCGTCGCACTCTCCCAAATTGCGCGCCTCAGCCCCGGCGTGACCGCCTCCGCCGCCTCTTCCGATGCTTCGCTGGCGCGGGGCCTGCGTCGGCTCGCCGACACGCATTTCCGCGACAACTGGCCGGTCGATCGCTACGTCGAGGCGCTGGCCACCACGCCGCATCTTCTCGACAAGGCTGCCCATGCGGTTCTGGGCGCCGGCGTCAAGCGGGTCGTCAGCGAAAGGCGGCTGCTGGAGGCCAAGCGCCTGCTGCTGTTCACCGTACGCACGGTGGAGGACATCGCCTACGAGATCGGCTTCGACGACCCGGCGTATTTTTCACGGTTCTTTCGCGCGCGAGTCGGCGAAGCGCCCGCCGCCTGGCGCCGGAAGCACTTGCAGGGCCATTGATCCTGCGTGAAATGCAGACCCCGTGACGCGCAATCCTCGATGTTGCAGCCACAGCCACTTTTTCGTGAAGCTGAACGGGTTGATCCCTTCGCCTGCCTGCCTAGGTAGAAAGGAGCGGCGGGTGCCACGCAAATCTGACATCGGACCAATCTGACGGTCGGCATGATATTTTCCTGCATTCAAAAGCTTGCCCTTCCTATTCTCTTCGTTGGCATCCAGTCTTCCTGCGTCGTTCCCGACGATACGTCGCGCGTGGCCAAGGTTGACCCCACCGCGGCGGCGGCTCGCAAGGAGATGGTCGGCCTCAGCGAAGCCGACGTCCGCATGTGCGCGGGGTTTCCGACCGCCACCGCGGACGCCGGCCGATCGGGCCAGATCTGGTCCTATAAGCGCGTCGTTCAGCGCGGCAATCTCAGCATCGTCGTCCCAACCATGGCATTGGGCGCGATCCCGGCGGTCGGTGGCTCCGTCAATGTCGCTCCCGGCGGTTATTGCGATACGCAAATTCGCATGGTCGACGGTCGCGTCGCCGAAGTTGCCTACGCCGGCGACAACAATATGCCGAACAGGCGCGACGCGCTTTGTGTCAGCACGGTGGACGCCTGCGTGACCTATGCGCGTCAACACGGTCAGAGGCCAGTGGCAGCGAAACGGCGATGACGGTCACGCAAATATCGTTGAGGGCTTGACTGACCCGCCGGACAGAATACGCTAGCGCAAAATACCGGCTCTGATCGCCGGGCGGCAAGAATGCCTCGTATGCCTCGCCCTCCCGGCGCTGGCTGCGAGGCATTGTCATTTTGGGGATCTGTTTGAAACGGCGTATCGAGATCGGCATCCTATATTCCCGCTCGGGGAGCTATCAGCTCGTCTCCGATGCGTGCCGCATCGGCGCCATGCGCGCCATCGCCGACATCAACGCCGATCGCAGCTCAGGTATCGAACTGGTGCCGGTCGAGCGCGATCCGCAAAGCAATGCCGACCGCTACGCAACGCTGTGCGAGGATATTTTCAGGACCAGCAGCGCGCGCCATGTCGTCGGGTGCGTCACCTCGTGGAGCCGCAAGGAAACCATTCCGGTGCTCGAGAAGGCGGGCGGCATGCTGTGGTACGCCTGCCCCTATGAGGGCTTCGAGGCCAACGAGCACGTCGTCTACATGCACGCCTGCCCCAACCAGCATCTGGTGCCGTTGATGGCGCATGTCGTGCCGCGTTTCGGCGCCAACGGTTTCCTGCTTGGCTCGAACTATATCTGGGGCTGGGAGATGAACCGCGTCGCCCGCGACCTGATCGCCGATGCCGGCGGCAAGGTTCTGGGCGAACGCTATCTGCGCATCGGCGAGACCGACGTGTCGCGTCTGATCGCGGAAATCCGCGCCACGCGGCCGAACTTCATCCTCAACAACCTGATCGGCACCTCGTCCTACGCCTTCCTCGCGGCCTATCGCGACCTAGGTCACGAGGATGCCGCCTTCAGTCCCGAGACTTGTCCCGTCATCTCCTGCAACCTCACCGAAGGTGAGCTGCCGGCGATCGGTGAATCCGGCAAGGGACATCTATCGGTCGGGCCGTACTTCGCGCCGCGGCCGGCCGCCTTCGCCTCGTCTTTCGAGGCCTCCGCCTATGCCTCCGTGCAGGTGATGGCCGACGTGCTCTCCAGCAATCCCGAAGCCGGTCCGGCGGAATTTTCCAGAGCCTTCGCAGAACGCCGCTTCTCCACCCGGCTCGGGCCGATCGCCATCGACGCGCACTCGCAGCACGCCACATTGCCGGTGATCATCGGGCGGATCGCGGACGGCTTCTTCGAGGTCGTCAGCCGCGAAGACGAAGTCGCGCCGGATCCCTATCTGTCGCGCTACGACCCGGCAAAAACATTCGGCCGCCCACGCCTGAGGGTGGTGTCGTGACGAGAGCCCCACGCATCCCCAATCTCGGCGGCGCCAAGGCGTTTATCCTGCATCGCCCGCATCCGACGGTGCAGGCGATCACCAGGCAATTGTCGGCCATCGGCCTGATCACGCTGGACTGCTGGCCGGAACTGCCGCCCGAGGCGCTGGCGGCCGATTTCGTGTTCTTCGACGCCGATCTCGGTTTCGACGAGCAGTTCCCCTGGAAGCCGGGCGAGGCGCCGATGCCGCTGGTGGCGCTGATCGGCTCCGAGGCGCCGGGCCGCATCGAATGGGCGCTGTCGCACAAGGCCGATGCCCAGCTCCTGAAGCCGGTCGGCAATGCCGGCGTCTACAGCGCGCTGCTGATCGCGCGCCAGAGTTTCGAGGCGCGAAAACACCTGGCCAGTGAGATTGCCTCGCTTCGCCAGCGCGTCGCCGAGCGCCAGACCATCGTGCGCGCGGTCACCGCACTGGCGAAAGGCACCGATGACGGCCGCGCCTATGCGCAGCTTCGCTCGCTGGCTATGAGCTGGCAGATCAGCGTCGAGGATGCCGCGCGGCGGATCGTGGCAATGACAAGTGAAGAAGCAACAGGGGAAGAAGGCGGCGATGACCAGTCCCATCGCGCCTGATCTCACCGCGCCAGGGCGCATGCCGGTCAAACCACGCGCCGGCGTCTGGCGCCGGCTGGTCAGGCGCCGTCTCGCACTGCTTGGGCTGATGATCGTCGCCATTGTCGTTGCCGGCGCCGTGCTGGCGCCATGGCTGACTGGCTATGATCCCAACGAGCAGATGTTCGACGGCCTGACCATCGAGGGCTCGCCCTTGCCGCCGGATGCAAAATTCTGGCTGGGCACCGACCTGCTCGGCCGTGACCTGTTGACCCGCATCCTCTACGGCGCCCGCACCTCGCTGATCATCGGCATCGTCGCCAATGGCGTGGCGCTGTTCATCGGCACGCTGGTCGGTGTTGTCGCCGGCTATTTCCGTGGCTGGATCGGCAGCGCGCTGATGCGCTTCACGGATTTGATGATGGCGTTTCCGGCACTGCTGCTCGCCATTTGCCTGGCGGCGGTGTTCGAGCCCAGCCTGTGGATCGTCGCCATGGTCATCGCGCTGGTCAACTGGGTGCAGACCGCCCGCGTCATCTACACCGAAACCTCTTCGCTGGCCGAGCGCGAATTCATCGACGCCGAACGCACCATAGGGGCGAGTGCACCGCGCATCCTGTTTCGCCATATCCTGCCGCATCTGCTGCCGACCATCATCGTCTGGGGCACGCTCGGCATCTCGACCACGGTGCTGCTCGAGGCGACACTCTCCTTCCTCGGCATCGGCGTGCAGCCGCCGACGGCGTCGTGGGGCAACATCATCTTCGAGAACCAGACCTATTTCCAGGCCGCACCCTGGCTGGTGTTCTTCCCCGGTGCCGCGATCCTGGCGCTGGCGCTGGCCTTCAACCTGATCGGCGACGCACTGCGCGACATCCTCGATCCGACGCAGAGGGGCCGGGCATGATCGCCTATCTCGGCCGCCGCCTGATCCAGTCGCTGCTGATCCTGCTCGGCGTCTCGCTGATCACTTTCGCGCTGCTCTATCTCCTGCCCGCCGATCCGGTGCGCCAGATCGCCGGTCGCAGCGCCACGCCGCAGACGGTCGAGAACATCCGCCAGCAGCTCGGCCTCGACCAGCCCTTCATCGTCCAGTACTGGCGCTATCTCACGAAGCTCATCAGCGGCGATCTCGGCCGCTCCTACATCCAGCGCTCCGAAGTCACCGAGCTGATCGTCTCACGGCTGCCGGCCAGCTTGTTGCTGATGGTCGGCGCCATCCTGTGCGAGCTGCTGCTCGGCCTGAGCATGGGCCTGATCGCTGCCGTCAAGCGCGGTACCGCCACCGACCAGACGCTGATGGTCGCCTCCTTCGTCGGCGTTTCGGCGCCGCAATTCGTCGTCGGCCTGCTGCTGCTCTACGTCTTTGCCGTGCGGCTCAGCTGGTTCCCGATCGGCGGCTATGGCACCTGGCGTCATCTCGTGCTGCCGTCGCTGACCATGGGCATACTCGGCGCCGGCTGGTACGCCCGCATGATGCGCTCGTCGATGATCGATGTTCTGCGCCAGGATTATGTCCGCACCGCCCGCGCCAAGGGCCTGGCGCGGCGAGCCATCCTGTTCCGCCATGCACTGCCCAACGCCATCCTGCCGGTCATCGCCATGATGGGCATCGACATCGGCATCTTCATGGGTGGCATTGTCGTCGTCGAAAGCGTGTTCGGCTGGCCTGGCATTGGCCAGCTGGCGTGGCAGGCCATCCAGCGCGTGGACATCCCGATCATCATGGGCGTCACCCTGATCTCGGCCTTCGCCATCGTGCTCGGTAATCTGCTGGCCGACGTCATCGCGCCCTTCATCGACCCCCGCATCAAGCTCAGATGAAAATGAAAACCAGATAGAGAAAGGGAACATAAAAATGAAAAAGTTTCTCGCATCCACGGTAGCGGTATCGGCGCTGGCGCTGATGCTCGGCATGACAAGTGTTCGCGCCGAAGACGCCGTCGACCCGAACGCCAAGCAGGGCGGCGCCATCACCATCACCTACAAGGACGATGTCGCCACGCTCGATCCGGCGATCGGTTATGACTGGCAGAACTGGTCGATGATCAAGAGCCTGTTCGACGGGCTGATGGACTACGAGCCGGGCACCACCAATTTGAAACCCGACCTCGCCGAAAGCTACGAGATCTCGCCCGACGGCAAGACCTTCACCTTCAAGCTGCGCCATGGCGTGAAATTTCACAATGGCCGCGAAATGACCGCCGACGACGTGAAATATTCGCTCGACCGCGTCACCAATCCAAAGACCCAGAGCCCCGGCGCCGGCTTTTTCGGCTCGATCAAGGGCTATGACGATGTCGCCGCCGGCAAGGCCGAGAGCCTCTCCGGCGTCACCGTCGTCGACCCCTACACGGTCAAGTTCGAACTGACCCGCCCCGACGCAACCTTCCTGCATGTCATGGCCATCAACTTCTCGCATGTCGTGCCGAAGGAAGAGGTCGAGAAATACGGCGCCGATTTCGGCAAGCATCCGGTCGGCACCGGCGCCTTCAAGCTCGCCGAGTGGACACTCGGCCAGCGCATCGTCTTCGAGCGCAATGCGGACTATTGGCACAAGGGCCTGCCGCATCTGGACAAGATCACCTTCGAGATCGGCCAGGAGCCGATCGTTGCGCTGCTGCGCCTGCAGAAGGGCGAGATCGACGTGCCCGGCGACGGCATTCCGCCGGCAAAATTCCAGGAGGTGATGGCTGATCCCGAGCAGAAGGCGCGCGTCGTCGAAGGCGGCCAGCTGCACACCGGCTATGTCACCATGAACACCACCATGGCGCCGTTCGATAATGTGAAGGTGCGCCAGGCGGTCAACATGGCGATCAACAAGGCGCGCGTGATCCAGATCATCAACGGCCGCGCCGTGCCGGCCAATCAGCCGCTGCCGCCGTCGATGCCGGGCTACGACAAGGAATACAAGGGCTATCCCTATGACGTCGCCAAGGCCAAGGCCCTGCTTGCCGAGGCCGGCCATCCCGATGGTTTCGAGACGCAATTGTTCGCCATGAACACCGATCCCAACCCGCGCATCGCCCAGGCGATCCAGCAGGACCTGGCGGCCATCGGCATCAAGGCCAGCATCCAGTCGCTCGCCCAGGCAAACGTCATTGCCGCCGGCGGCGACAAGGCCGGCGCACCGATGATCTGGTCCGGCGGCATGGCCTGGATCGCCGACTTCCCCGATCCGTCGAACTTCTACGGCCCGATCCTCGGCTGCGCCGGTGCGGTGCCGGGCGGCTGGAACTGGTCGTGGTATTGCAACAAGGATCTCGACGCCAAGGCGGCCGAGGCCGACTCGGTGGTCGATCCCGCCAAGGCTGGCGAACGCGACAAGATGTGGAGCGCCATCTACGACAAGGTGATGGAGGACGCGCCTTGGGCGCCGGTCTTCAACGAGCAGCGCTTCACCATGAAATCGGCGCGCATGGGCGGCGCCGACAACCTCTATGTCGACCCGGTCCATATCCCGATCAACTACGACAATGTGTACGTAAAAGATGTGCAATAACTGCGACTACACCATCCACGGGCGCCAACATCATTTCGGCTGGGACAATTCGTTTGCCCCGGCCGAGCGGGTGGCGCCCGGCTCGACCATCGAGTTCCAGTGCCTCGATTCCTCCGGTGGCCAGTTGCAGGCCGACAGCACGGTCGCCGACGTCGCCAAGCTCGACTTCGCCACCGTCAATCCGGTGACCGGGCCGATCTTCGTCGAGGGCGCCGAGCCGGGTGACGCACTGAAGGTGACGATCGAGATGTTCAAACCGTCCGGCTTCGGCTGGACGGCCAACATTCCGGGCTTCGGGCTGCTCGCCGACGACTTCAAGGAGCCGGCGCTGAACATCTGGAAGTACGACGCTGCCTCGCTCGAGCCGGCGCTGTTCGGCAAAAATGCGAGGGTGCCGCTGAAACCCTTCGCCGGCACCATCGGCAACGCCCTGGCGGAAAAGGGTCACCACTCGGTGGTCCCGCCAAGACGCGTCGGCGGCAATCTCGACATCCGCGATCTCGCCGCCGGCACCACGCTGTACCTGCCGGTGGAAGTGGCGGGCGCGCTGTTTTCGGTCGGCGACACCCATGCCGCGCAAGGTGATGGCGAGGTCTGCGGCACGGCGATCGAAAGCCCGATGAACGTCGTGCTCAAGCTCGATCTGGTCAAGGACGCCAGGCTGAAGACGCCGCGCTTCACCACGCCAGGCCCGGTGACGCGCCATCTCGACGCCAAGGGCTATGAGGTGACGACGGGAGTTGGGCCGGACCTGATGACGGGTGCAAAGGAGGCGGTTGCCCAGATGGTCGACCTGCTTTCCACCCGCTACAGAATAGACCCCGTCGAGGCCTACATGCTGGCCTCGGTCTGCGGCGATCTCCGCATCAGCGAGATCGTCGACATGCCGAACTGGGTGGTGTCGTTCTACTTCCCGCGCTGCGTGTTTGAATGAGGTTGGGCCGGCGCTGCACCCCCCTCTGTCCTGCCGGACATCTCCCCCGCAAGGGGGGAGATCGGATGTCACGACGGGCTTCGCCACTTTTCAACGGTGACGAATGGACGCCGCGGCAAAGCCGCCAATCTCCCCCCTTGCGGGGGAGATGTCCGGCAGGACAGAGGGGGGTGTGCCGGAGTAAATCCCCCTCCGGGTCACACGCGCAATGATCGCCGCCAGCAAACCCATACTCGACATCGCCAACCTCTGCGTCAGCGTGCGCGGTGAGGACGGCGAGCGCGAGGTCGTCTCCGACCTGTCGCTGACTTTGGCGCGTGGCGAGACGCTCTGCATTGCCGGTGAATCCGGCTCCGGCAAATCGATGACCGCACTGGCGATCATGCAGCTTCTGCCGCAGCCTGCCGCCCGGATTTCATCCGGCAAAGTCCATCTGGGCGATACAGATCTGACGACTCTGGACGAGCGCCGGATGCGGCGCATCCGCGGCGACCGCATCGCCATGATCTTCCAGGAGCCGATGACCTCGCTCAACCCGGTGCTGTCGATCGGCCGGCAGCTCACCGAATCCATCGAGGCACACACCAGCCTGTCGCAGGGCGAAGTCCGCCAGCGCGCCATCGAGGCTCTGAAAGCGGTGCGCATTTCGGAAGCCGAAAGCCGGCTGAAGCAGTTTCCGCACGAACTGTCCGGCGGCATGCGCCAGCGGGTGATGATCGCCATGGCGCTGGCGCTCGAGCCGGACGTGCTGATCGCCGACGAGCCGACGACGGCACTTGACGTCACCGTGCAAGGCGAGGTGCTGGAGCTGCTGCGCGACCTGCAGCGCCAGCACGGCACCAGCGTCATCCTGATCACCCACGACATGGGCGTGGTCGCAGAGATGGCCGACCGCGTCATCATCATGCGGCATGGCCGCATGGTCGAAGAGGGGAAAACCGCCGACATTTTTTCCAGGCCACAAGCCGACTACACGCGCGAACTGCTTGCCGCCGTACCGCGCATCGGCAGCGGCGTCGGCCGACAGACATCCAGGGAGGCCGAGGCGACGACGGCATCGGCCAATGTCGCCGAGGTCAAGGACCTGCATGTCCGCTTCGACCTGCATGGCGGTTTCTTCGGTCGGGTCAACCGGCGCGTTCACGCCGTCGAAGGCGTTAGCTTTTCGATCGCGGCCAACGAGACGCTGGCGCTGGTCGGCGAATCCGGTTGCGGCAAGTCGACCACCGCCAAGGCGCTGGCCGGACTGGTGCCCTACAGCGGAGGCGTCGTCATCGGCGGCCGCAATTTGTCTGGCCTTGGCCGCGACGAGCGTAAGGCGGTGCGCCGCGACGTGCAGATGATTTTTCAGGATCCCTACGCCTCGCTCGACCCGCGCATGCGCGTCGGCGAACTCGTCGCCGAGCCGCTGCTGATCCATGGCATCGCCTCGAAGCAAGAGCGCAGCGACCGTGTGGCCGCGCTGTTCGAGCGCGTCGGCCTGTCGGCCGATCAGATGGAACTCTATCCGCATGAATTCTCCGGCGGCCAGCGCCAGCGCGTCTGTATTGCGCGTGCCCTTGCGCTGCGGCCGAAGCTGATCATCGCCGACGAAAGCGTCTCGGCGCTCGACGTCTCGGTGCAGGCGCGCGTGCTCGATCTGTTGAAGGAATTGCAGCGCGAATTCGGCGTCGCCTATCTCTTCATCTCGCATGACATGGCTGTGGTCGAGAACATCTCCGACCGCGTCGCCGTCATGTATCTCGGCCAGATCGTCGAGATGGGCACGCGCGACCAGGTCTTTTCCAACCCGCGTCATCCCTACACCAGGCGGCTGATCGAAGCCGTGCCCGTGCCCGATCCGGCTAAGCGGCGAAGCCGCTTCGCCCGCCTCGACCAGGAGATCCCGAGCGCCACCCGCAGGATCGGCGAGGCGCCGTTGAAACTGGCGCTGAGGGATGTCGGCAACGGCCACCTCGTCGCCGCCGAGGGCTGAGGCAAGTACCGCCGCGGGTCGCGGTTCACGTGTTTGTGTTTCTATCTCGGGCTCAACGCCGGCATTCTGTCCCCAAAGCGCATCGCTTCGAACACGAAATCCGGGACGGCCTCTTGCCCTCTGTCCCTATCTTCCTCATGTTCAATACCATTGCGATGATCGATCGTAGGAGGGTCGGTCGGATTCATCGCTATGGGAGGAAGTCAACCATGAAGGTAAGCCTTTTCGTTTCCGCGGCACTTCTCGCCGCATCCGCGATCCCCGCCTCGGCCGCCGACATTTCCGACGGCAAGGTCAAGATCGGCATCCTCAACGACCAGTCGGGCGTCTATGCCGATTTCGGCGGCAAGTGGTCGGTCGAGGCGGCCAAGATGGCGGTCGAGGATTTCGGCGGCAAGGTGCAGGGAGCGCCGATAGAAATCATCAGCGCCGACCACCAGAACAAACCGGATATCGCCTCCAACATCGCGCGGCAGTGGTACGACACCGAGCAGGTCGATGCCATCATGGAACTGACGACCTCTTCGGTGGCGCTCGCCGTCCAGGGGATTTCCAAGGAAAAGAAGAAGATCGACATCGTCACCGGCGCGGCGACCACGGAGCTGACCGGCAAACAATGCTCGCCTTACGGCTTTCACTGGGCCTATGACACACATTCGCAGGCGGTGGGAACCGGCGGCTCTCTCGTGCAGCAGGGCGGCGACAGCTGGTTCTTCGTCACCGTCGACTATGCATTCGGCTATTCGCTGAAGGATCAGACCACCAAGTTCGTCGAGAGCCATGGCGGCAAGGTGCTGGGCGAGGTGCGTTATCCCCTGGGATCGACCGATTATTCGTCCTTCCTGCTGCAGGCGCAATCGTCGGGCGCCAAGGTCATCGGCCTGGCCAATGCCGGCCTCGATACCTCCAACTCGATCAAGCAAGCGGCCGAATTCGGCATCGTGCAGGGCGGTCAGCGTCTTGCCGCACTCCTGTTCACGCTGGCCGAGGTGCATGGGCTTGGCCTTCAAGCGGCGCAGGGCGTTGTGCTGACCGAAGGCTATTATTGGGATCGCGACGACAAGAGCCGCGAATTCGGGCAGCGCTTTTTCAAGCGCACCAACCGCATGCCGAACATGATCCAGGCCTCGACCTATTCGGCGGTGACGCAGTACCTGAAAGCGATCGACAAGGCCGGCACGGACGAGACCGAAGCGGTCGCCAAGCAACTGCATTCGATGCCCGTGGACGACGCCGCGATAACCAACGGCAAAGTGCAGGCGGACGGCAACATGGTCCATGACATGTACCTCTATCAGGTCAAGTCGCCAGCCGAGAGCACCCAGGAGTGGGACTACTACAAATATCTCGCCACCATTCCTGGCAACGAGGCCTTCCTTAGCGAAAAGGAAAGCGGCTGTCCGACGGCCGGCCAGTGATCGGCGCGGCCGATGGCGCCGACTGACCTGAGCGCGAACGAGCCGCCTGTGGTGCTTTCCGCCCGCGGGTTGCGGCGCGACTTTGCCGGCTTCATCGCCGTCAAAAACGTCGATCTCGATGTCCGCCATGGCAACATCCATGCCCTGATCGGACCCAACGGCGCCGGCAAGACGACCGTCTTCAACCTGCTCACCAAGTTCCTGGCGCCGACCAGCGGCAGGATCGAGCTGCTCGGCCACGACATCACCCGCACCTCGCCGGCCAGGGTCGCGCGGATGGGCCTGGTGCGCTCGTTCCAGATATCGGCGATTTTTCCGCACCTCAGCGTGCTCGACAATGTGCGCGTCGCGCTGCAGCGGCCGGGCGGGCTCAGCGTTCAGTTCTGGCGCTCGCTGGCGGCGCTCGACCGGCTGACGCCGCGCGCCGAGGAATTGCTGCGCTCGGTCGGTCTCGACGACGCCAGGAACAGGCTCGCCGGCGACCTTTCCTATGGCAGGAAACGCGTGCTCGAGATCGCTACGACCCTGGCGCTCGATCCGAAAGTGCTGCTGCTGGACGAGCCGATGGCCGGCATGGGGCATGAGGACGTGGCCACGGTTTCCAGCCTCATCCGTTCGGTGGCCAGGGATCGCGCCGTGCTGATGGTCGAGCACAATCTGACCGTCGTGGCCGACCTTTGCGACTGGATAACGGTCATGCAGCGCGGCGAGGTGCTGGCCGCCGGCGACTACGCCACCGTCAGCCGCGACGAGCGCGTCAAGATCGCCTATATGGGCACCGCCGATGACTAGTGCCGCACCTCTGCTTGCAGTCAGCGGCCTCAACGCCTGGTATGGCGAGGGCCATGCGTTGCACGGCGTCGATCTGGAGGTGTTTGCCGGCGAGACGGTCACGCTGCTCGGCCGCAACGGCGTCGGCAAGACGACGACGCTGCGCGCCATCATGGGGCTGATCCGCAAGCGAACCGGCCGGATCGCTTTCGACGGCCAGGATCTGATGCGGCTGCCGCTGCACCGGACCGCGCATCAAGGCATCGGCTTCGTGCCGGAGGAGCGCGGTATCTTCGCGACGCTGACCGTCGACGAGAACCTGGTTCTGCCGCCGGTCGTCGCGCAGGGCGGCATGAGCGTCGAGGAGATTTTCGACCTGTTCCCCAATCTGAAGGAGCGGCGCAACAGTCCAGGCACGAGGCTGTCGGGCGGCGAACAGCAGATGCTGGCGATCGCGCGCATGTTGAGAACCGGTGTGAAAATGCTGCTTCTCGACGAGCCGACGGAGGGTTTGGCCCCCGTCATCGTGCAGCGCATTGGCGCGTTGCTGGCGACGTTGAAAAAGCGCGGCATGACGATCCTACTGGTGGAGCAGAACTTCCGCTTCGCCAGCCGTGTCGCCGATCGTTTCTATCTGATGGAGCACGGCAAGGTGGTGGCGGGGTTTCCGGTCGGCGAGCTGCCGGACCGCATGACGCAGCTCCACGAAGTCCTGGGTGTATGATGGCGCCATGACGATGATCTTCGGCATCCCCGTTCAGGCTTTCCTCGGCCAGTTGCTGGTCGGCCTGATCAACGGCTCGTTCTACGCCATGCTGAGCCTGGGCCTGGCTGTCATATTCGGCCTGCTGCGGGTCATCAATTTCGCCCATGGCGCCCAATATATGCTCGGCGCCTTCGTCGGTTATCTGCTTCTCACCTATCTCGGCATCGGCTACTGGCCCGCCTTGATCCTTGCGCCGCTGATCGTCGGTGCCTTCGGCATCGTGGTCGAGCGCCTTGCGCTGTCGAGACTGTACGATCTCGATCCGCTCTACGGCCTGCTCTTCACCTTCGGCCTCGCGCTCGTGCTCGAAGGCATCTTCCGCTACTATTACGGCGTCTCGGGAAACCCCTACGCCGTGCCGCCGCTGCTTTCGGGAGGCACCAATCTCGGCTTCATGTTCCTGCCCAACTATCGCGGCTGGGTCGTCGTCGCCTCGCTGATCGTCTGCTTCGGAACCTGGGCGCTGATCGAGAAGACCAGGCTCGGTTCCTACCTGCGCGCCGCGACGGAGAATCCCCGCCTCGTCCAGGCTTTCGGCGTCAACGTGCCCTTGCTGCTGACCCTGACCTACGGCCTCGGCTCCGCGCTGGCCGGGCTTGCCGGGATTCTGGCAGCGCCGATCTATCAGGTGAGCCCGCTTATGGGGTCGGATCTCATCATCGTCGTCTTCGCCGTCGTCGTGGTCGGCGGCATGGGATCGATCCTTGGCGCCATCGTCACCGGCTACATGCTTGGCCTTGCCGAAGGCCTGACCAAGGTCTTCTACCCCGAGGCCTCCAACCTCGTGGTCTTCGTCATCATGGCGATTGTGCTTCTGGTCCGGCCGGCCGGCCTGTTCGGAAGGGACGCCTGACATGTCGGAACTGACGCTTCGCGAGACATCGGCCAAAACCTCGGCACGGCTTGAATGGACGCTGGTCGGGCTCGGCATCCTGGCGCTGCTGGTGGCGCCTTTCCTGGTCTATCCGATCTTCCTGATGAAGATGCTGTGCTTCGCGCTGTTTGCCTGCGGGTTCAATCTTCTGCTTGGTTACACCGGGCTGCTGTCATTCGGCCACGCAACCTTCTTTGGCGGCGCCGCCTACTTCACCGCGCATGCCGTCAAGGTCTGGGGCTGGCCGCCGGAAGCCGGCATTCTGCTCGGCATGGCGGGTGCGGCCTTGCTCGGCCTCGTCATGGGCTTCTTCGCCATTCGCCGGCAAGGCATCTATTTCGCCATGATCACGCTGGCACTGTCGCAGATGTTCTTCTTCTTCTGCGTGCAAGCGCCGTTCACGCAAGGCGAGGACGGCATTCAGGGCATACCGCGCGGCATGCTGCTAGGCGTCCTCGACCTGAACGTCTCGCTGAACATGTATTATTTCGTGCTGGCGGTGTTCCTGATCGGCGTCTTCGCCATCTGGCGCATCGTCAATTCGCCATTCGGCATGATCCTGCGCTCGATCCGGGAAAACGAGAATCGCGCCATTTCGCTGGGCTATTCCGTCGCCAACTACAAGCTCGGCGCCTTCGTCATGTCGGCGGCGCTGGCCGGGCTGGCCGGCTCGCTCAAGGCGATCGTCTTCCAGTTCGCCACGCTCACCGACGTCACCTGGCAGATGTCGGGCGAGGTGATCCTGATGACGCTTCTCGGCGGCATCGGTACGATGGTCGGGCCGATCATCGGCGCCAGCCTTGTCATCGGCCTGGAAAACACGCTTGCCACTTCCGGCTTTCCGGTGACCATCGCCACCGGCCTGATCTTCATGGTGTGCGTGCTGATCTTCCGGCGCGGCATCGTCGGCGAATTTTACGCGCGGATTTTCGGGCGGGCGGGAAAGGACTGATCAGCTGCAGGTTGGTGGGACGCGGTTTGCGCGTGGTGACATGCGTCACCACAATGAGCACCTGTCCGGATTTTTCAGAAAACTATAGACCTCGATCAATCGAGGCGACTGCTTGCGACCTGGGGCAATCGCGACCCCATCGGAACGGGTGAGCACTGCTGTGGACAAATCGTGATGCGTGCATTCTTTCGATTGGTTGCGGTTATGACCGTGGTGTCCGGCGTGACCGGCTGCACCAGCATTTCCTACTACGCGCAATCCATGAAGGGTCATCTGCAGATCATGACCGCACGCCAGGATGTCGGAAAACTGATCGAGGATCCTTCGACGCCGAAGGCGTTGCGCGCCCGAATGGCATCGGCGAGCGCTATACGACAGTTCGCAACGGATGAACTGGCGCTGCCCGACAACAACAGCTACCGCAGCTATGTCGACATTGGTCGGGACTCGGTGACATGGGCTGTCTTCGCCGCGCCGGCATTTTCGCTGACGCCGCGAACATGGTGTTTTCCTGTTTTCGGCTGCGTTCCCTACCGGGGGTATTTCTCCAGGAAGTCCGCGACTGAAACCGCTGTCGAACTTCAAGAACAGGGCATGGACGTCTATGTGACGGGCATCACTGCATATTCCACGCTCGGCTGGTCAAGTGACCCGCTGCTAAGCACGATGTTCGGCGAGGATAAAACCTATCTTGCAGGGCTGATTTTCCATGAACTCGCCCACCAGCGCGTCTACGTGCACGACGATTCCGCATTCAACGAGGCGTTCGCTGTCGCCGTCGAAACAACCGGCGTGAGAAAATGGTTGCGCATGACTGGCGATACCGCCGCATTGCGCCGTTACGAAGCCGCCCGGAGACGCAAGGCTGAATTTCTTGCGCTGGTGTCGCGGACCCGGGACGAGTTGGCGCAAGTCTATTCCAACGCCGGCACCTCGGAGCAAAAACTGGCCGCAAAGACGGCCGCTATTGAACGGCTGCGGATGCGCTACCGGCACATGCGCGACAGACGCTGGGGCCGATACCGGGGATACGATGCCTGGTTCGCCTCCCCGATCAACAACGCGAAGCTCGCCGCGACGTCCGTTTATAGCGATCGGGTGACCGCGTTTCTGCGCCTGTTCGACTTGTGCTCGGGCGACTATGTCAGGTTCTATGCATCGGTCCGGCGGATTGGCGCACTGGACGAAGCTCACCGCGTCGAAGCACTTGCCGCGGCAGATCGCTGTTATTGAGTCAGCCCGTGAGGCGTCCACGAAACAACGTGCAGCCGTCCGTCAGGCGCGACCTGGAGATATCCCGGAATCCGGCCTCGGTCATCCACGCGCGATACTGACCCTCAGTGTACGATTCGCCGTGGCGATAGAGGTTCAGGAAGGTGAGATTGAGAAAGACACCCTCTGGCGGGCCGAGGCGGTCGTCATCGACGACACCCCACCCGGCAATTGCGATCTCGCCGCCATGTGTAAGGCAACGCGCCGCGTTCAGGATCGAACTGCGCGCCTGGTCCGGCGGAAGCACCTGGACGACGGCCTTCAGGATCGCCAGATCGTGCCGACCGACCGATGGCGCGACGGTTATGTCCCCCTCTTCGACAACCACGTCGTCGGCACCGTATTCCGACAGGATGGCTGGCGCGACCGCTGAGACCGTCGGCAGTTCCATCAGCGTCGCCGCAATGTGCGGCCACCGCTCGCGAAGCCCGACCAGTATGGTCCCGGCACCCCCGCCGATGTCGATCACCGAACCGACCGCCGAGAGGTCCATCTCCTGGGCCAGATGTCGGCCGAAAATCACCCCACCCGGTGCGAGCATGCGGCTGAAGGCCGCCGCGGCCTCAGGTCCCGCTTCGGAAAAGTCGTGCAGCGCAGCCGGCCGGTTCTGCCGCAGCGACTCGGCGGTTAGTAGGTCGGCTCCCCAGAGCTCGCGCAGGA
Organism: Mesorhizobium sp. M0848; assembly: GCF_040319805.1. Lineage (NCBI taxonomy): Bacteria > Pseudomonadati > Pseudomonadota > Alphaproteobacteria > Hyphomicrobiales > Phyllobacteriaceae > Mesorhizobium > Mesorhizobium sp. M0848. The sequence goes on along the minus strand of NZ_JAMYOM010000006.1, from coordinate 243,474 downwards.
GCGCATGATCGCCGCCGCGATAGCTTGGCTTGGACGCATCGAGGAAGGCCGACGCTTCGGCTCCGTTGCGAAATTCACCATCCTTGACTTCAAGGAGGCCGATGCTGGCGAGCGCGTAGAGGAGCCGCGACAGACGATCGGGTTCGACTTTGAGCGTGGCCCCGAGGCTGTCAGCAGTCAGCGCGCTTTCACCGAGCCGGGTGAAGATGCCAAGGTCCAATCCGGCGCGAAGCGCCAAGGCGGGGGGCACCGCTGCGATCAGCTTGTCGATCCGGTCAGAATCCACCATGTCACATCCCCTCCGCGATCCAGGATCGGCCTTGAAACAACTCCCATGGACTAGAACTTACAGTCCCGACGTCCGGATGGCGACGGACCGGCCGAGAACTCCCAGTGGTGCGGTTGGGAGCGCGCGCGGCTCTAGTCTGAGAACTTCACGCTCACGCCGCGCTGCCGAAAATAAGCCTGCATCAACTTGCGGCCCGAGCGGTTGTTCTGCGCCAGTTTGGTCGGATCGAACACCGCCTGTTTTATCCCCTCCCGCGTCAGCGCCGCCTTAAGCGTCGCGATATGTGCGTCGATGTCGGCATTGTCCGCCCGGAGCGAGGCATAGATGCTCTCGGTCGCCTCGGCCACGGTCAGTTCGCTCATTGGTGTCGTCCTTTGGTTGGTTGGGCGGCGCTTAGCACAGATTCGCGGTCCGCCGATACCGAGACCGTCAGTACACAGCGCCCGCCGCGAAAGCGAACCGTTCCTTATGAGGCTTCGTAAAGTTCCAGCGGCAATCCATCCGGATCTCTGAAAAAAGTAAACCGTTGGTCTGTGTATGGGTCGATCCGGATTGGCTCAAAGGCAACGCCTGCGGCTTCCAGGCGGATAATTACGGGCTCAAGATTAGCCACAGCAAATGCCAGATGTCTCAGGCCTGTAGCCTCTGGGTGGGATGGCCGCATCGCCGGTGCAGGGAAGGAGAACAATTCCAGTTGGGCCGACCCGATCCGCAGATCCGCCTTCCATGACTGCCGCTCCTCCCGATAGACCTCCCGGATCAGATCGAGGCCGAGGAGTTCGACGTAGAACCGTCGCGACCGGTCATAGTCGGTGCAGATGAGCGCGACGTGGTGAATGGCGTTCAGCATGCTGCTAACTCCAGTCAAGGGGATATGAGGCCAAGGTGCTTCAAGGCCTGGATCGTCGCGCGCCACGGCTCCGATTTGCCTTGTCCTTCCCACCTCACCCATAACACCCGCGTTCCACCGCCAGCCGCCGCACCAGCGCCAGCACGGCATCGATGGTCGGGGTCGGCTTGTCCGTTAGCCGGCCAAGTTCCTGCACCGCGCTCACCAGCGCGTCGATCTCCATCGGCCGGCCGCGCTCCAGGTCCTGCAGCATCGAGGTCTTGTGTTCGCCGACATCGCCGGCGCCCTTGATGCGCCGGTCGACCGCTATGGGAAAGCGCACGCCGAGGCTTTCGCCGATCGCCTGCGCTTCCAGCATCATGGTGCGAGCGAGCGTGCGGGTGCCTTCGTCGGCGACAATTGCGGCAAGCGTGCTGCCGGTCAGCGCCGAGATCGGGTTGAAGGACAGATTGCCCCACAGCTTTACCCATATCTCGCCGCGGATGTCGTCGCGCACCGGCACCTGCAGGCCGGCCTTGACCATTTCCTCGGCCAGAAGCGTAACCCGTTCGCTGCGCTCGCCGGAGGGTTCGCCGAGCGAGAAGCGTCTGCCCTCGACATGGCGGATGAGGCCCGGCGCATCGACCTCGACGGCCGGATAGACGACCGAGCCGATGACGTGGTCCGGTCCGATCCGCTGCCAGATCTTGCCGCCGGGATCGACCGCGTTCAGCCTGGTGCCTTCGCGCGGCCCGCCAACGCCGTGGAAGTACCACCACGGCACGCCGTTCTGCATGGTGACGACGGCGGTGTCTTGCCCGAGTAGCGGTGCGATCTGGTCAAGGGCCGAGGTGAGGGAATGGGCTTTTAGCGCCAGAACCACATAATCCTGGACGCCAAGTTCCTCGGCTTTCGCGGCGGCCCGGACGGGGACGGACGTCTCCTGGCCGTCCTCGATCAGGCGCAGGCCATTTGCCTTGATCGCTTCCAGATGCGCCCCGCGCGCGACGATCGAAAGATCGGTCCGCCCAGTCATGGCAAGCTTGGCAGCGAGATAGCCGCCGATCGCACCGGCGCCGAAGATGGTGATCTTCATCGTCAAAGCCCCAGTTTGGCAGCGAGGCCGATGCGCTGCAATTTGCCGGTCGCGCCCTTGGGGATCTCGTCCAGGATCAGGATCTTGCGCGGCACCTTGAAGTCGGCAAGCCGCGTCGCGGCATAGGTGCGAATGTCGCCCTCGGTGGCACTGATGCCTTCGCGCAGCACAACCGCCGCGGCCACCTCCTCGCCAAGCTTGTCATGCGGCATGGCGAAGGTGACGACCTGCGCCACCGCCGGATGGTCCATCAGCACATCGTCGACCTCGAGCGGCGAGATTTTTTCGCCGCCGCGGTTGATGATCTCCTTGAGCCGTCCGGTGACCCTGAGATAGCCGTCTTCGTCCAGCACGCCCTGGTCGCCGGTGTGGAACCAGCCATGCGCGAAGGCGGTGGCGTTGGCATCCGGGTTCTTCTCGTAGCCAACAGTCACATTGGGCCCGCGAATGACGATCTCGCCGGTCTCGCCGGCCTTGAGCAGTCGCCCGTCGGGCGCCATGACAGCCACGTCCGGACCGGCGGAGGCCCCGACGCTGCCCGGCTTGCGCTGGCCCGGCGGCAGCCGGTTCGACGCCATCTGGTGCGCGGCCTCGGTCATTCCGTAGGATTCGATCACCGGACAGCCGAAGGTCGCTTCCAGTTCAGCCATCACTTGCGCCGGCAGCGACGCCGAGGACGAACGGATGAAGCGCAGGCGCGTTGCCGCCAGCACCTCGGCATTGCGTGCCGCGCGAGGCAGGATCGCCTGATGCATGGTCGGCACCGCCGTGTACCAACTCGGTCGTGCCTCGCCCAGCCACTGGAAGAAGCGCAGCGCGTTGAAGCCCGGCGTGCAATAGATGCTGCCACCGGCAGCCAGTGACGACAGCACGGCCGCGATCAGGCCGTGAATGTGGAACAGCGGCATGATGTTGAGGCAGCGGTCATCGGCCGTCAGGCCAAGCGTGCCGCCGATATGGGCAGCCGAGGCTGCGATGTTGGCATGGCTGAGCGGCACCAGTTTTGGCCGCGACGTCGTGCCGGAGGTGTGCAGCAAAAGCGCGATGTCGCCGTCTTGCGCCATGTCGGGTGATGCCGGGGGCCCGATCGCCGCGCCCTCGATCGCAAAACTGCCGGCGGGTGTGGCGGGCTGCACGACAAGCCGCAGCACGCCGATGCCGAGGCGTTCGGCCACCGTCACCGCAGGGCCGGTCTCGCCCTCGGCGACAAGGATCGCCTTGGCGCCGATGTCGGTGAGGTAGAAATCGAGCTCGTCGGCCCGGTAGGCTGGATTGAGCGGTGCCGTCGAGGCGGCGGCCGCCACGGCGATAAAGGCGGTGGCCATCTCGGGCCCGTTCGGCAGCACGATCGCCACCCTGTCGCCCCGGCCGATGCCGCGCGCATGCAGCTGTTTTGCCGTGTCGGCGATCAGGCTGCGCAATCCGCCATGGCTGAGCGTCGCCCTGTCGGGCGCCAGGATGGCAGGTGCATCGTCCGCCCCCGCTGCGAGACGGCGGGAGAGATCTGCGTGGGTTTCAGTTTGGGTCATGATCACCGGCTGGATTTCGAACGGCTATTGGCGGCAGCCCCGCTGACGGGCTTGCCTCGATATGGATACGCCATTGGACAACGGATTGCGTCAGTAGCCAAGCGCCAAACCATCCTTGCGCGGATCGGAAGCGCCGGTCAGCGTCCCCTTCTCCCAGTCGATCAGCACCACCTGCCCGCCGCCCAGCGGGTGATGCGGTTCGGCGATGCGGTGGCCGCGCCGGCGCAGGCCCTCGATCGCCTCGCTGGGAACGCCACGCTCGGCCTCCACGGTGTCGTCATTGTAAAACACCCTGGGCGCATCCAGCGCCTGCTGCGGGTCCATGCCGAAGTCGATCATGTTGGTCAGCAGATGGACATGGCCGAACGGCTGGTAGCCGCCGCCCATGACGCCGAACGGCATCACGACGCGGCCGTTCTTCGTCGCCATGCCCGGCATGATCGTGTGCATCGGCCGCTTGCCGGGCGCGATCGCGTTCGGATGTGCCGGGTCGAGGCGGAAGCTCGAACCGCGGTTCTGCAGCACGACACCGGTCTTCGGGCCGACGACGCCGCTGCCGAACGAATAATAGGTCGAGTTGATGAAGGAAACCGCGTTGCGGTCGCGGTCGACGATGGAGATGTAGACCGTGTCGCTGCCGGGCAGCTCCACGCGCGGCAGATGCGTCATGGCGCGGTCGCGGTCGATCTCGGCGCGCAGCCGGTCGGCATAGGCGCCGGACAGGAGCTGTTTGACCGGCACCGGGACATGATCCTGGTCGCCGAGATAGCGGTCGCGGTCGCGATAGGCCAGGCGCCCGGCCTCGATCTCCAGATGCAGGCGCTCGGCGCCATTGGGGTCAAGTCCGCCAAGCTTGAAGCCCGACAGCAAATTCAGCATCAAAAGCGCCGTCAGCCCCTGATTGTTGGGCGGCATCTGGTGGATCTCGTGGCCGCCATAAGAGGTGCTGACCGGCGTCACATAATCGCCTCGGGTCGAGGCGAAATCCTCGGCCGAATGAAGTCCGCCCAATTCGTTAAGCCGACTAACCATATCGTCGGCGACAGCGCCTTCATAGAAACCGGCTCGGCCGTGTTTGGCGATGATGCGCAACGTCGCCGCTAGTTCCGGCTGCCTGTGGATGTCACCCGCCTTCGGCGCCTTGCCGCCGGGCAGGAAGATGCGCGCGGCATGCTCGTCGGCCGACAGGTCGGTTTCCGGTTCGGCCCAGTCGAAGGCGACGCGGTCGTGCACGACATAGCCGTTCTCGGCATAGTGGATGGCCGGCGCCAGCACCTCGGCAAGGCCCTTGCGGCCATGGTCTTCGAGCAGGCGGCCCCAGGCGTCGACAGCGCCCGGCACGGTGACCGCATGCGGACCCTGCAGCGGGATGCGATCGAAGCCTTTTTCGCGGTACCAGTCGACCGTCGCTTTGGCTGGCGCCCGACCCGAACCATTGAAGGCCAGCACATTGCCCTGTCCCGCCGGGCTATAGAGCACGAAGCAATCGCCGCCGATGCCCGTCGATTGCGGCTCGACGACGCCCTGCACGGCGGCGGCGCAGACGGCGGCATCCATGGCATTGCCGCCGGAGCGCAGCATGTCGATGGCCGCAAGGGTTGCAAGCGGATGCGAGGTCGCGGCAACCGCCTCGGTGGCACGAACCGGCGAGCGGCCGGGAAACTGGAAATCACGCATTCTGTCTGGATATCCCCTGGTCACGTCTGCAAGTTGGTCACGTCTGCAAGTTGGTCACTTCTGCGAATTGGTCTGGTGAAATCAATGCCGCCGGCCGAAGATCTGCGCAACCGACAACAGCACGACCGAGAGAACGATCAGGCAGGTCGAGATGGCAGCGATCGTCGGGTCGATCTGGTCGCGCAGCGCGTTGAACATGCGGCGTGTCAATGTCGTGGTCTCGCCGCCCGATATGAACAGCGAAACCACCACTTCGTCGAAGGAGGTGATGAAGGCAAACAGCGCGCCCGAGACGATCGAGAAGCGGATCTGCGGCATCGTCACCTGCCAGAAGGCGGCGACGCGGCCGGCGCCAAGGCTGCGCGCCACGCGCTCCTGGTTCATGTCGTAGGAGCGCAAGCCCGACAGCACCGTCAGCACCACCAGCGGCAAGGCCTGCACCGTATGCGCGATGACCAGCCCGGTCAGCGTGTTGTTGAGCCCGATGCGCGCATAGAGGAAGAAGGTGCCGATGCCGATCAGGATCACCGGAACGATCAGCGACGCCGTCAGCAGCGCGTTGATGGTGCCGTTGAGGCGCAGCGTGCCCCTGTTGATGGCATAGGCTGCAGCGGTGCCGAGCGGTGTCGCGACGAGCACTGTCATAACAGCCACCTTGACCGAGACGATCGTAGCGTCGCGCCATTCCAGTGAGCCGAAATAGGTCTGGTACCAGCGCAGCGACCATTGCTGCGGCGGGAATTGCAGCAGCGTCGAATCCGAAAACGACATGATGACGATGATGATCGACGGCGCGATCAGGAACAGAAGCACGAGGCCGCCGAGGCAATAGAGCCACAGCCGTTGCCGGTGCGAAATCGGCAGGCCAAAATCCTCGCTCATCGCGAACTCCACACACCTGTGGCGCGCGCGCCGAGCAGCCACTGGAACAGGCCGAGAAGCGCCAGCGTGACCACCAGCAGCACCACGCCCAGTGCTGCACCCGCACCCCAGTTGGAATAGAGGCTGGTGGTCTGTTCCATGCGCATCGCCCACATGATGACCTTGCCGCCGCCCATGAGCGCAGGCGTGACGAAGAAGCCCAGGCACAGCACGAAGACGATGACCACGCCCGAGGCGAGGCCGGGCAGCGACAGCGGAAAGAAGATCTGCCGGAAGGTGGCGGCCGGGCCGGCGCCGAGATTCATGCCGGCGCGCAGGCAGTCGATGTCGATGGTCTTCATCGAGGCGTAGAGCGGCAGCACCAGGAACGGCAGCAGGATATGCGTCATGCCGATGACGACGCCGGAAAAATTGTTGGCGAGCGATAGCGGCTGGCTGATGACACCGAGATCGATCAGCCAGCTGTTGATCAGGCCCTTGCGCTGCAGGATCACCAGCCAGGCATAGGTGCGCACCAGAACCGATGTCCAGAACGGCAGGATGACGAAGATCAGGCAGATCGACGCCGCCCGGCGCGGCAGTTGCGACAGCATGTAGGCTAAGGGATAGCCGAGCAGCACGCAGGCGCCGGTGACGATGAAGGCGACCTTGAAGGTGGTGATAAAGGTCTTGATGTAGGAGGCCTGTTCGAAGAAGCGCGCATAATTGGCGGGACTGAAGGCGCCGGCTTCGTCGAACAGCGACAGCCAGAACAGCCAGCCGATGGGCACGATGATGATGGCGAAGACCAGCAACAGGCTCGGCGACAGCAGCGCCAGCAACCGCAACGACTCGCGCCGAGCGTCCATATGCAGCGCCTGCGTGTTCAGATCCGGGCCCGAGCGGCCGGCTTTCTCCTGCATGAGGGCGGTCTGCGCGCTCATCAGTCTGCCGCCACCAGGATCGTGTCCTGCGCATCGAGACCGAATGAGACTGGATGGCCGGGTGCGGGCATTTTCGCCAGCACATCGCTGCGGCAATAGTCGCGCAAAGTCAGCTGCCGGCCGTCGCGCAGCACGGCATAGCAGACGAAGCTGTCGCCCTGATAGATGATGTCGCTGACTTTCGCCTCGAGCACGTTGATGCCGCTTGTCGGTTTGGCGTTTGCCAAGAGCCGCAGCTTTTCCGGCCGCACCACCATCAGGTGCTGGCCTGCCGCCGGCACGGGTGCCGCGGTGTGGATTCTCCGGTCCTCATACCAGACGGAGCCGTTGCGGCACTCGACCGGAATGAAATTCGATTCGCCGATGAAGCCGGCTACAAATTGCGTCCGCGGCGTGGCGTAGAGGGTTTCGGGCTTGTCGAGCTGTTCGATGCGCCCGCCATTCATCACCGCGATGCGGTCCGACATGGTGATGGCTTCGCGCTGGTCATGCGTGACATAGACCGTGGTCATGCCAAGCCGGCGATGCAGGGCGCGCAGTTCGATCTGCATATGCTCGCGCAGGCCCTTGTCCAATGCCGACAGGGGCTCATCCATCAGCACGATGCGCGGTTCGAAGACGATGGCGCGCGCCAGCGCCACGCGCTGGCGCTGGCCGCCGGAGAGCTGGTCGACCCGGCGCTCGCCCAGCCCCTGCAATTTCACCAGATCGAGCGCCTTTTCGACACGCTCGGCCGTCTCGGCGGCGGCAACGCCGCGCTGCTTCAGCGGAAAGGCGATGTTGTGAAAGACGTTCATATGCGGAAACAGCGCGTAGTTCTGAAACACCATGCCGATGTTGCGCTTGTGCGGCGGCGTGGTGATGATCTCGTCGCCGCCGACCCTGATCGAGCCGGCATTGGCCCGCACAAAGCCGGCCAGGATCATCAACAGCGTCGTCTTGCCGGAACCGGAAGGCCCCAGCAGCGTCAGGAATTCACCAGCCTCAACGTCGAGGTTGAGGTCGCGCAGCACAGGCACGCTGCCAAATCGTTTCTCGATCCCGCGCATGCCGATCGGCAACGCGGATGGCGCAATGGACAAGATTTTTCTCTCCCAGGGGCTGAGGCGGCGAAAGCAGGGCGAGGCGTCGCCCTGCCGTGGTTTGGGTTGCGGCCGCAGCCTATTGCTGGATCAGATTGTTGAACTTTTCCGTCGCCTCGACCAGATTGTCGCGCCAGAACTCGGCATCCTGCAACACTTGCTTCTTGACGTTTTCGGGCGCCGAATTGATGTCCTCGATCCTGTCCTGTGGGATCTTGCCGGTCTCGAAAGCCTTCTCGTTGACCGGGCCATTATCGACATAGAGCGGCAGATTGGCCTGCAATTGCGGGCTGACGAACATCGCCAGCGCCTTCATCGCGGCTTCCTTGTTCTTGGAGCCCTTGGGGATGACCATGCAGTCGGCGGTCAGCACGCCCTGGTCGAAGGAGAAGCTGACCGGCGCGCCTTCCTTCTTCAAGGTGCCGGCACGGCCGTTCCAGATGCTCGCCATGTCGACTTCACCGTCCTTCACCAGCTGCATGGCCTGCGCGCCGGAGGTCCACCAGGCGTCGATATGGCCACGGATCTTGTCGACGGATTTCAACGCGCCGTCGATATTGACCGGATAGACCTTGTCGATCGGAATGCCTTCGGCCAGTGCCGCGACGCTCAGCGTTTCGGTCGCCTGGCTGCCGCTCAGCGCGCGCCGTCCCGGAAACTTTTCCGCGTTCCAGAAGTCGGCCCAGGTCTTCGGGCCTTTGTCGCCGAACACGTCGGTCCGGTAGATCAGCACGACGGATGTGTAGGAAATGCCGACCCAGTCGTCGTGGACCAGCTTCGGGTTGATGCCGCTCTTGTCGATGATGCCGTAGTCGAGCTTCTCGAACAGCCCTTCCTTCGAGCCGCGCGCACATTCGTCGGCGCCAAGTTCGGTGATGTCCCACTTCACCGCATTGCCGGTCACCTGCAGCCGGACGTCGTCGAGGCCGTTGGTGGTGTCTTCCTTGATGGTGATGCCGAGCGCGTCGGCGGTAGGCTTGAAAAACGCCTTGGTCTGCGCCTCCTGGTAGGTGCCGCCCCATGAGGCGACGGTGATGGTGTCGCCCGCCATGGCGGGGGCCGCGAGCGAAGCCATGAGGCCCGCCATCGCAACGATACTAACGCTTCTGGTCCTGTTCATTTTTTCGGCTCTCCAACCGGTGTTCCCATTGTTTTTGATTTGGCATGCTATTTTGTATACAATTTTGAGTGTAGCCTAGCGATCGATGTTGTCAACACCGCCGGCTCGATCGAATTCACGGGTTTCGAGCCGGACAAGGTGGCGAGGAATGGCGTCGCCGGGGGCGTGGCAAATTATGCCGACTGCGGCTACAGCTATGCGTGTTCCGGCTGAAAGGCCGGAGAAGTGGGAAGGGAAGCTTGGCCAAGAAAACCAAAAATACGTTGCGTGACTCGGTCTACTCCGCGCTCAAGGCGATGATCGTGACCGGCCAGATTCCGCCGGGCTCGCGCGTCACCGAAAACGACATCGCGGCGAAGCTGACTGTCAGCCGCACCCCGGTGCGCGAGGCCTTCAACCGTCTCGAGCGCGACGGGCTGGTCACCGGCCGGCCGCGCCAGGGCTATGTCGTCACCGAGTTCGACATCAACATGTTCCGCGAGGCCTTCGAGATCCGCGAGCTGCTCGACGGCCACGCGACGGAACTGGCGGCAGCGGCGGCGACGGACCAGGACAAGGCACGGCTGCGCGCCATGCTGGCCGAATGCGAGCGGCTGGCCGCCATTCCGGAGCGCACCAACAGGGAAAAATTCCAGGAGCTTGAGGTCGGCATTGACCTGCACCGCGTCATCGCCGAAATCAGCGGCAATGTGATGCTGCACGGCATGCTGTGCGGCATCCTCGACAAGTGCCAGCACTATGTCTGGACCGAACTTTTGTGGCTGGACGAATGGAAGATCGCCCGCGACGAGCATGCCGAAATCGTCGATGCCATCTGCGCTGGCGACGCCGCCAAAGCCGGCACGCTGGCGCGCGCCCATGTGCGCGGGTCGCGCGACAATGTGCTGCGCCTGCTGCAGGCCAAGTCGGACTATCGGACGTTCCTGGCCAAGGCGTCTTGAGCGGGGGGTGGGGCCTCGGATGAAGCCCTGCTGCCCACTGACCCTGACGATAAGCGCCTTATCGACACCATAGGATGGGCGCACGTCCCGTTGACCGGTCCCTAAAAATGTGTCCACGTCGTAACGAAGCGTTCGTTGGCGAGTTGTATTCTGGCGCAGTCAGCAATGGTCTCGGCGCCAAAAAGGTGAGGAATGCCACACGTCAATCCTGATGTCCTGAGATGGGCCCGCGAGACTGCGGGCTTTGACCTCGATGACGCAGCAAAGAGGTTGGACATTAAAGACACACTGTCTGACACGGGTGGTGATCGCCTTGCCGCTTTGGAGAAAGGCGATGGCGAACCGTCCCGTCCATTGCTCTTGAAGATGGCAAAGCATTACAGACGCCCGCTCCTGGCATTCTACCTACCGGCGCCACCGAGGCGAGCTGAGCGAGGCGAAGACTTTCGGACGCTGCCGGTCGAGTACGCTCGTAGGGACGAGGCGCTGGTCGACGCTCTGCTACGTGATATCCGGGCAAGGCAAGAGATGGTTCGCTCCCTGCTGGAAGTTGAGGACGAGGCGCAGAATCTACCGTTCGTTGGGAGCTTCGATATGAACGGTGGCGCCAAGGTACTTGCCAACGAAATTAAGGACGCCCTCGGTTTCAATCTTGCGCAATTCAGGCGCGGCGGCCGGAACGACGCTTTCGCCTATCTTAGAGACTTGGTCGAGCGACAAGGCGTTTTTGTCCTGTTGATTGGCAATCTCGGCAGCCACCATAGCGTCTTGGATGTCGATCTGTTCCGTGGCGTAGCACTCGCCGACGCTGTCACCCCTTTTGTAGTAATCAACGATCAGGACAGCGAGGCAGCATGGTCCTTTACGTTGCTTCATGAATTGACGCACATCTGGATTGGCCGGACGGGCATTAGCGGCGCCAATCCATCTACAGAGATCGAGGTTTTCTGCAATGACGTGGCAGGCCAGATCTTGATGCCAGGTGATGAGGCGTTGAGTGAGCACGGGCTTCATGGAGCCGATACCGATCAGGTCATTGCGAGAATTCGGCAATTGGCTGATGCTTGGCAGGTCAGCCATTCTGCTGTCGCCTACAAACTCTTCCGCGAGGGGATGATCTCCCGCGAGACTTGGGCGGAAGTGAGCGGCACCTTTCGAAGACTGTGGCTTCAGAACCGGGCCGCCGCACGAGAGCGAAATAGAGAAAATGAAAGCGGCCCGAATTATTATGTCGTTCGACGGCATAGGCTCGGCAACCGGCTGGTTGGCCTATCTGCGAGGATGCTGGCCGAGGGCGCCCTCTCCCCATCTGCGGCCGGACGAATCCTTGGTGTAAGACCGGCCAATGTCTACGCATTGACAGGCGCACCGCCTGCAGGTGCTTCCGGCCGTGCAGCTTGAGGGGGCGACAAAATTTACCTCCTCGATGCGAGCGTCCTGATCACCGCGAAAAACTCATACTACGCGTTCGATCGCGTACCCGAGTTTTGGGAATGGCTTTTGTATTGGGCGGAGCGGGGCGCCATCAAAATGCCGGTGGAGATTGTTGAAGAGATCATCGGTGGAAGCGATGATTTGGCTCAGTGGCTCGGGGACAAAGAAAACAAGACGGTCCTATGCTTGGACGAGGAAGTCGACGTCGGCCGGGTGCAGGAGGTACTAGCGATGGGATATGCAACCGATCTAACCGATTCCGAAGTCATCAAGATCGGCCGGGATCCATTCCTGATCGCCTATGCTCTTTTCGCTCCAGACATGCGCTCAGTTGTCACCACGGAAGTCTCGAAACCTAATACCCAACGGGCAAATCGCAGAATTCCCGATGTGTGCGATCAAATGCGGGTTACGTGGGGCAATAGTTTCAATTTGGTTCGGGATCTGAATTTTTCAACCAAGTGGCGGGAACGGCTTTAAGGACCGCATTGTGCCGGACGTCCGGTGCGGCATGCTCGCTAAGTGCCAGCACTATGTCTGGACGGAACCGGTTCTGGCTGGACGAATGGAAGATCGCCCGTGACGACGAAAATCGTCGACGCCATCTGCGCCGGCGACGCCGGCCGCGCCGGCACGCTCGCGCGTGCCCATGTGCGCGGTTCGCGCGACAATGTGCTGCGCCTGCTGCAGGCCAAGTCGGACTTTCGGAATTTTCTCGCCAAGGCGTCTTGAGGAACCACCTGGACGCTACCGATGCGCGCCGCGAGCCCGAGCCGTTGCTTCAGTCGGGAGATTCGAAGGGCATCATAGTCATGGAATGATCAGTGTGTGGTGGGATCGATCTGGCGGAGGCGTAAGCGCGCTTCAGCCACACGTTTTTGCTCGGATCTGATTCGGCAGCACAGGGCAAGGCTGATGCCGACGCCACGCTCCTCGTCCAGCATCTCATTCGCTCGCGTGAGAAAGAGTTCCGCACGCTTGACGCGCTGCCTGGCTCTCGCCAGTTCCAGTTCCAGATGGTCGTGCATTATTCCGCACCCGTGAGGTTTGCGGTCCCTTCAGGGGGAAAACCGCTGCTGAGCGGTTTGGTTCCCGCTGATTGGCGGAAGGCACCAGCGCCGATCGACGTTCAGCCCTTGCGCTCCTGGAGGCTGTTGCCGCCGTCGACCACCAGCAGGGCGCCGTTGACATAGCTGGCGCCTTCCGAGGCCAGGAACACCACCGTGGCGGCCACCTCGTCCGGCCGCCCGGCCCGCGCCGGCGGCGTGTGCAGGGCAGCTTGCCGCTCCATCTCGCTCGACGACCCCGTTTCGATCCAGCCGGGAGCCACGGCATTGGCCGTGATGCCGCTTTTTGCGGCTTCGAGGGCCAGCGTGCGCGTCAGCCCGACCATGCCGGCCTTGGCGGCGGAATAGGCGGCTGTGCCTTCGAAGGACACCAGCGGTCCGGTCACCGACGCCACATTGACGATGCGCCCATAGCCCGCGTCGACCATCGCCGGCAGAAACGCACGGGTGACCAGGAACGCGGTCTTCAAGCTGACGTCGATCCCTTGGTCCCAGTCGGCCTCGGTCATGGCGAGAAACGCCTTGTCGACCGAGGGCGATGCCAGCGAGCCCATGCCGGCATTGTTGACCAGTATATCGACCGCGCCGACATCAGCCCGCAGCCGCGCGACATCAGCCGCGATGGTGAGATCGGCGACCACGGCTTTGGCATCGATGCCTTCGGCACAAAGCGCGGCGGCGCGATCGAGCACACGCGCACTGGCACCCGTAAGGAAAACCGCGTGGCCGGCATAGCCAAGCTGCCGGGCAATGGCGAAGCCGATGCCGTCGGCCGCACCGGCCCCGGTGATCAGCGCACGCTTGATGGTAGAAGAAGGCATGGTCAAATCAGGCTCCGCGGGTTTCCGCCTTGTCCCAAGAAATCGGACAGCAATCAACGAACCATAATCCATGGATGGTTTTGGTTCGCCCGAAAGGATGAAACTGGGCACTCGTGTTATTGTTTGTACTATGTAGTTTTTGTGATCGCCCGCTAACGCCTGCGGGCCGGCATTGGGTCAAGGTGTCCAAAGCTCGCGGGCGGGAGCAGCAGACACGGGGCCGGAAGCGGACTTGCGGCTTGGAATGTGCGAAGCGGACGTTCAGGCGCCCCCAAGCAGCGATGCGATTTGACCCATTCACGACAGTTGAAATCACGGTGAATGGGTCCGCTTGCGCCTGTAAAGCGAACGTACGACGTGCTACGAATCTCGCTTGGCTGGTCCTGGGCGGACCAGAGGAGCTAACGTCTATACTATAGCCCTCCACGGCCCTCCTGAATCCCTGGGTTTGGACACCAGTTCGAGCGGAGCGCCAGAGAGATGCCCTGAGGCGCTGCTGTTACGTGGAGGCGCCGCCCTCCGATAGCTCATGGGCGGCTTGAGGCGGCGATCGCGGGATAGTCGGTATAGCCGGCGGAGCCGCCGCCATAGAGCGTCGCCGGGTCGAACTCCGCCAGTGGCGCGCGCGTCTGCAGCCGTTCAACAAGATCGGGATTGGCGATGAACGGGCGTCCGAAGGCGAACAGGTCCGCCTTGCCCTCGGCGAGCCGCGACGCCGCGAGTTCGAGGCCATAGCCGTTATTGGCGATATAGGTGTTGTTGAAGCGACCACGGAGCGATCCGAAGTCGAAGGGCGTGGCGTCGCGCGATCCCGCCGTGGCGCCCTCGACGACATGGATGTAGACGATGCCCAAGGCGTCGAGTTGATCGACGATATAGTCGAACTGCGCCTGGGGGGCGCTGCTCGAGACGCCGTTGGCGGGCGAGACGGGCGAAATCCGGATGCCGGTGCGCTCTGCGCCGATCTCCTCGACCACCGCAGTCGCAACCTCCAGCATCAGCCGGGCGCGGTTCTCGACCGAGCCGCCATAAGCATCCGTACGGACATTGGCACCGTCCTTGGTGAACTGGTCCAGCAGATAGCCGTTGGCGCCATGAATCTCGACGCCATCGAAGCCGGCCTCAATGGCGTTCGCGGCTGCTTGCCGGAAATCGTTGACGATCTCCGCAAGCTCATCGAGCGCCAGCGCGCGGGGCTCCGAAACCTCGACAAAGCCGTTGTTCACGAACGTCTTGGTCGCGGCCCGGATTGCCGAGGGCGCCACGGGCGCGGCGCCGTTCTCCTGCAGATCGACGTGCGAGACGCGACCAACATGCCAGAGCTGCAGGAAGATACGCCCGCCCTTGGCGTGCACGGCTGTCGTGACCTTGCGCCAGCCGTCGATCTGAGCCTGAGAGTAGATGCCGGGCGTGTCTTGGTAACCTTGTCCTTGCTGCGAAATCTGCGTGGCCTCGGAGATCAGCAGGCCGGCGGAGGCCCGCTGGCCGTAATACTCGGCGGCCAGATCGCCCGGAACGAAGCCCGGGCCAGCACGATTGCGCGTGAGGGGCGCCATGACGATACGATTGGAGAGCGTCAGCGAGCCGAGAGAATAAGGCTCAAAAAGTGCTTTGTTGGTCATAGGTCACCTTTGTTTGTCCCCGCCGCGACGAGGTCGTTTTCAAATGGATTCGTTGGTGCTCAGGCGACCTTGCGGTACCGCTCGGCGGGATGTTCGTTTCGATAGTTTGGAAGCATGGCCTGGCGCGCGGCCTGAAGCGCGTCCCACTGACCGGCATCGGGGAGTGGCGGGATGGTCACCGGTTCGCGGCGGTCGAAGCCGACCAGCGCCGCGTCAACCAGATCGTCCACCTCCATGACGTTGGAGAGCGCGTTGACGTCGGCGGCCCCAGATCTCGGTTCGCGTCGTGGCGGGCAGCACGGCCTGGACGTAGACGCCCTTCGGCTCAAGCTCGAGGCTGAGCCCCTGTGACAGAAACAGCACGAAGGCCTTGGTCGCGCCGTAAACCGTCATGCCGAACTCGGGCGCCAGCCCGACCACGGAACCGATGTTGACGATCGCCCCTGCACCCGCCTTCGCAAGTCGCGGGGCGATGGCGCTGGCAAGCCGCAGAAGTGCGGTCGTGTTGAGCGCAACCAGCCGTGCGACGTCATCGGTGCTCTGCTCGATGAAGCTTCCGCCGATGGCCGTTCCGGCATTGTTGACGAGGATCCCGATGCGGGCGTCATCGCGCAGCCTCGTCTCGACCGTCGCAAGCTCGGCAGGCTGCGTAAGATCAGCCTGGATGATGTCGATCGCAACGCCAGTTTCCTGACGGAGCCGGGCTCCCAGTGCCTCCATTCGTGCCACGTCACGGGCAACCAGCACGAGGTCGTGTCCGCGGCGGGCGAACCGTTCGGCATAGGAAGCTCCGATGCCCGTGGAGGCGCCGGTGATGAGGACTGATGGGATGGTCGTCATGGCATTGCTCTTTTCTTTGATGGCATCTATATTCATGACGGTCATCATGATTGCAGCTAAATATGATGGGCATCATGTAAATGTCAACGGGGCCGACGGAAGAATTTTGAAATGAAGGTCAGTCGAGAGCAGATGGCGGAGAACCGCCGCCGGATATTGGATGCGGCCAGCCGGCTGTTTCGCGAGAAGGGGTTCGACGCGGTCAGCGTGGCGGAAGTGATGAAAGCCGCCGGGCTCACCCATGGCGGCTTCTATGGTCATTTCAGTTCGAAGGACGACCTGATCGCGCAGACCCTTGCCCACGTCCTCGCCGCGGACTCAGGCGGAGGGGGCGATCTTCGCGCTTATGTAGGTTCCTATCTTTCGCCCCGGCATCGCGACAACTGCGCCGGCGGTTGCCCGACGGCGAGCCTTGCCGCAGCCATCCGCCATCAGACCCCGGCTGCACGCTCGGCCATGACGGAAGGCCTACGATCGCAGATCGACCGTATCGGCAAGGCGCTCCCGGAGTTGGATCCGGCAGACAGACGCCGCGCGGCGATCGGAAGCTGGGCAGCGATGGTGGGGGCAGTAATCCTCGCTCGGGCGATCGATGACCCAACGTTTTCGGATGAAGTGCTGGAACAGACGCGTGCCTGGGTCGATGCCGGGATCAGCCAAGTGTCTGCCAGCTAGGTGGTCTGCGGCAGGAGTGCTCCTGTCGAGAGCAATGCGGCTATCGGCGTTGGTTGGGTGCTATCTTGCAGAATATTGCACCGCAGCGTGCAATCAGCGGGATTCGCGGACCAAGAGGGTTTCGAACTTCCCTGTTGAGGCAACCATGCTGTCGCCCAATTTCCGCTAAACTGGCGAATGAAGCCGTTCAACGGCAGAACATCGAATGACCGCTCCTGGCGCAACTACGCCCTCAAGCGCGGTCGCCGGTGATGTCCGCTGTAAGGCGGTGGCACAACTAACTTTAACGGCCGACATGAGGCGCAAAGCTGCCGCCATCTCTGCGGTGCCCACTTCTGTTCTGGAATGGCGGAAATTTGGCGCGCCCGAAGAGATTCGAACTCCTGACCCCCAGATTCGTAGTCTGGTGCTCTATCCAGCTGAGCTACGGGCGCGCAACAGGCCATGCTTTCCATGACCCCGCAATCCGATCGTAAACGACCGGTCGCGACGAGACGTGTTCCCTAGCGACTGAATTTCCGAAAAGCAAGTCGATCCGGCAAAAGTTTTGTCACAAGTGCCTTTGTTGACGATGACGGCCCGGATCCCGGCGCTTGAAATGGCTCCGGAGTTGAGCCCGAACTCAATCCTTGAAGGGAAGAGCGCCGATCCCTGAGAAAAGGAGCGCCGGACCCGGAGGCACGAGCATCGGAGCAAAACGCGCCCGAAACATCATGCCGGGCGGCGCAGGCCGTTGCGGGCCTGGTCGAGCCGGACCGGCTGGTCGGGAATGGTGACCGCGAATGTGGTGCGTCCGCCGATGCTCTCGACCAGCTCCACCGTGCCGCCATGCGCCCGGATCAGTTCGTGCGCGATCGCCAGGCCAAGGCCGGTGCCGCCGCTGCGGGCCGAGCCACGAAAGGCTGCGAACAGGTTTTCCCGCGCTTTCGGCGGTAAGCCGGGGCCAGTGTCGCTGACGGCGATGCGGCTGACGCTGCCCAGGCGCACGGCCGACACCGCCAAGCGGCGCACCAGGGCGCTTTCGCTGTCGGCCGCCATCGCCTGCACGGAATTCCGGCACAGATTGGTGAGCACGCGGAACAGCTGGTCGGAATCGGCGTCGATCTCGAAGGCCGGCTCGACCGAATTGACGAACTCGATGCCCTGCTCGATGTCGAGCAGGCCGTGCACGTCCTCGACCAGTTGGCGCAGCCTCAAGCGCCGGCGCGCCGGCGCTGGCTCCTGCGTGCGGCCATAGGCGAGCACGCCTTCGGAATAGGACACGGCACGGTCGAGCGCGCGCAACAGTTTAGGCGCGAAGGCCTGCACGGTCGGGTCCTTGACCTGGCGCAGACGGTCGGACATCAGCTGCGCCGAGGCCAGGATGTTGCGCATGTCATGGTTGATCTTGGAGACCGCGAGGCCGAGGTCGGCAAGGTGCTTCTGCTCGGAAAGCATTTTTTGCAGCCGCTCCTGCATCTGCGACAGCTCGCGCTCGGCAACCCCGATCTCGTCGGCGCGGGCAGCCGGATGGATGATCCGTCCGGGATCGTCGGGCGCCTCGGAGAAGGACAGCATCGAGCGCGTCATCGTACGGATCGGCCCGATCATGATCAGGTCGATGGCGGCGTAGACCAGCATGGCGGTGAACAGCGAGATCAGCAGCGAGACGAAGGCGACGTTGCGCGAATAGCGCAGCATCGCATTGCGCAGGCTGTTGTCCGGCATGATCAATTCGAACTCCTTGTCGGACTCGCCGACCGGACCGAAGACGCGCAGCATCCGGTCGCCGCCGAAAAACAGCGTGTCGAGCGCACCGGTCATGCCCTTGATCATGCCGATCGAGGCGATATCGATGTGCTCGTCGACCTTCGGCGGCATTTCGGCCACCACCAGCAGCCGCGAGACGCCGCCGTCGCGCACCGCGATCGCCTTGGCGCCGATCGCCATCAGCACGTCGTTCTGGGCCGTGCGCGACAGCGAGGTGGATTCACCTTGCACCAGCACGATCGACACCGCCGCCGCCGTGCTCAGCCGCTCCTTCAGCCAGTTCAGCCGGTAGCTGGCGATCCAGGGCAGGAAGATCAGCACTTCGGCCAACAGCACGAAGACGATGGTCAGCAGCAGCAGCTTGGTCGACAGGCCGCGCGACAACGGAACCGTGCGCACGGCGGCCGGCGCCTCGGTGGCCCCCGCCGTGCCGATCCCTTCCTGTGCCTGTATGGTTTCGCTCATGCGGCTAATGTCTTCACGATCACTTGATCAACGCAGATTAGGCGATTACGGCTTTTTTGCCAATTTCATCCTTGGTCGCAAACATAAACCGGCCTGAACGGAGTCGGATTGCGCCCGACGACTCCGGATTGACTTCCAAAAGCCTTCTTTCTATAAGCCCGCACACGCTCGGGCCATTCGTCCCGGCGCGGTTTCGATCGCGCCAAAGCCGGCCCGGCAAAGCTCCTGTTACACAGTGACAGAATCAAGAAGGGCCGCACCCCGCGGTATTAAAACAAATGAAGCGTACCTACCAACCGTCTAAACTCGTCCGCAAACGTCGGCACGGCTTCCGTGCCCGCATGGCCACCAAGGGTGGTCGCGGCGTCGTCGCAGCTCGTCGCAACCGCGGCCGCAAGCGGCTCAGCGCCTGAACGGAAGACGAGATCGTTGCCCGCAACCGGCAAGCCAGTGGGACCAAATCCCAAGCGGCTTCTGAAGCGCGCGGAATTCCTGGCCGTCCGTCGTGGTGAAAAGCGACGCGGGCGGCTTTTTCTCGTTGAAGTCCTCGACCGCGGCGACGGCCTGTCGCCGCGCGTCGGCTACACCGTCACCAAGAAGGTCGGCAATGCGGTTGTCCGCAACCGTGTCCGGCGGCGGCTGCGAGAAGCCGTCCGCACGCATGCTGCAAGTGACATGGCGCCTGGCAATGACTATGTCATCGTCGGGCGCGAAGACGTGCTTACCACTCCGTTCGGCCAGTTGAAGGCCGAACTCTCCCGCCGACTGCGCGGAACACGATAGGCCAAGGGCTTTCGATGGAAAACAACCGGAACTTCTTCATCACCATCGCGCTGTCGGTGCTGATCCTGGCGGTATGGCAATATTTTTACGTGTTGCCGCGCAGCGAAGCGCAGCGCGAGGCAGCCCGCGTCGAACAGCAGCGCGTCGAGGAGCAGAAGAAGGCCGCCGGCACAAATCCCGGTACCGACACCGGAACGCCCGTCGCCCCTGGCGCCATTCCCAACGCACCGGGAACAGACGCCGTGACGCCGGCCGGCCGCGAACAGGCACTCGCCACGACCACCCGCGCCAGGATCGACACGCCGAGCCTCGAGGGTTCAATCAACCTGACCGGCGCCCGTCTCGACGACCTCAAGCTCAAGCACTACACCGAGACGGTCGACAAGAACTCGCCCGAGATCAGCCTGCTCAACCCGGCGGCACTGCCCAATGGCTACTATGCCGAGATCGGCTTCGTCGGCAACGACAAGACCGGCGCGGTACCCGGTCCCGAGACTGTGTGGGCCGTCGACGGCAATGCGACGCTGACGCCGACGACCCCGGTCACGCTGACCTATTCGAACGACAAGGGCCTGACCTTCAAGCGCACCTTTTCCGTCGACACCAACTACATGTTCACGGTGTCCGACACGGTGCAGAATGCGGGCACGGCCGCCGTCTCGCTGTCCAATTACGGCCGCGTCACCCGCTTCGACAAGCCGCTGGTTGCCAGCACCTATGTGCTGCATGAGGGCCTGATCGGCTTCACCGGCACCGAAGGCCTGCAGGAGCACAAATACGCGTCCATCGAGAAGGACAAGCAGTTCACGCCGGGCAAGTCGACCGACGGATGGCTCGGCATCACCGACAAATACTGGGCGGTGACCCTGGTGCCGACCGAGAAGCAGCCGTTCCAGCCGCGCTACGCCTATTTCGAGGACGGCCGCCATCGCTACCAGTCCGATTTCCTCACCGACCCGATCACCGTCGATGCCGGCCAGTCGGCGACGGTGGAGAGCGAAATCTTCGCCGGCGCCAAGGAAGTCGGCAAGATCAACGCCTATGCGGAAGACCGTCATATCAAGCGGTTCGATCTCCTGATCGACTGGGGCTGGTTCCACTTCATCACCAAGCCGATGTTCTGGCTGATCGACACGCTCTACAAATTCTTCGGCAATTTCGGCCTGGCCATCCTCGCCACCACCGTCATCGTCAAGGCCATCTTCTATCCGCTCGCCAACAAGTCCTACGCGTCGATGGCGAACATGAAGAAGGTGCAGCCGAAAATGCTCGAGATCCGCGAGAAATACGCGGACGATAAGATGAAGCAGCAGCAGGCGATGATGGAGCTGTACAAGACCGAGAAGATCAACCCGCTTGCCGGCTGCTGGCCGGTGGCGCTGCAGATCCCGGTCTTCTTCTCGCTCTACAAGGTGCTCTACATCACCATCGAGATGCGGCACGCGCCGTTCTTCGGCTGGATCCAGGATCTGGCCGCACCCGACCCGACGTCGCTGTTCAACCTGTTCGGCCTGATCCCGGTCACCCTGCCGCACATGCTGATGATCGGCGTCTGGCCGCTGATCATGGGCGTCACCATGTTCCTGCAGATGCGCATGAACCCGACGCCGCCGGACCCGACGCAGGCGGCGATCTTCACCTGGATGCCTGTCATCTTCACCTTCATGATGGCGGGTTTCCCGGCCGGCCTGGTCATCTACTGGGCCTGGAACAACACGCTGTCGATCCTCCAGCAGGGCATCATCATGAAGCGCCAGGGCGCCAAGATCGAGCTGTGGGACAATCTGGTCGCGCTGTTCCGAAAGAAACCATCGCCGGCCGAATAGAAGCGCAGCGCTTTCTCCAGCCTCAAAGCCCCGCTCGCGCGGGGCTTTTTCCGTTTAAGCAACTCCGGGATCACGTTCCCGTGATCGGCGAAACTTGCGCCTCGCCGGGGGCGTGACTGCCTGTGCGTTTCCAAAGGCTATCAATTCCGATCAGCCCTCACCCGGAGGAAGACCACATGCGCTTGCCGTCATTCAGGACCATCGCCTTTTCCGCGCTCATCGCCGGCGTGGCGATTGCCGCGCCCGCCTATGCCAAAAACCCGAATGTCGGCGGCGCGCCGATGTACACCACCAAGAACATCGTCGAGAACGCCGTCAATTCGAAGGATCACACGACGCTGGTCGCCGCGGTCAAGGCCGCCGGCCTGGTCGACACGCTGCAGGGCGCTGGCCCGTTCACAGTCTTTGCCCCGACCAATGCAGCGTTTGCGAAATTGCCCAAGGGCACCGTCGACACGCTGCTGAAGCCGGAGAACAAGGACAAGCTCACCAAGGTGCTGACCGCGCATGTCGTGGCCGGCAAGATTTCGGGCGCCGAAATGATGAAGAAGGCCAGGGCGATGGGCGGCAAGTACGAGATGAAAACCGTCTCCGGTGACACGCTGACCGCCGAAGTCAAGAAGGGCAAGCTCTACATCATGGATGAGTCAGGCGGCGAGGCGCGAGTGACGATCGCCGACGTCAACCAGTCGAACGGCGTCATCCATGTCGTCAACAAGGTGCTGTTGCCAAAGTAACGGCTTTCGGCAAAGGGGATCAAGGCAGGGTCCGTTGGGGCTTTCTCGGCCTGCCGTCCCACCTCATGACGAGGTGCCATGTTTCTTGGGAAGTCGTATCGGCATCGGCCGGGGTCCTGTAGTCCCTCACAGGACCCCGGTTTCTTTTCGGCTGTTGCTTGTCCAGCCAGATGAGCCTCGACCGTCATCACTCCATCACGGCGCTGTGGTCGATCTTGGCCGGAGTCGCCGGCTTGCGCAGCAACAGAACCAGCGGAATAGCGGCAAGCGACAGGATCATCATCAGCTTGAAGTCGTTCATGTAGCTGATGATGGTCGCCTGCAGCGTCACCACGCCGTCGAGCGCGGCTGCGGCGCTGTAGGGATCCATCGCCTGGGAGATCGCCGGATTGCCGAACGCCTGGTTGTAGGGCGTCACATAGGTGGCGATGTTGGCGTGGTTGATCTGCACGTTCTCCGTCAACAGCGCGGTGACGACGGATATGCCGACGCTGGAGCCGATGTTTCGCGACAGATTGTACAGCCCGGTGCCTTCCGCGCGCCGCTCCGGCGCCAGCGTGGCGAAGGTGATGGTGGTCAGCGGCACGAACAGGAAGCCGAGGCCCGCTCCCTGGATGAAGCCGGTGCTGATGATCGTCCATTGCGAGACATCAGGGGTCCAGCCGGCCATGTCGTACATCGCCCAGGCGGTGACCAGCAGGCCCGTAAACAGCAGCCAGCGCGTGTCCACCTTGCCGATCAGCCTGCCGACCAGGAACATGCAAGCCATGGTGCCGAGACCGCGCGGCCCCATGACGATGCCGGCCGTCACCACCGGATAGCCCATCAGCGTCTGCAGGTAGGGCGTCATCAGGGCCAGCGAGGCCAGATAGGTGATGCCAATGATGAAGATGAAGATCATGCCGACGGCGAAGTTGCGGTCGAGGAAAAGCCTCGGATTCACGAACGTGTTTTTGGCGGTGAAGGTGTGGACGAGGAAGATGTAGAAGGCCGACGCGCAGATCAGCGCCTCGACGATGATCTCGGACGACGAGAACCAGTTGAGCTGCTCGCCGCGATCGAGGAACATCTGCAGCGATGCGATGGTGACGCTGAGCATGCCGAAGCCCAGCCAGTCCAGCCTCGCCTTGAGGTCGGTCTTGGTTTCCTGGACGAACATCGACACGCCGGCGAAGGCCAGGGCCCCGATCGGGACGTTGATGTAGAACACCCAGCGCCAGCTGACATTCTCGGTCAGCCAGCCGCCGATGACCGGCCCGAGCACCGGCCCGACCATCACCGAAACGCCGAACAGCGCCATCGCCGAGCCGCGCTCCTCGACGCTGTAGATGTCGAGCAGGATGCTCTGCGCCAGCGGCACCAGGGCCGCGCCGAACAGGCCTTGCAGCAGGCGGAAGCCGACGATCTGCGGCAGCGACTGCGCGAACCCGCACAGCACCGATGCGACGACGAAGCCGGTGATGGATATCAAAAGGATGCGCTTGCGGCCGAAACGATTGGCAAGATAGCCCGAAGGCGGCGTCATGACGGCCGCCGCGACGATGTAGGACGTCAGCACCCAGTTTATCTGGTCGGCGCTCGCCGAAACGCTGCCCTGGATATAGGGCAGCGCCACATTGGCGATGGTCGTGTCCAGCGCCTGCATGATGACGGCGAGGATCACGCAGGCGGTGATGGCGCCGCGATTGGCGACCACGCCACCTGTCGCGGACGCGCCGGTCATGACTTTTGTCCGAACCGGCCGAGGAGGTCCGTCACGAAGTCCGGCAGGCCGCGCGCATGGCCGGTATCGATGCCGACCACGACGCTCATCCCGCCACGCAACGGCGGCTTGCCCTGGAGATCGTCCAACGTCACGCGCATCGGAATGCGTTGTACGACCTTGACCCAGTTGCCGGTGGTGTTCTGCGCCGGAAGCAAGGAGAAGCTCGACGACGACGCCGGGCTGATCGAGGCGACCGTACCGTGCCAGACGGCACCCGGGTAGCTGTCGACGCTGATCGTCGCCGTCTGTCCCGGCCGCACATAGGTCAGTTCGGTTTCCTTCGGCTCCGCCGCGATCCACAGATCGGTCGCCGAAATCAGGCTGAAGGCCGGCTGCGAAGCCGGCAGGTACTTGCCGACCTGAAGCGCGTCGACATTGGTGACGATGCCGTCGAACGGCGCCTTGACGATGGAATCGGCAAGGTTGCGCTGGGCGTCGTCGACCGCCGATTGCGCCTGAAGGTAGAACGGATTCTTCTCGACAGGCTGACTGGCGTCGCCGCCAAGCTGGGCAAGCGTCGCCTGTGCCTGCGCTTGGGCAACGGACACTTTCTGGCGGGCGGCGACGAGGTCGTGTTGGGCGCTGTCGAAGGTCGCCTTGGAGGAAGTCGAGGTCTTGAGCAGATCCTGCTGGCGCTGGAAAGCGGCCTCGTAATAGGGGATGTCGGCCTGCGCCTGCTCGATCAGCGCCTGTGACTGCAGGTAACTCGCCTGCAGGGTCAGCACCTGGTTGCGCACCGTGCCGAGCTGCGCCTGGGCGGCGGCAAGAGCGGTTTCGAAAGAGGCCGGCCGCAGCCGGAAAAGCACCTGGTCCTTCTTCACCGCCTCGTTCTCGTGCACGTCGATCTCGGACACAGTGCCGGAGACATCGGTGGAAACGCCGAGCGACTGCGCCTGGATGTAGGCGTTGTCCGTCGTCATGACCTGACCGCCGATGACGTAGTAATAGCCGCCGACGACCAGCGCGACCGGAAGCAGGGCAAATAGGATCGGCCGTGCCCGGCCGCGCTTGGGCTTGACCGGCGCCGGAGGCGCCACCGCAACCCCGGCCTGGCGTGGCTCCTTAGACGGAGCCTCGAGCGCCGCCGGCTGCAGGGCGACCGGTGCTTCGAGTTCGTCATTGTCGATGACGGTGCTCGCTCGCCTTTGCTCGCGTTCGCTGTCCAGTCGGATGACCTGATCGCGCGCCCGGTCGGCGGCGGATCCGTCTTCTTCGACAGGCTTCTTTGGTGAGGTTGATTCAGCCATGTGTTTTCTCCCGGTCGGCGGCAGGCTGGGTGCAAGCCGCGAGCAGATTGGATTTGATGAGGGATAGGGTGTGCAGCAGATGCAGTTGCGCATCCGCGGAAAGGCCGACGAAGGCCTCGTCACGCGTCTTCTGCCCATTGCTGCGCATGATTTCGATAAGCGGATGGGCTTGCGGCTTCAGGTAAAGCAGCCATGCCAGGCGGTCGGCGGGATTGGGCCGGCGCTCGATGAAGCCGCGTGCTTCCATCTTGTCGAGCAGCCGGGCGAGCGTGATCGGCGTGATCTCGATAAGGTCCGCCAATTTGTTCTGGTGGATGCCCTCATGCACGCTGAGATAGGCCAGCACCTGCCACTGGGCGCGGGTCAGCCCCGATGCCCGCGACCTCTGCTCGAACCGCTTTCGAAGCAGGCGCGCGACATTGTGCAGCACGAAGCTGATGTTGGGTGACGATGGCATGGGAGGCACTGGAGTTTTTCGGCGCGACTTTAGTGAGCATGCTTATTATCATCATGCACATAATCCCGCTCGACGCAGTGCGCAAGACGGACTAAGCCCGCCTGGAAAAATGACGCATGGACTGCTACGCCACAAAAGCCTCAGGTAGCAGGCAGTTGCCGGGCAAGGATACGACGATGAATTGGCTGAAGATCGCGACCGTGGCGGCCATCGCGGGATGGCCGGGCATTGCGTTCGCAAAGGACGCCGTCAGCTGCGGCGGCGCCGCCATGCTGGGTGGCGCGCAATTGAACTGCAGCCACGTCGAACCCCAGGCGCCGCTGTTTTGCACCTATAGCTGGGCTCTCCACATACCGGCCGGCGACCAGAAAATCGTCGAAGGCAGCTTCATGCTGCCGCCCGGCGCCACGAATGTCACCGTCTATCAGGGCAGCGGTTTCGACGGTGCGCTGTCCGATCCGATCGTGATTTGCCGCGGCAGCAAATGAGCAAGACCGTCAAGGAAAGCTCGCTCGTCGCCCGATTGGTGCTATAGGGCGGATCACGCTATTTTGAACGGGCGCATTCGAGTTTCGGATGCGCCTGGCGGCCATTTCTCTGACGGATTTCGACATGGACGGACCCAACCCAGACATCAAGCACCCGATCCCGATGCATACCCGCGTCGGCTTCCTCAAGGGGCTGGTGAACGCGCCGAACATCGAGGTCGGCGACTTCACCTATTATGACGACCCCGACGGTCCGGACAAATTCGACGAAAAATGCGTCCTGCACCACTATCCGTTCATTGGCGACAAGCTGATCATCGGCAGGTTCTGCGCCATCGCCGAGGGCGCGCGCTTCATCATGAACGGCGCCAACCACGCCATGTCCGGCTTTTCGACCTATCCGTTCAATATTTTCGGCCATGGCTGGGAAAAGGGTTTTGACCCGGCGACCTGGTCCAGGGAAGTGCGCGGCGACACCATTGTCGGCAGCGACGTCTGGATCGGCATGGAGGCGGTGATCTTGCCCGGGGTGGAAATCGGCCACGGCGCCATCGTTGCCGCGAAATCGGTGGTGACACATGACGTGCCGCCCTATGCGATCGTCGCCGGCAACGCGGCCAAGGTGGTAAAGATGCGTTTCGACGACCGGACAATCAGGCGGCTGCTGGCGGTGGCGTGGTGGGACTGGCCGGTGGACAAGGTCAGCCGCAACCTCGATGCTATCCGGGGTGCCAATATTTCTCTTCTGGAGGCAGCAGCTTGAACGCTCTGAACAGCAGCACAATCGGCACCGAACTGTTTACGCGAGGATGGATCTTCATTCGCGGCGTTCCGGCCATGAAGTTCCTGCCGCCGGAAGGGCCGCCGGAAATCGCCTTTGCCGGCCGCTCGAATGTCGGCAAGTCGTCGCTGATCAACGCACTTGTCAACCAGAAGGGGCTGGCGCGCACTTCCAACACGCCGGGGCGCACGCAGGAACTCAACTATTTCGTGCCGGACGGATTTTCGGGTGAGGGCGCCGACCTGCCGCCCTTGGCGCTAGTCGACATGCCCGGCTATGGCTATGCCACCGCGCCGAAGGAAAAGGTCGACGAGTGGACCAAGCTGGTCTTCGACTATCTCAAGGGCCGCGTCACGCTGAAGCGTGTCTATGTGCTGATCGACGCCCGCCACGGCATCAAGGCCAAGGACGATGAAGTGCTGTCGCTGCTCGACAAGGCGGCGGTGTCCTACCAGATCGTCCTGACCAAGACCGACAAGATCAAGACTGCCGGCGTGCCGAGGCTGATCGAGGAGACGCTGGCAAAGATCAAGAAGCGGCCGGCGGCGTTCCCGTTCGTGCTGGCGACGTCTTCGGAAAAAGGCGAGGGCCTTCAGGAATTGCAGGCGGCCATCGTGCTTGCCGCCAATGGCGGCTAAGCTATGTCGATATTCAGGTGATACCGGCCTGCAAACGACGGCTTTCTGCGCTTCCGGTGCTCACGGACCCGAATGTCCGCTCCGCTCCGGTTCTCGAAAGCCACCGTTTTCGGCTCGGCCTGACCTGAATCTCAACACACCTTAGAACTGGGTTAAGGCTTGGCCTCGATAGCAATCGTCTGATGGCCTTCTTCCGCCACAAGCCTTTCGGTGCCGTATGCCCTGAGGAACATGCTGACGCCTGACCTGACGATGTGATCGATCTCGTCCTGGGTCGGGGCTTTCGTGCGGTAGGCGAAGATGCACTGGCGGAACAGACCGGCCAGGCACAGTTCGGTGAACTGATAGGCGGCAAGATCGACATCGTCGATGCGCAGCAGGTCGCGCTCGATGGCGGCATTGAGAAAGGCCGCGACCTTGTCGTGGCCACGCTTGGGACCGCGCTCGTAAAAACGCGCGCCCATGTCGGGTATCCGGTCGGATGCCCCGATCACCGTGCGCTGTGCCTGGATGACCTTGGCCGACGTGATCTTGAGGGCCAGCACCTTGCCGAACTTCACCAGCGTCTCGCGCAGGTTGTCGGCGTTGTCCAGCACGTCATACATGTTCTTGAAGATGGTGCCGCGCTCTTCCTCGATCAGCGCCTCGAACAGCTCCTCCTTGTTGGCGAAGTAGACGTAGATCGTACCCTTGGAGACACCGGCCTCGCGGGTGATGTCGTTCATCGAGGCGGCTTCGAAGCCCTTGTCGATGAAGACACGACGGGCGCCGTCGATGATCTGGCTGCGCTTGACCGGATCCTGCCCCGCGGCCGGGCGGCCACGGCGCAAGCTTTCCAACAGGTCGTCGCACGACTCGTTTTCGACATTGGGCGGGGTCTCGGCCATGAAAGTCACACCTCGAAAATAATTCGAACCAAGCGGTTCGATTGCCCTTGATATGGTCCTCTTTACGCGCTATGTCAACGGCCGGATCGAACCGAACGGTTCAGTATCATATTATAACTTTAGAGAGATGTCATGTCCTCGAACGCGCCGACCACAGCCGAAGTCCGTCCCTTCCCCAACGCCAAGGTTGCGCCGGCGACGGAAGCGCCGGATATGCCTGTCCAGCCCGTCTCGTCGCCGCCGGCAGAGGCTCCGGTCAAGAAGAAGCGCTCGGTGCGTTCTTTTCTGCTGCCGATCATCGGCGTCGCCTTGCTGAGCGCCGGCGCCTGGTACGGTTACGATTACTGGACAACGGGCCGCTTCATGATCTCGACGGATGACGCCTATGTCCAGGCGGACATGGCGTTCATCTCGCCCAAGATTTCCGGCTATGTCGATCAGGTCAAGGTCAGCGAGAACCAGCTGGTCAAGGCCGGCGATCCGCTGCTCGTCGTCGATGACGGCGATTACAAGATTGCCGTCGCCCAGGCCGAGGCGCAGATCGCCACCTTGAGCAAGACGCTCGACCGTATTGACGCCCAGACCGACGCAGCCCGCGCCTCGCTGCAGCAGGCCCAGGCGCAGAAGGTCGCCGATCAGGCCGCCGCCGACAATGCAGCCAAGGTCGCGGCGCGCGCCTCGCAGCTGCTCAAGACGCATGTCGGCACGCAGGCGCAGCTGGACGACGCCCAGACGGCGGTCCAGCAGGCCGATGCCGCCCTTGTCGGCGCCGACGCACAGATCGCCGCCGCGCAGGCCAATATCGGCGTGCTGCAGGCGCAACGCGCGGAATCGGCGAGCACGCTGGCGTCCCTGCAGCTCAGCCATGACAAGGCGCTGCGCGATCTTTCCTTCACCGTGCTCAAGGCGCCTTATGACGGCATCGTCGGCAACCGCTCTGTCGAACAGGGCGACCTTGTCAGCCCCGGCCAGAAGCTCGCCGTCATCGTGCCGATGGACAAGCTCTACATCGTCGCCAACTTCAAGGAGACGCAGCTTGCCCGGCTGGTGCCCGGCGAGAAGGTCAAGATCTCGGTCGATGCGACCGACGGCCAGGACTTCGAGGGAACCGTCTCGTCGCTGGCGCCGGCTTCGGGTGCCGTGTTCTCGCTGCTGCCGCCCGAAAACGCCACCGGCAACTTCACCAAGGTCGTGCAGCGCGTTCCGGTCCGCATCGATGTGCCCGCCGATGCGCTGAAGAGCGGCAAGCTGCGCGCCGGCCTGAGCGTCGTCGTCGCCGTCGACAGCCGTACCGCCCCATCTGGTTCGGCATCAGCGGCAGCGTCGAACTGAGCGGCCGCCGGGGAGCAATGCCATGGCAACCGCAACCCTGACAGCAGGAGCGCCGCCGGCGAGGCCGGCTGTGCCTGACACCATTTCGACGCGGCGCGTCATCGCCTTCCTGGCGATGGTGTTCGGCATGTTCATGGCCATCCTCGACATCCAGATTGTCTCCGCCTCTCTGTCGGAAATCCAGGCCGGCCTGAGCGCCAGCTCCGACGAAATCCCGTGGGTGCAGACCGCCTATCTGATCGCCGAAGTGGTGATGATCCCGCTGTCGGGCTTCCTCAGCCGGATGCTGTCGACGCGCGTGCTGTTCACGATCTCGGCGGCGGGCTTCACCGCGGCCAGTGCGCTGGCGGCGACCGCCACCAACATCGACCAGATGATTGTCTACCGCGCCGTCCAGGGCTTCATCGGCGGCGGCATGATCCCGAGCGTCTTCGCCGCTGCCTTCACCATCTTCCCGCCCTCGCGCCGCGCCTTCGTCTCGCCGATGATCGGCCTGGTGGCGACGTTGGCGCCGACCATCGGCCCGACTGTCGGCGGCTACATCAGCCATGCCATGTCCTGGCACTGGCTGTTCCTGGTCAATGTCGTGCCCGGCATCCTGGTCACAGCGGCGGCCTGGACGCTGATCGACTTCGACAAACCCAACCTCAAGCTGTTCAGCAAGTTCGACTGGTGGGGCCTCGCCGGCATGGCGGCTCTCCTGGGCTGCATGGAATATGTGCTCGAGGAGGGTCCCAACAATGACTGGATGCAGGATCAGGGCGTCTTCATCTGCGCCATTGTCATGACCATCGGCGCGGTGCTGTTCTTCTGGCGGGCGTTCACCGCCGAGGAGCCGATCGTCGACCTGAAGGCCTTCACCAACATCAACTTCGCCTTCGGCTCGCTGTTCTCCTTCGTCATAGGCATCGGCCTTTACGGCCTGACCTATCTCTACCCGGTGTATCTCGGGCGCATCCGTGGCTACGATTCGATGATGATCGGCGAGGCGCTGTTCGTCAGCGGCCTGGCCATGTTCTTCACCGCGCCGATCTCGGGCATCCTGTCGAATAAGATGGACCCGCGGCTGATGATGATGATCGGCTTCTTCGGCTTCGCCACCGGCACCTGGTGGATGACGCATCTGACCGCCGACTGGGATTTCTATGAGCTGCTCATCCCGCAAATCCTGCGCGGCTGTT
The DNA here is from genome assembly GCF_040319805.1 of Mesorhizobium sp. M0848. Lineage (NCBI taxonomy): Bacteria > Pseudomonadati > Pseudomonadota > Alphaproteobacteria > Hyphomicrobiales > Phyllobacteriaceae > Mesorhizobium > Mesorhizobium sp. M0848. The sequence goes on along the minus strand of NZ_JAMYOM010000006.1, from coordinate 212,311 downwards.
CGATGATGCTGTGCATGGTGCCGATCAACAACATCGCGCTCGGCACCTTGCCGCCCGAGCGGCTGAAGAACGCTTCAGGCCTGTTCAACCTCACCCGCAACCTTGGCGGTGCGGTTGGCCTCGCCCTGATCAATACCGTGCTGATCGACCGCAATGCCTTCCACTACGCAAGGCTCTCCGAACATGTGCAATGGGGCAGTGAAGCCGCGCAGACCAAGCTGCAGAACATGACGCTCAATTTCGAGCAAACCCCCGGCCTCGACGCGACAAGTGCCGCGATCTCCAAGCTGTCTGGCATGGTCCAGCAGCAGGCGGCGCTGCTGTCCTTCATGGATGTGTTCTTCATGCTGACGGTGCTGTTTGCGACGCTTGGCATGTTCACCATGCTGATCCGCAAGCCGGCCGCGGCGGGCGGAGGTGGCGGCGGCGGCCACTGATACGTGGGCAGCTGTTTCGGGAAGCTCCTCCAGTCCACGCCTGAAAAAGCTCTGACCGCGCAAAAAACTCCGGGCCCGCAAGCCCGGAGTTTTCATATCCAGTTGGAATTTGTCAGGCTGTGGCGGGCTTGAAGGTCAGCGCGACGCCGTTGATGCAGTGGCGCAGGCCGGTCGGCGCCGGACCGTCGTCGAAGACGTGGCCGAGATGGCCGCCGCAGCGGCGGCAATGCGCCTCGGTGCGCGTCATGCCGAGCGAGCGGTCCACGGTCGTGCCGATAGCCTTGGGGATCTCTTGCCAGAAGCTCGGCCAGCCGGTACCGGAATCGAATTTCGTCTCCGACGAATAGAGCGGCAGGTCGCAGCCGGCACAGGCGAAGATGCCCTTGCGGTGTTCGTTGAGCAGCGGGCTGGTGCCGGGATACTCCGTGCCTTCCTTGCGCAGCACGTTGAAGGCGGCAGGCGACAGGATGGCTTTCCACTCGGCGTCGGTCTTGGTGACTTCGAAATTTTCGGCGGCCTGTGCTGCCTGCGGATCGCCCATGCGCAGCATCGTTGCCGCGATCCCGACGACGCCGATGGCGGCGGCACCGCTCAAAAGAAAGTCGCGACGGTTCATGACCAGTTCCTCCTGATGTCCTTTTGCCAAACTATACCGTCGCGCGGAAATCAAAAGCCGGTGACGGAAGCCCCTCGAACGAACACTCCGCGCCCGCCCACATCCGAATGTGGGAGGCGCGGAGTGCGCGGGTCAATTGCGGATCACAGAGCGGGATCGTGCAATCGACGGAGGGCCCTTGCTGCCAGTTCGCCGGCAGCAAGCCCCTTGTTACATCTTCGGCAAAAGAACCTTGTCGATGACGTGGATGACGCCATTGGACTGTTCGACATCGGCGATCGTCACATTGGCGACATTGCCGTTCTCGTCTGTGACCGTGACCTTGCCGCCGTCAGCCTTGAGCGACAGCTCGCAGCCGCCGGCCGTCTTGACCTTGTGGGTGCCGCCGTCAGCCTTGGCCATCGAGGCCACGTCCGCCCCCATCGCCTTGGCACCGATGACATGGCAGGTGAGGATCTTGGTGAGCTTGTCCTTGTTTTCAGGCTTGAGCAGCGTCTCGACCGTCCCGGCCGGAAGGGCTGCGAAGGCCTCGTTGGTCGGAGCGAACACAGTGAACGGACCGGCGCCCTGTAGCGTCTCGACAAGGCCGGCGGCCTTCACGGCGGCGACCAGCGTGGTGTGGTCCTTCGAGTTCACGGCGTTCTCGACGATGTTCTTGTCGGCAAACATCGCGGCGCCGCCAACCATGGGGTTTTCGGCATAGGCGGCGGTGGCAAGGGCCGAAACGGCGATCGTACCGGCGAGCAAAAGGGTGGCGTATCTACGCATGATGTCGAACTCCTCGGGTTTTTCTCTTCCCATTTTTGGGGACGCGAGGAGATACGGGACAAAATCGCCCGAGTTTCAGAAATATCGTGATTTTTTATTTTATCTAACGCGCCCGGCGGATTTCCCAAGCAATCGGTCGCGGCCCACATGCTGTCTATGGGCATGTTCAGTGAGGGATAGACTTATGATAGTCTTTGTGATTTTTCAAGCGCGCGGAGCCGGTCAGATGCTCTTCAGGTCGCCGGCGGCGACTACCGGTCCGGTCGGCTGTCCGGTCGGCGAACCGCCTGACGGCTCGAGGCTGACGGCAAGCACCGCGCCCTGGGCAAGCTTCTGCTGGGCCGCCGGCGAGACGACAATGTGCGCCGTAGCGCCGGCCGGAATGACGCCCATCGACACCGGCGGGTTCTTGCCCTCGATCATCCACAGCTCGAAGTCCTTGCCGGAAGCACGCTCACCGGAGACATGCGACAGGCCGATTTCGTGATGCGCGGCATCATAGACGGCGAGATATCTGACGTCGCTGCCTTCGGCGGCCAGCGAAGCGACGAGGCGCGCCTGCGGCTGCTCGACCGGGGGGTTGAGGACTGGCACGGCGATGTAAATCGCCAGTGCCGCAGCCGCGGCCGCGGCAAGGCCGCGCCAGAAGGCCAGGCTGGACCACAGGCCGCCGCGCGATTCGGCGGGCGTGGTCACGGCGGCAGCGTTGGCGAACAGGCGGCGGTCGACAGCGGTCTTCACCGAAACCGACGGCTCGACTTCCCGATAGGCGGCGGCAAGCGGTGAGAGACTGACCTCCCAACTCTCGACAAGACGAGCGAAAACCGTATCCGCATCGATGCGGCGGGAGACGATCTGGCGTTCGTCGGCATCGAGCACGCCGAGAACGTATTCGGCGGCGAGCAGGTCGTCGCCTCCACGTTCCGGTCCTGTGTCTTCTGCCAGCGTCATCTTTCCAGACATTCTCTGAGTTTCAACAGGCTGCGGCGCAGCCATGTCCGCATCGTGTTCAGCGGCACGCCATGGCGCTCCGCCAGTTCGGCATAGCTCTCGCCCTTGAGATAGGCGCCCCGGACGGCGGCTGCCCGGTCCTTCTCCAACTCATCGAGACAATGGTGGATACGTTCGGATTCGTCGCCCGCCACCGCCATCGCTTCAGGCCCCGGCGCCGGATCGGCCACGTCGAGCGCGGCATCGATGTCGGCGGCGGGCTTGCGTCGCGCTCGTATGCGATCGATCGCATGGTTGCGCGCGATTGCCACCAGCCAGGAGATCGGGCTTAGATCGGAGACCGCAAAACGATCCGCCTTCGTCCATATCTTGACGAAGACTTCCTGCAGCGCTTCTTCCGCGTCTCCCCGGTCGTTCAAGACACGAAGGCAGACGCCAAAAAGTTTCGCGCTGGTCTGCCGGTAAAGCAGATCGAACGCGGCCCGATCCTTCATCGAAGTCCGAACGATCAGCTTGGTGATGTCCTGCGGCGTCATTGCAGGCAAGTTAGGCGATTGCGATGTGTTTGCAACGGCGGAAATAATCTTGTGCACGCCTAAGCTTTTGTGTGTCGCCAGCCCGGATCCGTCGACCGATTGCCAATGGAATCGCCACTGGCTAGCTTGCCCTTAGTGATGGGGAGCGCGCATGTCGGTCGAACGGACCCTTTGGGAAGAAGATGCCACGGGCCTCGCCAATCTGGTCCGCAAGGGCGACGTTTCGGCCGTCGAGCTGACCGACACCGCGATTGCCCGCGCCGAGGCCACCCGCCCCGACATCAATGCCACGGCCGAACCGCTCTACGATGCCGCCCGGGCCCGCGCCAAGACCATCGACCGCTCGCTGCCGCTGGCCGGTGTTCCCTTCGCCATCAAGGATCTCGGCATCGCCATCAAGGGCGTGCCGACGCATGGCGGCAGCCGCATTCCGGCATGGCTGGCCGATGTCAATTCGGTGCTGACCGACCGCTATCTCGCTGCCGGGCTCATCCCGATCGTCACCTCGACATCGCCGGAGCACGGGCTTCGATTGATGACCGAATCCAGGGCCTTTGGCATCACCCGCAATCCGTGGAACACCGGCCATACCAGCGGCGGCTCTTCGGGCGGTTCGGCAGCCTTGGTCGCAGCCGGCGTCGTGCCGGTGGCGCATGCCTCCGATGGCGGCGGCTCGATCCGCGTGCCTGCCGCCTGCACCGGGCTTGTCGGTCTGAAGACGTCGCGCGGCCGCACACCGCTGACGCCGCTGGTGAGCGAAAGCTGGTACGGCATGGTCGTCGACCATGCGCTCACCCGTTCGGTGCGCGATTGCGCGCTGCTGCTCGACCTCACCCACGGGCCCGATCCTCTGTCGCCCTATGCCGCGCCGCCGCCGAAAGGCACGTTCGCGGCTGCCGCCGCGCGCGATCCCGGCCAGCTCAGCCTGGCCGTGTACCGCAAATCCCCGCTTGGCCTGCCGATCTCGGACGAGACGCTCAAGGCGCTCGACAAGGCGGTGGCGCTTGCCCGCGAGGGCGGCCACACGGTCGAGGAGATCGACCTGCCCTTTATCGGCCGCGATTTCTTCGCCGATTTCTGCAGGACGGTTGCCTCCGCCGTTGCCGGCACGATGCGCGCCGAAGCGCTGCGTGTCGGGCGCTCCGTTACCGGCGACATCGAGCGGGCGACGCGCGTGCTCGCCCGCTTCGGCGAACTGGTGTCGGCCGGCGAGACCTATGCCGACCTGCAGCGGCTGCATGCCGCCTCGCGACGCCTGATTTCGGAGACCGTGCAGTACGACGCCGTGCTGATGCCGGTCATTGCCCACCCGCCGCTCGCCTGCGGCGCCATGGATCCGAAAGGCGCCGACGAACTCATCGAGAACCTGCTCGACAAGCTTCATCTGACGCCCTTGCTGAAGCTGAAGCCGTTCTTCGGGCAGCTGATGGACAAGAGCCTCTGGTTCACCCCTTGGCCGGCGATCCAGAATGTCAGCGGCCAGCCGTCGATCGCGCTGCCGGTCCATGTGACTGACGCCGGCCTGCCGCTCGGCGTCCAGGCGGCCGGCCGTCCGGGCGACGAGGAGACGCTTTTGTCGCTCGCCGCGCAGATGGAGAAGATCTCGGGTTGGCTGGACCGCAGGGCGCCGCTGATGGTGCCGCCACAATGACGAGGTCGTGAAGCGCTCGAATATGACTGCAAAGCCATTTGCGGGCGACGCCAATTCCCGCTAAGACGCCGCCGTCCTTACCTGATGCATGTCGCCCAGAAGTGTCCAGCGGTTTCGCGACAACGACATGCTTAAAATAAAAAGCCGGGAACCAAGCCGATGACGGAAATAACCGCCACCGCCGAAATGCAGGCAGCCCTGTTGTCGCGGGCGCTGCCCTACATGCAGCGCTACGAGCACAAGACGGTCGTGGTGAAATATGGCGGCCATGCCATGGGCGACATCGAGCTTGGCAAGGCCTTCGCGCGCGACATCGCGCTGCTCAAGCAGTCCGGCGTCAACCCGATCGTCGTCCACGGCGGCGGCCCGCAGATCGGCGCCATGCTGGCCAAGATGGGCATCGAATCGAAGTTCGAGGGCGGCCTGCGCGTCACCGACCAGAAGACGGTCGAGATCGTCGAAATGGTGCTGGCCGGTTCGATCAACAAGGAGATCGTCGCGCTGATCAACGCCGAGGGCGAATGGGCGATCGGCCTGTGCGGCAAGGACGGCAACATGGTGTTCGCCGAAAAGGCCCGCAAGACCATGATCGACCCGGACTCCAACATCGAGCGCGTGCTCGATCTCGGCTTCGTCGGCGAGCCGGTCGAGGTCGACCGCACCTTGCTCGATCTTCTGGCACGCTCCGAGATGATCCCGGTGCTGGCGCCGGTGGCGCCAGGCCGCGACGGCCACACCTACAACATCAATGCCGACACCTTTGCCGGCGCCATTGCCGGCGCCTGCCAGGCGACGCGCCTGCTGTTCCTCACCGACGTGCCGGGTGTGCTCGACAAGAACAAGAAGCTGATCGACGAACTGACCGTGGCCGAGGCCAAGGCGCTGATCAAGGACGGCACGGTCTCGGGCGGCATGATCCCCAAGGTCGAGACCTGCATCGAAGCGATCGAACGCGGCGTCGAAGGCGTCGTCATCCTCAACGGCAAGACGCCGCATGCGGTGCTGCTGGAACTGTTCACCGAGCATGGTGCCGGCACGCTGATCGTGCCCTGAGGGGCTCGTCAGCCGGCTAACTTTTTCGCCTCGGAATCTTCAATATTGCCGATGAGGGGAATGGCCGGCTTTCTGGCCGGGCGTCGAACGGACATCGATTCCTCCTCGGCGTCCTGCGGCGCGCCCCAGAGTTCGGCCAGCGTCGGGCCGTCTTTCACCCTGATGTCGCGGACCAGAAAGCCCCAGACCTCGCGGAACCAGACGCGGCGGCCCATCTGCGTGTACCAGCGCATCGAATGCCGCTGCTCGGGATCCCTGTGGAACAGGATGCGCGCCAGCGCCTTGGGCCGCGATTGCACTGCGAGCTCGATCAGTTTGGCGCTGAAGAACAGCATCCAGGGTTTCAGACGCGTCATCTGCAGCACCTGGTGCTTGTAGTCCCACAGGCGCGCGTCCTGCTGGATCACCTTGCGATCCCGCGCAATGCGGAAGAACGGCGTCCAGCGATGCGGCGTCACATACAGTGCCTGGATCTGGTCCGGGTCGTAGGCGATGAGCTGCCGGAAGCCGCGCCACAGGTCGCGAAACCCTTCGTCCTCGAAGCCGGCCACCCAGGTCGCCATAGACAGGATGCCGTTGAGGCGCAGCAGCCTTATCGCCTCGCGGTCGGATGAGATGCTGCCGCCCTTGCGGATCAATTGCAGCGTCTGCTCGTCGGTGTTTTCCATGCCGAGCAGCCAGCGGATGACACCGGCCTTGCGGTAGAGATGCAGGATGTCGGCATCGCGCACGATGTCGTCGGCGCGGGTCGAACCGACGATCAGCACCGGCACGTTCTCGGCGATCAGGGCGTCGAGGAAGGCCCCCCAGGCCTTCTTCGAGACCGTCGGATTCTCGTCGGCGAGATTGATCAGCTCGACGCCGTGCTCGCGGTGCAGCCAGGCGATCTCCCTGGCGAACTTTACGGGGTCGCGATGCCGCCATCGGGTCCAGAAGCCGCGCTGGCCGCAATAGTTGCACAGATGCGGACAGCCGCGCGAAAACTGCATGACCACGGCCCGCTTGCCGCCCCAGTAGCTGTACCGCGAGTGCTCAATCAGCTCCCAGCCGACGCGGTAGGCGTCGAGGTCGGCAATGGTCATGGCCGGTTGCGTGGCGAAGGGGCGGCTGAGATCGTCGCGATAGGCGATGCCGGCTACGCTCGCCGCCGGCTGGCGCATTTCCAGCGCCTCGACCAGCGCCACGACGGTCGCCTCGCCCTCGCCGCGCACGATGAAGTCGAATGATCCGTTGCGGCCAGGATGTCGCGCCAATGATAGGTGGGGAAAACGCCGCCATAGATGATGATGGTCGCCGGTTCGCGCTGCTTGATCTGCTCAGCGATCAGCAAGGCGGTCGGATGCGCCGAGGTCGAGCCGGAATGGCCGATCAGGACGAAGTCGGGGTGATCGTCGAGTGCATCGCAAACGACCCTGTCGAGCGGCATCGGCCCGAACTCGGCGTCGACGAGCCGTACTTCGTGCCCGGCATCGATCAGCGGCCCGCCGATCGCCAGCAGGCCGAGCGGCGGCAAATGATCGTCGGGCACGCGGCTGCCGATGGCGGTGTGCGGTGGATTGATCAGGACGATTTTCATGGCGGACCTCTTGGGCATTTGGTCCGCGCAAGCTGGCCGGCGATGTGGACACGCGCTTGGCCCGTTTCAGCAGTTTGCGTGCAGTTTTTCCCCAAGGAGTGCGAAGGCAGGCATTGTCACCGCCGGAGGTGGGCGAGCGGCACGTGGCCGGGTCCCTTGATGTTCTGCAGCACGAGCTGGGTGTGGACGTCGCGCACGCCGTCGAGCCGCATCAGCCGATGCATGACGAAGGCGTTGAGCTCGTCGACCGACGGCACCATGACATGCAGCAGGAAATCATGGTCGCCGGTCATCGTCCAGCACGACGACACCTCATCCATGCGCTGCACGGCGGCGATGAAGCTTTCGGGCGAGCCGTCGCTATGGCTGACAAGGCGCACCTGGATGAACACCTCGACCATCAGGCCGACCGCGCGGCGGCTGATCACCGCGGCAAAACCCTTGATGATGCCGGCATCCTGCAGCGCCTCGAAGCGCCGCGCGCACGGCGTCGTCGACAGGCCGATCTCTTGCGCCAGTTCGGAAACCGGCTTGCGCCCGTCGCGCTGCAGGACATCGAGCATCTTGATCTCGAAATCGTCGAACTGAGGCATTTTCACTCCGAGAGAGGGTTTTGTGAGTGGATATTATCTCGAATATTCCGTTCGAGCCATCATCAAAACCGATTTCCCTCGGCAAATCCGGGTAGCTTTTCGGCACGTCTGCCATTCATGATTTGCGAGGAGAAAACCATGACGACGATGAGCGTTGCCGAATACGCCCGCGACTGCGCGGCGCAAGGATTGCGCGGTGACTATTCGGTCTGCCGTGCCGATTTCACCGTGTCGCAGGGTTACGATTACAGCGAAGAAGAGCAGGCGGTGTGGCGCACGCTGTGCGACCGCCAGACCAAGTTGACGCGCAAGCTCGCCCACCATTCCTATCTCGACGGCGTCGAAAAACTCGGCCTGCTCGACCGTATTCCCGATTTCGACGAGGTCAGCGCCAAGCTGCGCAAACTGACCGGTTGGCAGATCGTCGCGGTGCCGGGGCTCATTCCCGCGGCCCCGTTTTTCGATCATCTCGCCGATCGCCGCTTCCCGGTCACCAACTGGCTGCGGACCAGGCAGGAGCTCGACTACATTGTCGAGCCCGACATGTTCCATGATTTCTTCGGCCACGTGCCGGCGCTGTCGCAACCGGTGTTCGCCGATTTCATGCAGATGTATGGCGAGAAGGCCGGCGACATCATCGCGCTGGGTGGCGACGAGATGATTTCCCGGCTCTACTGGTACACGGCCGAATATGGCCTGATGCAGGAGGCCGGCCAGCCGCTAAAGGCCTTTGGCGCCGGCCTGATGTCGTCGTTTACCGAGCTGCAGTTCGCGGTCGAAGGCAAGGACGCCCACCACGTGCCCTTCGACCTGGAAACGGTGATGCGCACCGGCTACGAGATCGACAAGTTCCAGCGCGCCTATTTCGTGCTGCCGTCCTTCGACGCCTTGCGCGATGCCTTCCAGACCGCCGATTTCGAGGCGATCGTCGCCCGGCGCAAGGACCAGCCGGCGCTCGACCCGGCGACGTTATAGCGAGCACGTTGCCGCAGACGTCAGGCGGTGACCACCTTGCTCAGATGGTCGCCCAGCCGGCAGGCCAGCGCGGTGATTGTCGTCGTCGGGTTGCATTGACCTGACGTGCAGAACACCGAGGAGCCGCCGACATAGAGATTGTCCATGCCGTGCATCTTGCAGTTGGCGTCGACAACACTTTTGGTGACGTCGGTGCCCATGCGCGTGCCGCCCATGTGATGATGGCCCGCCGTCTCGTCGTTGGTGGGATAGTCCTGGCCGTTGCTGATCCAATCGGCAATGCGCACGCGGCCGAGATTCTTCTCGATCAGTGTCTTGCCGAACAATCTGAGCCCTTCGAGCAGTGTGCGGCGCTCCATTTCCGATTTCTTCCAGTGTAGCTCGATGCGCGGCACGCCGGCGTGGTCGACATCGGTCTTCGACAACTCGATCTGGTTGGATGCCAGCGGCGCCTGTTCCCAGGCGACGTAGAGCTGGGCGGCGCAACGCAGCCTCTGGCTGAGCTTGGAGGACATCCACTCGGCCATGTCGGGCGCCGTGCAGGCGAGGTCGGCGATAAGGCTCTTGACGCCGGGATACGGCGTCTCGATCAGCCGGATGCCAAAATTCATGATCTGCAGCCGCTCCATGGCGGCAAGTGTCGGCGAGAAGAAGGCCTCGTTGACGGCATCGACCTCGAACGCGTTGTAGTCGGTCAGGATGGCATTGCCGCCCTCGAAGGTCGGATGCTCCATCCAGTAGCGGCCAAGCGCCGTCGCATTCGGCACGACGCCGCCGTTCGAGCGCTGGTTGGACCACAGAAGCAGCCGCGAATTCTCCAGCCCACCGGTGCAGACGATGAAATAGTCGGCGCTGAAGGAGCCGGCATCCTGCCCGTTCGACCACAGTCTGGCGCCAGTCACGCGTCTGCCGTCGCCGGCAAGTTCGGTGGCACAAGTGTTGAGCACCACCGCGATGTTCGTGGCCTTGTCGAGTTCATCGCCGAATTTCTCGGCGAAGCGCACGGCCGGGCTCTTGATCAGCTGCACCCAGCGAATGTCGTTCGAGATCGGCATATCGGGCCGGAGGGCCGGAAGGTCGAGAATGTCGCGCACTTCCGGCAGATAGGGTTCGATGTCGGTGCGGCGGATCGGCCAGCCCGTGTCGGGTACCCAGGCCTTCGGCTCGAAATCCTGCTTGTCGAGGACGCGGCACCAGCCTGCCCAGTGGTTGGAACTGCCCCCCATGAACCGCAGCCGGGTTATGTCGAGATCGAAATAGAAATCCCCGACCGTGCTGCCCCGGTAGAAGTCCTGCGACTCGTCGCTGAATTCGCGCGGACCGGCCTCCATCACCACCACCGGAATGCCGGCCGCACCAAGCTTGCGCGCAATCGTCGTGCCGGCCGGGCCGGAGCCGAGGATGCAGACCTTCGGGGTGAAGTTCGCGGCGCGATACGCCTGGTAGCTGTCGAAGATCATGCCAGGTCGCTCCGCTTCAGGATCCAGCCATTGACCTCGACGATCTCGTTCGGGTCGGGCTCTGGATCGGCGGCATCGGCATCAGGCAGCTTGCGGAACAAAGACAGGGCAGGCAATGCGATCAACGCCTGCACGAGCGCGCGGCGTGACATTCTTTTGATGATGAAACTCATGGCTGGTTTCTCGTCTGGGCTTCGGCACTGCACGGGCGTTCCCAGAACGGCAATTCCCGGAACGACACATGCATCACCGTGGAAGCCAGTATCGTGCCAAGTCTGGCCGCAAAGCAGTGAAAACCCGGCTAAGCGGTACAACCGAGTGCAAACAGGGTTAGAGTTTGCTTAACAGGCCGGTTGCGGCAGATCGGATCACGCCGCCTCGGAAATGCCGGTATCGATGATCGTCAGATTGCGGCCCTGGTGCTTGGCCTGGTAGAGGCGCCGGTCGGCGGCGCGCATCAGCTCCGACACACTGGCTTCCTCGCCGCAGATGGTGCCGCCGATGCTGACCGTGAGCGGGATGGTCCGCTCGTCGACGGGCCGGAAGCGGATCAGCTCGACTTCGCGGCGAATGCGCTCGGCGACGCGCTTGGCCTCCTGCTCGGTGGCGCCGATCAGAAAGGCGCCGAACTCCTCGCCGCCGATGCGGCCGAGCACATCGCCGCTGCGCACGCCGCGCTGGATCGCGCTGGCGATCAAAAGCAGCGCGTCATCGCCGGTCAGGTGGCCAAAATTGTCATTGATGGTCTTGAAGTGGTCGGCGTCGATGATCAGCAGCGCGCCGCGATCGGACTTGCGGCGCGAACCGTCAAGCGCGGCAAAGAAACTTTCCCGGTTGAGCATGCCGGTCATGTCGTCGCGGCTCGCCTTTTCCGCCAGTCGGCGATGCGCGGCGGCGAGCTGGGCATGAGCGCGGGCGAGATCGCGATGCGCGTTTTTCAGCCTGTCGCTTTGCCAGAAAGTGCTTGCGCTGGCGGCCCACGCCAGCACCAGCGGACAGAGGGTGGAGGTCAGCCAGATCGTACGATTGACCGGAAATCCCATGGCCGGAACGATGATCAGGGTCAGCAGGAGAGAGGCCGCGACTGAGGCGAAAGCAACGGCGGCGGATCTCAGAATTATGCTGTTCATCGCTTGCTCCCACAAGACTGCCTCTCTGCCAGCAAGCCCTGAAGGCCACCTTTCCCAGATGCCTAAAATTTGAATCGTGAGGCGATTTACGCAACCTCAACGAGCAGAAGTTGTGGATAAAGTCGCTTTCGGAATGCGCGTTTCATGCCATAAGGAGCCCATGACCACGCTCCCTGACCCCGCCCGCTTCGCCCATGTCACCGACTGGGTCTTCGATCTCGACAACACGCTCTATCCGCATCATTCGAATCTGTTCTCGCAGATCGACGTCAAGATGACCGCCTATGTCGGCGAACTGTTGGCATTGCCGCGCGACGATGCGCGCAAGTTGCAGAAGGAACTCTACCGCGAATATGGCACGACGCTGAACGGCCTGATGACACGTCATGGCATCGACCCCGACGATTTCCTCGAGAAGGTCCACGACATCGACTATTCATGGCTGGTGCCAGATCCCGTTCTCGGCACCGCCATCCGCCAGCTTCCGGGCCGCAAGTTCATCTTCACCAATGGCGACCGCAGGCACGCCGAGCGCACCGCGCGCCAGCTCGGCATCCTCGACCATTTCGACGACATCTTTGACATCGTCGCCGCCGGGCTCAATCCCAAGCCGGCGCGCCAGACCTACGAGAAGTTCGCTGAACTGCACGCCGTCACCGGCCACAATGCGGTGATGTTCGAAGACCTTGCCCGTAACCTTTCGGTGCCGAAGTCGCTCGGCATGACCACGGTGCTTATCGTGCCGCGCAATTTCGAGCCGACCTTTTCCGAGATCTGGGAGCGCGACCCGGCCAACGAGGATGATGTCGATTTCGTAACCGACGATCTGGCGGGGTTTCTGACGGCGATTGTGGAGGGGGAAGGAAGAGGGGAATTGAAGAATTGAAGAATTGAAGAATGAAGGACGGTCTCCACGGATCAAGTTCCCCAGTTCTTCAATTCACCAGCCCTTCAATTCCCCACTGCCCTACTCCCCCAGCTTGTAGAACCGGCTGATGATCCCCCAGGCTTCGTCGGCGGTGTCGACGAAGTCGATGATGTCCTGATCGCCGGGGCTGATCGTGCCCTGCTCGGCGAGAAAATCGAGATCGATCGCCCGCTTCCAGAAGGATTTGCCGAACAGGATCACCGGCACGCGCTCCATGCGCCCTGTCTGGATCAGGGTCAGCGTCTCGAAGAATTCGTCCATCGTGCCGAAGCCGCCCGGAAACACCGCGACCGCCTTGGCGCGCATGACGAAATGCATCTTGCGGATAGCGAAATAATGGAAGTTGAAGCAGAGCTCCGGCGTCACGTAGATGTTCGGCGCCTGCTCGTGCGGCAGGACGATGTTGAGGCCGATCGACGGCGCGCCGACATCGTCGGCGCCGCGGTTTCCCGCTTCCATCACGCCGGGCCCGCCGCCGGTCACCACGACATATTCGCGGTAATAGGAGGTAGCCGACTGTTGCGAGCAGAGGCGGGCGAATTTCCGCGCCTCCTCATAGTATTTGCTGTTCTCCTCGAGGTTCTTCTTCTGCGTCTCGTTCTTGGCCGCCCAGGCCTCGCCGCCGGGTTCCGGCAGGCGCGCGCCACCGAACAGGATCACCGTCGAGCGGATGCCGCGTTCGGCCAGGATCATCTCCGGTTTCAGGAGTTCGAGCTGCAGCCGGACCGCGCGCAACTCGCGCCGCGTCATGAAGTCGGGATCGTTCCAGGCGAGCCGGTAGGTCTCGGCACGCGTCTGCGGCGTATCCGGTACGCTCTTCGACCGCTCCAGATCCTCGTCCGAATGCGGCAGCGGCGTCCAGCCCGCCTTTTCCATAGGTGTCATATGCTCTACCCGTCCAAATTCTTCACTTGCGCCGTCCCGTGGCGCAGCCGCGATTGACCCTCACCAAGGCTTCACATAAGCAGGTTCCGCAAAAGTGTCCCGCGGTTTTGTGACAAGAACCTGCTACATGCAAAGACGCAAGCATGCGAAGCATGCATGGGGGTCCGCGCGACTTTCAAAACAGGTTAAGGCGCAGCCCCTTAACAGCTTGGTAATGGAGCGAATTCATGTCGAAGCCCGATCTGGCGAGCCTCGAAAAGACCATCGAGAAGGCCTTCGAGGAACGCGACGCGATTTCGACGGCGACGCGCGGCGAAACGCGCGATGCCATCCAGTCGGCGCTCGACCTGCTCGACCGCGGCGCCGTCCGCGTCGCCGGACGGCAGGCCGACGGCAAGTGGCATGTCAACCAGTGGCTGAAGAAGGCCGTGCTGTTGTCCTTCCGGCTCAATCCGATGGAGATCATCAAGGGTGGTCCCGGCGAAGCGATGTGGTGGGACAAGGTGCCGTCGAAGTTCGATGGCTGGGGCGCTGTCGATTTCGAAAAGTCGGGCTTTCGGGCCGTGCCGGGGTCGATCGTGCGTCGCTCGGCCTATATCGCACCGGGCGCCGTGCTGATGCCGTCTTTCGTCAATGTCGGCGCCTATGTCGATACAGGCACCATGATCGACACCTGGGTCGGGGTAGGCTCCTGTGCCCAGATCGGCAAGAACGTGCACCTTTCCGGCGGCGTCGGCATCGGCGGCGTGCTGGAGCCGATGCAGGCCGGCCCGACCATCATCGAGGACAATTGTTTTATCGGCGCGCGTTCGGAAGTGGTCGAAGGTTGCATCGTGCGCGAAGGCTCGGTGCTCGGCATGGGCGTCTTCATCGGCCAGTCGACCAAGATCGTCGACCGCGCCACCGGCGAGATCTTCTATGGCGAAGTGCCGCCGAATTCCGTCGTCGTCGCCGGAACGATGCCGGGCAAGTCCTTTCCTAACGGCGAGCCAGGTCCGAGCCTCTACTGCGCCGTCATCGTCAAGCGTGTCGACGCCAGGACCCGCTCCAAGACCTCGATCAACGAATTGCTGCGCGATTGATCTTTGCGCAAAGCGAGCGCACCTTCCGTCGGCGCGACAATCGGTCGCGCTGGTTCAACATGGAGGGGTGACATGGACTGGAAGGATCTGCTCACAAGTTTTGATGGTCGCATAAACCGTGGCAAGTTCTGGGCCGCGATTGGCGTTTTCATCGTCATTGGCATCGTTGCCTTTATTCTCGATGCGATTCTCGGTACACGCATCACCACCGCCAGTGGCGCCCAGATCGGCATCATCGGCATTCTCATCGCTCTGGCCTCGATCTATTTCGCACTCGCAGTCTACGCCAAGCGCTGGCATGATCGCGGCAAGTCGGGCTGGTGGAGCCTGATCATGCTGGTGCCGCTCATCGGCCCGATCTGGTTTCTGGTGGAATGCGGCATTCTCGAAGGCGCCAGGGGCGCCAATCAATATGGATCGGACCCGCTTGCCTGACAGATCAGATCTCACCTGGCTTTTTTTCAAAACCTCGGGCCGCGTCAGTCGCGCGGCCTATTTTCTTGGCGGGTTGCTCGTCGCCATCATCCAGGCCTTCCCGCTTTACCGCTTCACGCTGGTGCCGGAAGGTTCGGCCGAGAGCAACATGTGGTCGTTCATCTTCTTCGTCGCCTTCATCGCCTCGCTGTGGTCGAACATCGCCCTGGCGGTGAAGCGGCTGCACGATTTGGACAAGCCGGGCATTGCCGCGCTGATCCTGTTCGTGCCGGTAGTGTCGATCGTCGCCTTCCTTGTGTTGTGCCTGTTTCCGGGGCAGCCTGGACCCAACCGCTATGGCCGGCGCACCAACGAGCCGGAACAATCCTGAGGGCCGATCGGACATGCGCTACCGCACGCTTGATCCGAAGCTGATCATCGAGACCGCGGAACGGCTGGAGACGCGTGTTGCGGAGCGTTTCCCCAAGGCCGGCCTGCGCGGCGTTGCCGCCGAACTGGTCTCGCTGTCGCGCGATCTGGCACAGGGCGCCAAGGCCCTGGAAGCGCCGATCTGGTGGCTGCGCGGCCTCATCGTCGCCGCTGTCGTTGCCGGCGCATTGATGTTCATCTTCGTCGGCACCGTCCTGCCATTCGACCGCATTTCCAAACCCGGTGATGCCGTCCAGTCGGTGCAAGGCATCGAAGCTTCGCTCAACATGTTCATCCTCGCCATTGTCGGATTTCTCGCCTTGATCCGCTCCGAGGAGCGCATCAAGCGCAAGCAGGTGTTTCGCCAGCTGCATGGCCTGCGCTCGCTGATCCACGTCATCGACATGCATCAGCTGACCAAGGATCCGGCGGCGCTGTCGGCCGATTTCAAGCCGACGTCGCATTCGCCCGCCCGCATCACCAATGCCGCCGACCTGGCCCGTTACCTCGATTATTGCTCCGAAATGCTGTCGATCACGGGCAAGATCGCCGCATTGTTCGCACAGTCGGTCAATGACGACGTGGTCATCGACGGCGTCAACGACATCGAGAACCTGGCGTCAAACCTGTCGCGGAAAATCTGGCAGAAGATCACGTTGATCGACGGCCGGCCGGTGCAACAACCTGCTCCGGCGGCAGGCCCGGCGAGCCAAGCCGCTCCGCTTCCGCCGCGCGCACCAAGGCGGTGATCCGCTGAACCGTCGGCACGGGCGTGCCGGCCTTCCCCGCCAGCTGCAAGATGGCGCCTTGCAAGTCGTCGATCTCCGTCGGCCGGCCGCGCTGAAGATCGTCCCACATCGACGAGCGCGCCTGCGCGTCGATCGCCAGCATGCGCCGCGCCAGCAGCTTGAACAGCCAGTCCGGCAGCCTGAGCACCTTCGGCAGCAGCGCCGGCCGCAGGCCGGCGATCCGCGCCGGCTCGATGCCGGACGCTCTCATCGCTCTCAGTGCCTCGTCGATCTGGCTGGCCAGGATCAGCCGCCAGCGTCGATCGGCCAGTTCGGTTGCGAGCGGCAGACCGGAAAGCGCCACCAGTGCGTTGTTCAAATTCATCAGCAGCTTGCCCCACAGCACAGCCTTCATGTCGCCACGGGTTTCGACCGCAAACCCTTCGACTCCAAGCAGGTCGGCCAGGCCGGCGTCGCCATCCTCGACCATTACCGTGCCGTCGCTGGCGCGGTGAACGCGCAGCGGCAGTTCGCTGTCCGGCGACTGCACCACATTGAACGGCACCATGCCGGCCAGCACCGTACGTCCGGCAAGTTCAGCGCGCAGCCTGTCGGCATTGCCGACACCGTTCTGCAGGCTGATCACCACGGCATCGGGGCGGGCATGGGCCTTGATGAGGTCCGCCATATCCTGCGTGGCGCCGCTCTTGACCGTGACCAGGATCACGTCCGCCGGCGGCAGGGCGACGGCCGGATCGGCGGTGACGACAAGCGCCTCGGGCTTGATCGAGCGATCGCGGCCCTGGAGGTCGCTGACCCGCAATCCGTCCTGCCGCAACGCTGCCTCGATGCGCGGCCGCGCCAGCAGAATGACCTCTCGGCTGGCCAGCGCCAGGCAGCCGCCGGCATAGCAGCCGATGCTGCCGGCACCGGCTATGACGATCCGTTTGTCCTTGTCTGCCATCCTGTCGCCCGCGCCGGGTCGCAACTATACGACATGAAAACCATAATATCGGCGGTATCGCCAGCCATGAGGCTGGCCCCTATGTCTGGCCGTGACAGGCCCTGCGCTTTCGACTATCGCTTTTGCCATGACGCTGCCGACCGATCCCGCCGAAAACCTCGCCGCCCTTATCCGTTGCGCTTCGGTGACGCCCGCTGAGGGCGGTGCGCTGACCGCGCTGGAGACGATGCTCAAACCGCTCGGTTTCCTGGTCGATCGGCCGGTGTTTTCCGAAGACGGCACGCCCGATATCGAAAACCTCTATGCAAGGCGTTCCGGCAACGGCCCTCATCTGATGTTCGCCGGCCACACCGACGTGGTGCCTGTCGGCGACGAAGCCGCCTGGACGCATCCGCCTTTCGCCGCCGAGATCGCCAATGGCGAGATGTATGGCCGCGGCGCCGTCGACATGAAGGGCGGCATTGCCTGTTTCATCGCCGCCGTGGCGCGCCATGTCGAGGCCAATGGCGGTCCGAAAGGGTCGGTCTCGCTGCTGATCACCGGCGACGAGGAAGGCCCCGCGATCAACGGCACGGTGAAGCTGCTCGAATGGGCGGCTTCGCGGGGCGAGAAATGGGATGCCTCTGTCGTCGGCGAGCCGACCAATCCGGACGCTCTCGGCGACATGATCAAGATCGGCCGCCGCGGCTCGATGTCCGGCGCCGTCACCGTCAATGGCCGCCAGGGCCATGTCGCCTATCCCCTGCTTGCCGACAATCCGGTGCGCGGGCTGATGAGCCTGGTCGACGCCTTGCTGCATCCGGTTTTCGACAAGGGAACCAGGGATTTCCAGCCGACCAATCTGGAGATCACCTCCATCGACGTCGGCAACCCCGCCACCAATGTCATTGCGGCCAAAGCGACCGCGACCTTCAACATCCGCTTCAACGACACCTGGACGGACGAGACCCTGCAGGCCGAGATCCACAACCGGCTCGACCAGGCGGCCAGGCGCAAGAAGTACCGGCAGGGCAAGAAGACGCCGGTCGACTACGAGCTCGTCTGGCGCGACCGGCCTAGCCATGTCTTTCTGACGCGCGACGACAGGCTTATCGAAACGCTGCGCGGCTCGATCAAGTCGGCGGTCGGCAAGGAGCCGACGCTGTCCACCTCCGGTGGAACGTCCGACGCGCGTTTCATCAAGGACTATTGTCCGGTGGTCGAGTTCGGGCTGGTCGGCAAGACCATGCACATGGTCGACGAGCGCGTCGCCATTGCCGATCTCGAAACGCTGACGCAAATTTACCAGCGCTTCATAGAAGACTGGTTCGGACAGGGCTGAACGGCATGCTTTCGGCGGACGAAACCCAAGCTTCGCTGACGGGCGCCTGGCGATTGATGCTCGGCAAGGTCGACGGCCTGCGCCTGCTCGACCTGTCGGCCGACGGCTTCTGGAATTCCTTCTTCGCCATTGTCGTTGCAGCACCGGCGCTGATCGTCGGCTGGGTCGGCATCGCCAACGAAATCGGCGATCCCGACGCCTTCGCGGGGCGCTTCAGCATGCTGGTGCGCCTGGCGACGGTCGACATCGGCTCCTGGGTGCTGCCGCTGGTTGCGCTCGCTTTGATCGCGCCGCGCGCCGGCATCGGCGGCCGCTTCGTCCACTACGTCGTCGCCAGCAACTGGGCTTCGGCCATCACCGCCTGGCTGATGCTGCCCTCGGCGCTGATCCGGCTTTTCCTGTCGTCCGCAAGCCAGGCTGCGAGCCTTGTGTCGCTGTTCCTGTTTGCCCTGTCGATGGTGCTGACCTGGCGCATGACCAACGCCACGATCGGCAGGGGCGCATCGGTCGGCACCGCCGTTTTCGTCGGCATGTTCATCGCCTCGCTGCTGGTGCTGTTCGGCCTGCAGACGCTGCTCGGCATCACCGTGCCGGACGATGTCGGAGTTCAGAGCCTGTCCGGGCTCGTCTCGACTGGATAATCGACACCGGTGAGAAACAGCCCGTCGGGCGGCGCCACCTGGCCGCAGGCGGCGCGGTCGTGCGCCTCGAGCGCCGTTTTCAGGTCGGCCGCGCTCCAGCCGCCGTCGCCGACGCGCTTCAGTGAGCCGACCATCGAACGCACCTGGTTGTGCAGGAACGAGCGCGCCGAAGCCCTGACCTCGACTATGTCGCCCTGTCGGCTCACATCGAGCCGTTCCAGCGTCCTGATCGGGCTGTTGGCCTGGCACTGGGTCGAGCGGAAGGTGGTGAAGTCATGCCGTCCGAGCAGGACTTTCGCCGCTTCGTGCATGGCGCCGGCGTCGAGCCGCTTCGGCACCCACCACACCTTGCCCTTGTCGAGCGCGGCCGGGGCACGGCGGTTTAGGATGCGGTAGAGATAGTGGCGGCCGATGGCCGAGAAGCGGGCGTCGAAGCTGTCGGAAACGACCGTCGCTTTCAAGATGGCGATGCGCGCCCCGGCCGCCTGCAGATGGGCGTTGACGGCATCGCGCACCTTGTCGCCCGGCCACCCCTTGACGAGATCGACATGCGCCACCTGCGCTGTCGCATGCACGCCGGCATCGGTGCGTCCGGCGGCGCGCAGCCTGATCGCTTCGCCGCAGAATTTTTCAATCGCCCGCTCGATCGCCTGTTGCACCGAAGGCTGATCCGCCTGGTGCTGCCAGCCGGCAAACAGGCTGCCATCATATTCGATGTCGAGGCGAAAACGCGGCATGCCGGGCGGCTATACGCTCTCGCCTAGGCGGCGAGAGCGGTGAAGGCGGAGGCGTATACCAGCCTGCCGGCGTCAGGCGCATCGCCCCAAGCCAGCGCCTGCAGCGCTTCGCCCTGGTATTCGCTCGCGAAGTTCTCGGCACGCTTGTGGCTGTAGCCGAAGCGGCTGTAATAGGTGGGATCGCCGAGCACCACGGCCAGCGTTTCGCCGGCATCCTTGAGGCGGATATGCGCCTCGCGGATCAGCGCGCCGCCGATGCCGCTGCCATGGAACGAGGGCTCCACCGCCAGCGGCGCGAGCGCCACGGCGGCGAAGGTCTTGCCGCCATTCTGGACGAACAGCCGCGAAAACAGGATATGGCCGACCACCTGGCCGTCTTCTTCCGCCACCAATTCGGCAACCGCGTCGCCGCCGGTCACCAGCGCGTCGACCAGACCGGCCTCCGCCTGCTGGCCGAAAGCGTGTTCCTCGACGAGGCGGATGGCCTCGCGATCCCGCGGCGTTGCCGCGCGTATCGACATCATGCTCATGAGAATTTCAGTCCTTTTTCGATCTTGGCCCCGCGCAGGAATTCCGACGCGGCAGCGGGCTTTCCGCCCGCCCGTTGAACTTCGACCAGCCTGATCGCGCCTGCCCCGCAGGCGACCGTCAGCCGATCATCGAGAATTCCTCCCGACTCGCCCAAATCTTCCGAAGGCGACAGGCCTTGCGACAGCGTCGAGCGAAGCAGTTTCAGCCGCTCCCGGCGGCCGCCAATTCCTATCTCCGACCAAGCGCCGGGAAAGGGCGACAGGCCGCGAATATGATTGTGGACCTCACTTGCTGAGCGAGTCCAGTCCACGCGAGTCTCGGATTTATCGATTTTCTTGGCGTAGGTCACCCCCTCCACAGCTTGTGTGGTGAATGTCAGGGTGTTCCCTTCCAACCGCGCCAGCGCTTCCACCATCAAGGCAGCACCGACGCTCATCAACCGATCATGCAAATCGCCGGCTGTCATATCGGGTTCGATGGCGCATTTTTCAATCAGCCCGACCGGGCCGGTGTCCAGCCCCTCTTCCATGCGCATCACCATCATGCCGCTTTCCAGGTCGCCGGCCATGATGGCGCGCTGGATAGGCGCGGCACCGCGCCAGCGCGGCAGAAGCGAGGCATGGCCGTTGATGCAGCCGAGCCGGGTCGCCTCCAAAACCGCCTTCGGCAGCAGCAAGCCATAGGCGACGACCACAGCGACGTCGGCCCGCAAGGCACGGAAGGCGGTCTGCTCGGCCTCGCCTTTGAGCGAAACCGGCGCTCGCACCTCGATGCCCAGTCGCTCCGCCTCGCGCTGCACCGGCGACGGTGTCAGCTCCAGCCCGCGCCGTCCGGCAGCGCGCGGCGGCTGGGTATAGACGACTGATATCTCATGGCCAGCCTCGGCGATCGCGCGCAAAGTCGGCACCGAAAACTCCGGCGTGCCCATGAAGATGACGCGAAGGGGCATTTTTCTTCCGAGACCTTCTCTCTACCTGCGCCGGGAAGTCAGCTCAGGCTTCAAACGGGTTTACCAGCTTCAGGTCAAGTCCGTCGAAGTCTCGAACGTTGCGGGTGGCAAGCGTGGCGTCGTGCACCTGGCAGATCGCAGCTATCATCGCGTCCTTGGTTTCGACAGGTCTGCCAGCGAGTCGTCTTGCCGCGGCAATGCGGCCATAGTGTTCTGCGGGCAGATCCCCAAAAACCAGGATCCGACCCGAAAATTCGCCCCGGATCCTCGAAATGCTTTGGAGAAGACCATCCCGCCGGATGGCCTCCTGAACGAGGTAGGCTCCGAAATAGAGCTCTGCAAAAACAATGGTGGAGAGGAAAAGGGTCGCAGGCTCTTGGCCATTCAACCAGTTGAGAACGTTTTTGCTCCGTTGCCGCGATAGCACGTCCGATATGACGTTGGTGTCCAGTATAATCATTTCGGTCAACGGAAATCAGGCGGCCCACGATCGGCCTCACTTCGCGACCTCGCTATTTCCTGAATCTCGTCGCTTGTGAAACGATCATCGCCGACGAGCGAATAGAGGCGATCGCCGACTTTTTCGGCGCCAGCAAATTGTGTTGCAAAACCCTTCTGTATCAAGACGACCGCTTCCTCCGAAAGGCTGCGCCTGTTCAGCCGCGCACTTTCCTCGAGACGCCGTTTCAATTCCGGATTGATCCCACGGATCAGCATGTCACCCATAGACACCTCCTACGTGATATCACTGATATCACAGCAAGTCGGTATTTTCAATCGAAGGTTCGTGAAGCTGAACCGCCGAGGCTGATCGGAGGGGGCGTGCTCCGACAGAGCATGCCCTATCCCACCAGCTTGCCCGGCGCTTTGTCCTTGGCGAGCTTCTTGAATTTCTTCACCACCATGTCGCGCTTCAGCTTCGAGATGTGGTCGATGAACAGGACGCCATTGAGGTGGTCGATCTCATGCTGCAGGCAGGTGGCCATCAGGCCCTCGGCCTCCATCTCCTGCAGCTTGCCGTCGCGGTCGAGATACTTGACCCGTACGGCGGCCGGGCGTTCGACCTCGGCGTAATAATCCGGGATCGACAGGCAGCCTTCCTCGTAGACGGAGCGCGCATCGGTGCTCTCCAGGATTTCCGGATTGATGAAGACATGCGGCGCCGGCGTCTCGTCTTCCTTGGCGAGATCGATCACCAGCAATCGCAGCGGCTCGCCGATCTGGATTGCCGCCAAACCGATGCCAGGTGCGTCATACATGGTCGCCAGCATGTCGTCGGCTAATCTGCGCAGGGGCGCGTCGACACGCTCCACCGGTTGGGAAACCTGGCGCAGGATGGGGTCGGGAAGGATGATGAGCGGCTTGATCGGCATGGCGTTCCACGTAAGACCTCCAGCGAAAAGCGTCAACCGGTTGGCATGAGGCTCGTTCACGTTTTGATCTGTGCTATCGCGGCGAATCGTCTATGCTGTCCACATGAATGATTTGAGCACCATCCTTTCGGAGCCTGTCGCCCGGCTTGGCGCCACAACCATCACGCTCGGCCATGCGCTGGCCTTCGGCGCTTTGCTGTTTCTGGCCCTGTTCGTGGCGCTGGTCATTGCGCTGTGGCGGTCGGCGAAGGCGCGCGCCGTGGCGGCTGCGGAAGCCGCCGATCATGCCCGCGATGCCGAGGCGCGGATGGCCGGAATTCTGCAAAGCCAGGCCGAAATGCAGGGTCGCATGGGCGCCATTGCGGAAGTGTTCGGCGCACGGCAGGCGGAGCTGACGCAATCGATCGGCCAGCGCCTGGACGCGATGACCGGCCGGCTCGGCCAGACCATGACCGAGCAGACCAAATCCACGCATGAGAGCCTGGCCAAGTTGCAGGAGCGGCTGGCTATCATCGATGTCGCGCAGGGCAACATCCAGTCGCTCGCCGGCCAGGTCGTGCAGCTGCAGGCGATCCTCTCCAACAAGCAGACGCGCGGTGCTTTCGGCCAGTCGCGCATGGAGGCGATCGTTGCCGACGGCCTGCCGCATGGCGCCTATGAATTCCAGGCGACGCTGTCGAACGGCAGCCGTCCCGACTGCCTGGTGAAGATGCCGAACGGCGCGCCGTCGCTGGCCATCGACGCCAAGTTTCCGCTCGAGGCCTGGAATGCCATCCGCGCCGCCGACGGCGCCGACCTGCAGAAGGCCGCCTCGCAGGCCTTCCGCCGCGACATCGAGATCCATGTCCGCGATATCTCGGAAAAATACCTGATCCAGGGCGAGACGCAGGACACGGCCTTCATGTTCGTGCCGTCGGAATCGGTGTTCGCCGAGATCCACGAGAATTTCGAGGCGATCGTCCACAAGGCGCACCGTGCCCGAATCGTCATCGTCTCGCCGTCGCTGCTGATGCTGTCGATCCAGGTCATCCAGGCGATCCTCAAGGATGCCCGCATGCGCGAACAGGCGCATCTGATCCAGGGCGAGGTCATTCGGCTGATGGAGGATGTCGCGCGTGTCGATGAGCGGGTGCGCAAGCTGCAGGTCCATTTCGGCCAGTCGGCCAAGGACATCGACGACATCCTGGTTTCGACGTCGAAGGTCACCAAGCGCGGCCAGAAGATCGAAGCGCTGGAGTTCGGCGCGCAGCCCGACGGCGATGCCGCCGCGGACGCAGCGTCACGGGCTCCCGCCGCGAAAGTCGATACTGGCGCGCGCGTTGCCGATTCGAAAACCGGGCAGCTCAGGCTGAGGGTCGTCGAAGGCGACGACTGAGCAGCAGCGCCGGATCCGCCCTACTGCTCTTCCTTGGTCGTCATACCCGGGAATTCCGGCAACCAGGGCAGCGCCGAGCGGTGCCAGCTTTGCCGTCTCGGGACCAGCTGTTCACGTTGCCGCGCCGTGCCGACCCGGATGCCATAAACCTTCGGCCCGTCGCCAACCGATGTCGCGTAGAGATGCGAGCCGCACTCGCCGCAAAAGCCCTGCGCGCGCTTGTCGCCGCTCGATCCTGTCTTGATATAGACCTTTGGCGCACCCTTGGTGATCCGGTAGTGGCCTTCCGGCGCGCCCACGGTCACGCGAAAAGCCGTTCCGGTCAGTTGTTGGCAATCGGTGCAGTGGCAGATTCCGGTGTTCTCCGGGTCGACCTCCGCCTCGTAGGTGATGGCGCCACAATGACAGCCGCCGTCTATTCTCATCTTCGTTCCTCCAAAGTCCCTTCAATCTAGCGGGGCAAGGCCGTGAGGCAATGGCGCGCCGCTAGTCCAGGGTCGGATCGGATGCGTTCTCGATCAGCCTGCGCCGCTGCTCCCAGGTGCCTGACGTCTGCGGCTTGACGAACAGCCGCGTGATCTCCGGCATCTCCTTCTTCAGCTGCGCCTCCAGGCGCTCGACGCAAGCTTCGATCTCGGGCGCCGTCAAATGGTCCTCGAACTCGATGCTGAGCCCGGCGACGATCTCTGCCGGCCCCATATGGACGGTCAGCACGCCGTTCGCCCGCTGCACCGCCGGATCCTGCTGGGCGATCGTCAGCACCTGTCTCTGGACCTCGAGCGAGGCCGGCTCGCCGATCAGCAGGCCCTTGCTTTCGCGGGCCAGGAAGATTGCCGTCGCGCCCAGGATCAGCCCAATGCCGATGGAGGCGGCGCCGTCGAGTTCCGGCATCTCCAGAACTTCCGCCGCCAGGATGCCGGCGAACGCGACGATCAGGCCGAGAAGTGGTGCGCTGTCCTCGAACAGCACGGTGTAGACGCTCGGGTCCTTGCTCGACTGCACCGCCCGCAGCCAGCCCTGCTTGCCCTTCTGCTGGCGGAACTCTTTCAGCGCCACCCACCACGAACTGCCTTCGAACAGGAAGGAAAGGCCGAGCACGATGTAGGTCACCTCGGCGTTGGCGACCGGCTCCGGCGCCATCATATGGATCACGCCTTCGTAGAACGACACGCCGGCGCCCAGCGCGAAGACGAGGAGCGCGACGATGAAGCTCCAGAAGTAGAGTTCCCGGCCGTGACCGAGAGGATGCGTCCGGTCGGCCGGGCGGGCGGCACGGTGCATGCCGTAGAGCAGCAGGCCGCCATTGCCGGTATCGACCAGCGAATGCACGCCCTCCGACAGCATCGCCGAACTGCCGGTAAAGGCGGCGGCGGCGAACTTGGTCAGCGCGATGGCGAAATTGCCGGCGAGCGCCGCGTAGATCACCTTTTTTGAGCCGCCGTGCCCGGCCATGGTGCTGTCCCCATTCGATGCACACCCAGTCTAATGGTCAGATGGAAGAAGCTCCACAGCCACCACAACGTGTGAACCGCTGGCTCGTTCAAAAACGGCGGTCGTTAAAGAGGTTTGTCGTTAGAGACTGGTAGGCAGAACGACTACTCGATGATCTCGCTGGTCCACACCTTGAAGCCGGCAAGCGTTCCCGGCCCGAATATATGGGTCAACGGAACGTCGGCGGCGTCGCGGCCGGAGGCGATCAGGATGCGGCCGATGCGCGGTGCATTGTTGCGCGGGTCGAAGACATGCCAGCGGCCGCCGAGATAGACTTCCATCCAGGCGCAGAAATCCATGCTCGCCCATGGTTTCGGCATACCGATGTCGCTGATGTAGCCGGTGCAATAGCGCGTCGGGATGTTGAGTGCCCGGCAGAAGGTGACCGCGAGATGCGCATAGTCGCGGCACACGCCGCTCTGTTCGCGATAGGCTTCCGCGGCGGTGCGTGTCGGCCGAGCATTGCCGTAGTTGAAGACGATGTGATTGTGGACGAAGTCGCAGACCGCCTGCACGCGCGGAATGCCCAGCGGCGTGTTGCCGAACAGCCGCCACGCTTCATCAGCCAGAAGGTCGCTTTCGCAAAAACGGCTGGGCAGCAGAAACAGCAGCGTGTCCGCCGGCAGATCGCGCACCTCGTGCTGCCAGGCCATCAGGTCGCCCATCTCGAAAGTGCCGGGATCGCGGATCACCGCGTCGGTGCCGAAGGTGAAACGCCCGGGCGGCGCAACGAACCGGTTGCACCAATTGCCGAAACTGTCGCGATAGCTTTCGATCGGCACCGGCGGGTTGGAGATCAGGAAATCCGGCCGCTCGAGATCGGAGGCACGCGAATAGTGGACATTCAGCATTGCGATGAGCGGCGTTTCCTGCGGAAAGTCGAAGCTCATCTCGCAGCCGATGTGAATTCGCATTGTCGTCCTGACGGCCTGCCTGACGATCACCGGGCGGAGGCACGGGTTGATGCTGCAGTGCGAAGACAACCATGGCATGGACCGCCATGGTTTACGAGCAAATTAGAAACCGGTTGAAAGCGAGCCGCTGACGGCGGCAGCAGTCGCTAACCCCTTGCAGTCCGGCGGTTCTCTTGTTTCACTTCGCTTCCCACATCAGGAGGAACGAATCATGGCTAAAGGTGCGATGAAGGCAGGCAAGGAAGCCCGCAAGCCGAAGAAGGACGCCAAGAAGCCCGCCCCGGCTCCGGCCCTGAAGGCGCCGCCGGTGAAGGCGATGAAGCTCAAGGACAAGTAAGTCCGGCCGATTTGCTTCGAAATGGGATTGCGACCGGCAGCGCTGTTGCCGGTCGTTGTTGATCGAGCGCTCGAAATTCATATATTGGCGTGGCGGGGACGACCTCGCGCTTCCCCAAAATCCGGACGGGACGACCCGCCATTGTTTGACTGATCGTCGGACGCCGAAAATCGCTTTTCGGCCCGATGCTCTGATGGAGCGTTGTCGATGTCGTGGATTCTTCTCTTTTTCGCCGGCCTGTTCGAGATCGGCTGGGCAATCGGCCTCAAATACACCGATGGCTTCTCGAAGCTGGTGCCGACCGTGCTGACCGTTGCCTCGATGGTCGTCAGCCTCACTCTGCTCGGCCTGGCGCTGAAGGCGCTGCCCGTCGGCACCGCCTATGCGGTGTGGACCGGCATCGGCACCGTCGGTACGGCACTGCTCGGCATCTGGCTGCTCGGCGAACCAGCCACCGCGATCAGGCTGGCCTGCATTGCGCTCATTGTCTGCGGCATCATGGGATTGAAGTTCGCCGCCTGACCGATAGCGCTTCTTGTTTTATGCATGTCGTCCTCCCAAAACCGGGACCACTTATGGGCGACATGCATGGGACAAACACAATCAGGGCCGCTGCGAGGCGACCCTGGTTCTCGAAGCCGATTGCTTCGTAGCCTGGAGGCTAGCGGGCCGAGAAGCCCGGCGGCGTCCTGCCGGTGCGCTGCTTGCGTGCCGCATAACGCGCGTCACGCTTGGCCTTGCGCTCGGCTTCATCGGCCAGAAAACGGGCGATGCGCTCGTTCTCTTCGGATTCCCGAATCTTGGCCTCAGCCTGTGCAGCTTCCTCGGCGGCGATACGTGCCGCTTCGGCTGCTGCCTCGCGCTCGGCCTTCTCGACCGCTTCGCGTGCCAGCTTCTCCTGCTTCAGCCGGGCCTTTTCGGCCTCGCGGATTTCGCGAGCCGCAAGGATAGCCTTGCGTTCAGCCTGCCGCGCCAGCACTGCGGGATCATCCGCCGCCGGCTTTGCCTTGAAGCGCTCGAGGAGCGCCTTCTTTGCCTCGTTTGCGGCGTTGCGCCGCTCGAAAACGTCTTTTTCCCTGTAGATAGCCAAGTCCACTTCCCTGAAGTCAATTCGCGACGCTTACATACGCGCGAAAACCGAGAGTTCAAGCGCCAAAACGGCATGGCAGCCATGAAATTGTCGGCTGTTGCAGCCGGGAGACGCCTTTGGAGCAATTCCAGGAGAAGTGTGAAGCGGTTTTCCCGGGAAAAGCGCGCAGCGCTTTCCCTTGGGAATTGCGACGAAGAGATAGAGTCGAAAACGACATGCACTGTTCACCGTCGCCCCTCTGGCAGCGAGGTTGGCGGATGGCTACGTCTAGCGGCAAATTCCAACATCAGGATGACCTTAGATGGAACTCGGTCTCTACACCTTCGCCGACGTCAGCCCGCAGCCGGGCCCCGGCGCAATCGGCCCGCATGAGCGGCTGCGCAACCTGATCGAGGAGGTCGAACTGGCCGACCAGGTCGGCCTCGACGTCTTCGGCCTCGGCGAGCATCACCGGCCCGACTATGCCGCCTCCGCACCGGTCGTGGCCTTGGCCGCGGCGGCCGAGCGTTCGAAGCGCATCAAGCTGACCAGCGCGGTCACCGTTCTGTCCTCCGACGACCCGGTGCGCGTTTTCCAGCAATTCGCCACGCTCGATCTTCTGTCGGGCGGCCGCGCCGAGATCATGGCCGGGCGCGGCTCGTTCATCGAATCCTTCCCGCTGTTCGGTTACAACCTCGAGGATTATGACGAGCTGTTCGCCGAAAAGCTCGATCTGCTGCTTGCCATCCGCGACAGCGTGAAGGTCACCTGGTCGGGCAATCTGCGCGCGCCGATCAACGATCGCGGCGTTTATCCCCGGCCCTTCCAGGACAGGCTGCCGGTCTGGATCGCCATTGGCGGCACGCCGCAGTCTGCCGCCCGCGCTGGCGCGCTCGGCCTGCCGCTGGCGCTCGCCATCATTGGCGGCGAGCCGGCGCGTTTCGCGCCGCTGTTCGATCTCTACCGCGAAGCCGCCAAGCGCGCCGGTAGTGATCTGGCGGGCCTCGCCACCAGCATCAACGTGCACGGCTTCATCGCAGAGACGACCGAGCAGGCGGCCGACGATTTTTACCGCCCGCAG
The DNA here is from genome assembly GCF_040319805.1 of Mesorhizobium sp. M0848. Lineage (NCBI taxonomy): Bacteria > Pseudomonadati > Pseudomonadota > Alphaproteobacteria > Hyphomicrobiales > Phyllobacteriaceae > Mesorhizobium > Mesorhizobium sp. M0848. Next base: position 183,316 of record NZ_JAMYOM010000006.1, on the reverse strand, counting down.
GCGGAGGTGATGAACCGCATCGGCCGCGAGCGCGGCTGGGGTCCGACATCCCAAGCGCATTTCGACCAGTCGCGCGGCCCGAACGGGGCCTTGTTCGTCGGCGGCCCCGAGCAAGTGGCTGAGAAGATCGTCGCCCAGCACAAGATCTTCAAAAACGACCGCTTCCTGCTGCAGATGGCGATCGGCACCATGCCGCATGCCAAGATCATGAAGGCGATCGAACTCTACGGCACCAGGGTGGCGCCAATCGTACGCAAGGAAACAGCCAAGGCTGAGCCGGCACCGGCAGCGCCGGTCGCCTGACCCGGAGTCCGGTGCGAGCGGCCTCATTCCGGAAGCCGGCTCATGGAACCTGCGCCCATAACTCTGCGTTCATGCAGGCAATAGCCGATCGCCGAGGGCGCCGGCTCGAGGGTGAGCATGAAAACCGAACCCGCTGCCTTGGCTCACGCCGTCGCCGACGAATCGGATTCGCGCGTTGCGGCCCGCGCCGACACGCATCTGATGCGTTCGCTGCTCGTCGGCATTTTCCTGTTCATGGCCATCTATGCGCTCTACTTCGCTCGCGCTTTCTTCATGCCGGTCATTCTGGCTTTCCTGCTGGCGCTGACGCTGACGCCGATCGTTAGGCTCCTGCGCAGGCACGGCATCTCCGAAGTGATTTCGGCGACCCTTCTGGTGCTGGTGTCGATCTGCATCTTTGCCAGCGTAGGCTACCTGCTCAGCGGACCGATCATCGACCTCATCAACAACACCTCTTCGATAGGCCAGCAACTTGCCGAACGGCTGGCACAATTGCGCCGCCCGCTCGAGAAGATCATGCAGATTTCGCATCAGATCGAACAGCTGACCCAGACTTCGCAGGAGCCGGGCATTCAGAGGGTGGCGGTGGCGCAGTCCGGCATCCTGTCGGCGGCCGCCAGCAACATCCTGTCGGCGGGAACAGGCCTGACCATCATCTTCGTGCTGTCGCTGTTCCTGCTCGCCTCCGGCACGATGTTTTATGAAAAGATCATCCAGTCCTTCGCCCGCCTCAGCGAAAAGAAACGGGCGCTGCGCGTCGTCTATGACGTCGAGCGCGAAATCTCGCACTATCTGCTCACCGTCACCATCATCAATGCCGGCCTTGGCACAGTCATCGCTCTCGGTCTGTGGGCGCTTGGCATGCCCAATCCGCTGGTCTGGGGAGCCGCCGCGGCGTTGCTCAACTTCTTGCCCTATGTCGGAGCGCTGATCACCATTGCGCTTGTCACGGTCATGGCGTTGATCAGCTTCGATACCATCTTCTACGCGCTTCTGGCGCCGGCCTTCGTGATCTTGTGCGACATCGTCGAAGGCCAGTTCGTGACGCCGATGGTGGTCGGCCGGCGCCTGGAGATCAACGCCGTGGCGATCTTGATCGCCATCGCCTTCTGGTCATGGCTGTGGGGCTTCGTCGGCGCCCTGATGGCGGTGCCGCTGCTGGTCGTCATCAAGGTATTCTGCGATCATTTCGACGGGCTTAGCCATGTCGGCAATTTTCTCTCCGCGCAGCACGCGGTTGTCGTCGAGGAGGACGACATCGCCGACCCCGAAGCTGTCAAAGGCTGATCAATATTTTTGAATTTGCGGCGCCGCCGGATGCTTCCTACATGCGGTCCTGACACAGGATCCCACCCATGACCGCTCTTTCCGTTCTCGACCTGTCGCCGATCGTCGAAGGCAGCGATGCCTCGCAGTCGCTGGCCAACTCGCTCGATCTTGCCCGCCATGCCGAGCGCCTGGGCTACAAGCGTTTCTGGCTGGCCGAGCATCACAACATGCCGGGTATCGCCAGCGCGGCCACAGCCGTCGTCATTGCCCATGTCGCCGGCGGCACCAAGACCATTCGCGTCGGCGCCGGCGGTATCATGCTGCCCAACCATTCGCCGCTTGTGATTGCCGAGCAGTTCGGCACGCTGGCCGCCTTGCATCCGGGCCGCATCGATCTCGGCATCGGCCGGGCGCCCGGCACCGACATGGGCACCGCCCGTGCCTTGCGCCGCAATCTCGAGGCCGGGGTCGACAATTTCCCTCAGGATGTCGTCGAGCTGATGGGCTATTTCCAGCCGGCTGAGGAAGGCCAGCGTATCCGCGCCGTGCCCGGCGAAGGCCAGGACGTGCCGGTCTGGATTCTTGGCTCCAGCCTCTACGGCGCGCAGCTCGCCGCCATGCTCGGCCTGCCCTACGCCTTCGCTTCGCATTTCGCGCCGGCGGAGCTGGATCACGCGCTGGATGTCTACCGCTCGCGCTTCCAGCCGTCCGAGCAGCTCGACAAGCCGCATGTCATGCTTGGCCTCAATGTCTTCGCCGCGCCCACCGATGCGGAGGCCCGTTTGTTGTTCACCTCGCTGCAACAGGCTTTCGTCAATCTGCGCACCGGTCGGGCCGGCCGGCTGCCGCCACCTGTCGAGAACTATGACCGCGATCTCGATCCCATGGCAAAGACAATGCTCGGCCAGGCATTGTCCTGCGCCGTCGTAGGCTCCCCGGAAACGGTGCGGCAAGGCATCGATGCCTTCGTGCGCCGCACCGGCGCCGACGAACTGATGGTCACCGCGCAGATTTTTGATCATGCGGCGCGGGTGCGATCGTTCGAGATCCTGGCCGAGGCGCACAAATCCCTGTCGCAGGCGGCCTGACAACTCCTGGTACGAATATACGCTGGCGAAAGACTACGCGCTTACGCTCTGCGCCATCGCCCCGAGCGGGCGGCATGAATTGCGGATCATCAGCCTACCCTTGAGCAAAAGCTTGCGCGGCGGCGCGTCCCTGTTGCCGGCGAGACGGTCGAGAAGCAGATTGGCCGCCTGTTCTCCGATCGCCTGCACCGGCTGGGCCACCGTGGTCAACTGCGGCTGGAACACGTCGGACCATGGAAAGTCGTCGAAGCAGGCGACCGAAATGTCTTCCGGGCAGGACAGGCCGATGTCGCGGATCGCCTTCATGGTGCCGATCACCATCGGGTTGTTGGCCGAGAAGATAGCACTTGGCCGATCATGCGAGGAAAGCATCTGCATGGTTTCGGTATAGCCGTCGATCTCATGGAAATTGCCGAAGCGGATCAGTTCTTCGGCGATCGGCAGGCCGGCGGCGTGAAGCGCCTCGCGATATCCTGCCATGCGGTCATGCATCGGCGAGATGTCCGAGGTGCCGGTGATGTAACCGATGCGCCGGTGGCCGAGATTGATCAGATAGGTGATGGCGTCGAACACCGCGCGCTGGTTGTCCAGCACCACGGCATCGGTGTCGACGCCTTTGCAGATACGATCGAGCAGCACGACCGGCACGTTGGCGTCGTCGACGATCCGCTTGAGGATCGCGCCGTCGCCGACGCGCGCCACGATCAGCCCGTCGACCATGCGGTCGAGCAGCAGCCTGATCTGGTCGTCCTGGGTGTTCAAATCCTCGTCCGTGCAGCACAGCATGACGGCATAGCCGGCCCGGTCGAAGGCCTGCTGGATGACCGAGACGACATCGGTGAAGAACGGGTTGGTGATGTGCGGCACGGTCAGTCCGATGGTGCGGGTCGTGCCCATCTTCAGGCTGCGGGCGATCGCGTTGCGCTTGTAGCCGATATCGCGGATCGCCTGCTCGATGCGCTGGCTAAGCTCCGGGCTGACCGTCGCCGTGCCATTGATCAGCGCCGAAACGGTGGCGACAGAAACACGCGCCGCTTCAGCCACATGAAGCATGGTGGGCGCGGTGGATTTGCGGTGTCTTTTTTGCCCTGACGCTGTCATTTTCGAAACGTTTCGCCACCCCTTGCTGGCCAACACGTACGGAATCCTGTCCTTTTAAGCAAGAATCGAAATTGCATCAAACGTCCGGCACCTTATATCGGCTTGACTTGATCGAAACGTTTAGATTAGCGTTTGCGGGAAATTGACGACGACGGAAGGGAGGCCGCCATTGTCATGCAAGAGAGCAATTCCCTGTCCCCGGAGCACGGTGCGGCTGATCGGTCGGACACCGTTCTGAGTGCCGAGCGCATTTCCAAGAGCTTCGGCGGCATCGCCGCGCTTGTCGATGTCGGCTTTGAGCTGCGTCGCGGCGAGGTTCATGCCTTGATGGGCGAGAACGGCGCCGGCAAGTCGACGCTGATGAAGATCCTCTCCGGCGTCTATACCGGCTATGACGGCACGGTCAGCGTCGATGGCCGCCCGGTCAGCTTCGGCGGCGTGCGCGACGCCGAGGATGCCGGCATCGCCATCATTCATCAGGAGCTCAACCTGGTGCCCGAACTCAGCGTCGCCGACAACATCTTCCTCGGCCGCGAGAAGCTGATCGCGGGCCTGATCGTCGACCGCAAGGCGAGCAGCCGCGCGGCGGGCACATTGTTGCAGCGGCTCGGCATCGAACTCGATCCGCAAGCCCGCGTCGGCGCCCTGCGTGTCGGCGAGCAGCAACTGGTCGAGATCGCCAAGGCACTGTCTATGTCGGCACGCATCCTGATCATGGACGAGCCGACCTCGGCGCTGTCGCCGGCCGAATGCCAGCGGCTGTTCCGCATCATCCGCCAGCTTGTCGACAGCGGTGTCGCCATCGTCTACATCTCGCACCGCATCGACGAGGTCATGCATCTGGCCGGCCGCGTCACCGTGTTTCGCGACGGACGCCATGTGCTGACCGAGCCGATGGCCAGGCTCGACGAAGATGCGATCATTTCGGCGATGGTCGGCCGCAACCTGCTTGCTTCCTCCCAGGAAGAGCGCAACACCACTGGCATGACCGTGCTTTCGGTCGAAAACCTGTCGCTGTCGAAGCCCGATGCGCATGGCTGGCGCACGGTGATCGACGGCGTCGGCTTCGATCTTGCCGCTGGAGAAATCCTTGGCATTGGCGGGCTGCTGGGTTCGGGCCGCACCGAGATCCTGGAAGCGATCTTCGGTTCGAGCGATGGCCGCACCGGCGGCGAAATCCGTATCGACGGCCAGCGCATGGATATCCGTTCGCCGCGCGATGCAAGGCGGCTGGGCATCGCGCTGGTGACCGAGGATCGCAAGACGCAAGGGTTGCATCTGCAGGCTTCGATCGCGGACAATGTCGCGCTGCCGCTGGTCGGCTCGCTGGCCCGCTTCGGCATCCGCTCGCTGGCCGGCGAGCAGGGGCTGGCGCGGCAGGCGGTCGAGGCCCTCGGCATCCGCTGCCGGGACATCGATCAGCCCGCCGGTACGTTGTCGGGCGGCAACCAGCAGAAGGTCGTCATCGGCAAGTGGCTGGCAACCAGGCCAAGGGTGCTGCTGCTCGACGAGCCGACGCGCGGCATCGATGTCGGCGCCAAGCGCGAGATCTACGACCTGATCTTCAGGCTGGCGCGCGACGGCCTCGCCATCGCCGTCATCAGCTCCGAACTGCCGGAGCTGCTGCACCTCTCCGACCGCATCCTGGTGATGGCCGATGGCCGCCAGACAGGCATTCTTTCCCGCGACGCGGCCAGTGAGGAGGCCATCATGCGCCTCGCCGCCCCGCGTCGGACCATATCGAGACCAGCCGCATGACTGCCCTGAAACTCCTGTCCCGAACCAAGCTCTATTGGGGCCTGATCGCCATCTTCCTGATCGGCGTGCTCGGCTCGCCGATGAGCTCGAAGGGCAACAACATCTTCCTCTCCTACGGCAATCTGCTCGATGTGCTGCGCCAGGTGTCGACCACCGGCCTGATCGCCACCGGCATGACGGCTGTGATCATCACCGGCGGCATCGATCTCTCCGTCGGCTCGCTGATGGCTATCTGCTCGGTGGTCTGCGCCATGCTGCTGACGGTTCCAGGCGTGACACCAGGCGTCGTGCTGGGCGTGCCGACCGTCGCTTTGGTGGCGCTTTGCCTCGGTTTCGTCGTCACCCGCTTCATTTTCCAGAACCTGGCAAAATCCCGTGCCGGCGCCGACCTCCTCCGTGAGATCAAGTTGGACGGGATTCGCGGCCTGGTCACGCCCGCCGCCGTCGGCGTGGTCCTGTGCTGCCTGTCGCTGTGGTTTCTGCTGCCGCAGATCGAGCCGAAATTCGGCGTGCTCGGCGTGCTGCTGGTGGCGCCATGCGTCGGCTTGCTGTTCGGCGCGCTCAACGGCTTCATCATCGTTGCCGGGCGGCTGCAACCCTTCATCGTCACCTTGGCGATGATGGTGACGGCGCTCGGCATCGCCCGGCTGACCGCCGGCCAGAACAATGCGGTGCTGCCGGTCTATACCGGCTCCAACGCGACCGCCGATTTCGAGATCCTGCGCTCGCTGGTGTTCGGCATCATCCCGATGCCGGGCCTGTTCTTCCTCGGCGCCATCCTGATCTATGGCGCGGTGCTGCGCTTCACGCCGTTCGGCCGCTATGTCTACGCCATCGGCGGCAACGAGGAGGCGGCGCGCCTCTCCGGCATCGCCGCCGGCCGCGTCAAGATCGCTACCTATGCTGTCTCCGGGCTGCTCGCCGGCATCGCCGCCGTGCTCTATGTCGCGCAGTACCGGCAAGGCAAGCCGGATGCCGGCGCCGGGCTGGAGCTCGATGCCATCGCCGCCGTGGTCATCGGCGGCACCAGCCTGATGGGCGGCCGCGGCAGTCTCACCGGCACGTTCTGCGGCGTGCTGATCTTCGGCCTGCTCTCCAACATCCTGCAGCTCCACAACATCAATTCGAACCTTCAGCTGGTGCTGAAGGGGATGATCATCATCGGCACCGTGCTCGTGCAGGAGCGCAATGCCGGTGATCTCCTGGCCTATCTGCGCCTGCCCGGCGGGCAATCGGCGCACAAGGAAACGGCCGCGGCAAAGCGGCCGTCGCAAGAGACACCGTCTCTCAATCTCGGAGGAAACAAAAAATGAAACGACGTGACATGCTGAAGCTTGCCGCCCTGACCGCGGCGCTGCTGACCACCACCGCGCTTCTGACCACCGGCAATGCCTTCGCCCAGGACAAGAAGTGGAAGATCGGCTTCTCGCAGGTGACGACCATCGAGCCCTGGCGCGCGCAGTTCAACAAGGACATCCTGGCCGAAGCCGCCAAGCATCCCGAGGTCGAACTGATCATCACCGACGGCGAGGACAAGACCGAAAAGCAGGTCGCCGATGTCGAGAACCTGATCCGCCAGGAGGTCGATGCGCTGTTGGTGTCACCGAAGGAATCTGCCGGCTTGACCGGCGTCGTGCAGCAGGCGATCGACGCCAAGATCCCGGTCTTCGTGCTCGACCGCAATGTCGACACCAAGGACTACACGCAGTTCGTCGGCGGCGACAACGCGCTGATCGGTCGCGCGGCCGGCGAATATGCCGTCGAACTGCTTGGCGGCAAGGGCAAGGCTGCAGGCAACGTCGTCGAGATCTGGGGCGGCATGGGCACCCAGCCGGCGCATGACCGCCATGACGGTTTCCATGAATTCACCGACAAGGAACCGGGCATCAAATATCTGCTCGACCAGCAATCGGGCGACTGGAAGCAGGACCAGGCCTACAATCTGATGGCCAACGCGCTGAAGAGCAACGAGAAGATCGATCTCGTTTACGGCCACAACGACCCGATGGCCTATGGCGCCTATCTCGCCGCCAAGGATGTCGGCCGCGAGAAGGACATCAAGTTCATCGGCATCGACGGCCTGCCCAATGAAGGCGTGCAGATGGTGAACAAGGGCGAGCTGACGGCGACCTTCACCTATGTCACTCCCGGCGCCGAAGGCCTGCGCCAGGCGATCAAGTTCCTCAACGGCGAGAAGGTCGAAAAGACCATCACTCTGCCGACCGAGAAGATCACCAAGGAAAACGCTGCCCAGGTGCTGAAGGACAACGGCCTCTGAGCCAAGCTTCCTGCCGGGTGCCTTTTTGGCGCCCGGCGGTCTAAGCCAGCTTCACCAGCAGCTTCATGAAGGTGGCGATCTCCTTGGCGGAGAGCGGCGCCAGCGTCTCCTGGGTGATCTCGCGCGCCAGCGGGATCAGGCGCTCGATCGCATCGCGGCCTGCCGCGGTCAGATTGACCAGAAGCCGTCTTTTGTCGACCTCGTGCTTGGAAAGCTCGACCAGGCCGCGCGCCTTCAGCCGGTCGATGACGCCCTTCACCGTCGCCGCATCCATCGCGATCAGCGTGCCGAGCTGGTTCTGCGAGGTCTCGCCGACGTCACGCAGCTTGGCCAACGCCGCGAATTGCGGCGGCGTCAGGTCGCCGATATGCGCGGCAAAGATCGCGACATGGCGCTGATGCGCCTTGCGCAGGATGAAGCCGACCTGCTCCTGCAGGAGGTAATCCTGGTCGTCCGGCGCCTCGACCTCGACCAGCTTGAGCAGATTGTCCTCGCCGCTCACCGCAAGCCATCCCAGGCTTTGATGTCATCGGCCGCGAGACCACCCATGCGATCGTGGATGCGCGGGCCGCAGGTCATGGCGAGGCAGAACAGGATCTCGTCGGGGCGCGGACCATCGGACATGCCGACTTCCATGGCGTCGAAATGGCTGCGCACATAGGCGGCGTTGATGTGGCCGAGCGGCACGTCGAGCTTCGAACCGAAAGCGCCGACCTTCTTCGCCGATGGCACGATCGCCTTGGCGTCGCCGAGCCGCTCGCGCATGGCGTAGCCGCCGGGCACATGCCACAGCGCGCCGTGTTCCAGCTCACCCGCCGTGCCGACAATGGCGCCCTTGCCGTAGCCGTCGATCTGCTTGACGTCGCCGCCGAGCGCCGCGATCAGCCGGTCGGCGAGCAGCAGGCCGAGCGGCTTGAGATCGTCCATGGCGCTCTGCAGCTCCTCGACATAGCGCCCGGCGAACGGGTTTTTCACGAGCGCCATGGCGGCGGCGCGGCGGCGCGGCACCCTGGCCACCGGCCCGCCCTCGTGAAAAATCTCTTCGGTCAGCACCGCGATCTTGCGGATCGGAAACTCAGGCATGGGCAACCTCCTCCCTCGAACTTTTGTTGGGCGCGGCAAGCGCAACCGAGCCACTGATGCGGGCCTCACCGCCAAGAAACAACGCCGATCCGGCAATGAGGCCGCGCCGGCGAAAATCTTCGGCGACGGCAAGGCCATTGTCCAGCGCCTGCGCCACTTCGCCAGGTGCAAGCGTGCCGACGTGTTGGGTCACCAGCAGCGAGCCAAGATCGCTGTCGGGCGACAGTTCATGTGCGGAAATGCGTCTGATGGCGGGATTGCCAGGCAGGTCCACTGCGTTGGCAATGAGGGTCGCCGCCGCATCGGCCTCGGCGCCGGTCCGCGCGAGCACGGTGACGGCGTCGGCAATGCCAAGCGAGAAGGAGCGGCCGCGCCAGCCGCTGGTGGCAACGCCACGAACGCCATCTTCCGCGCGGATCGTGATCCGGTCGGCCATGCCGTTGCCGGTGCCGGCGACCGCCAATCCCATCGACTGTCCCCTGCCGATATGGATTGCGCAGTCGCCACCGTTGTTGACATAGGCGCGATCGAGCTTGCGACCCTCAAGCAATGCGGCGAGCATTTCGTCGGCTACCGATCCCGCGACGGCGGCCATCGGTGTTATGAAGCATTCCGCCAGGGGCATGACGGCTGCCTCCATGCGGCGCGCCGTCGGGCCGGCGAATGTGCGCGGCGCCAGGAAAAACGCCGGCAGCCGCAATTCGGGGAGTTCCTCGACCAGCTCCATCAGGATCGTCTGGAACCGCGCTACGGCTTGTTCATAGGCTCGGCGGCATTCATCCGCCTCACCAAAAACCTCGACGATCAGGTCGATCGGCCCGTGGTTGAGATGCAGCCGCCTGCCGTCCTGCAGCCAATGGGTTTGCGGACCTTGCATCACCCGGCCCCGTTCGGGCCGGCACGACGTAGCTGCGCGAGTGGCGGCCATGGATTGTTGGCTTCGGCGCCGGTGCCGCGGCGCGGATTCAGGTACTCACCGCCTTTTGCGACAATGTCCTCGACGCTGCGTATCTCGGCCTCGTAGCCGCCGAGCCTGACATAGTCGTCGCGGCGCAGCGTGAACTCGATCGGGGCCACCAGCGCCGGCGTCGGCACATAGCCGAAGGCGCCTTCCGGCACTCGTGTGACATCGACCATCAGCGTGATGCCGCCGCCCGGCCAAACATAGACCGGCGCGCCGCCGACCGTCACATAGGTCTTCAGGCCCTGAACCGAGCGGGTGAGATTGACCGGGTTTTCGGTGACGCCGGCCCGCAGCGAACCGCCGGCACCGCCGATGAACAGCACCGTGCACAAAGCCGGCTCGCAATTGTCCTCGATCAGGCCGACCGACTTTTGCAGCCGTTCGGGGAAAGGTTTTTGCACCGGTTTCAGCTCGTCATCGAGCTCGTAATAGGCGAACTGCTCGCCGGTGGTCGACACCATCAGCAGCGACAGACCCGGCCGCGCGCCTTTCTTGGCGTTCCACTCGCCGAGGATCGACAGTGGGTCGGAAATGCTGGTGCCGCCCCAGCCGAGACCGGGTTCGGAGACCTTGAAATAGCGGCCCGGCGTCGAACGGCGGCCAATGATCTTGATGCCCGTATCCTGCCAGCCCAGCACCTTGCCGGCCTGGTGCTCGGAAACGACGCCGGTGATGTGGTCGTCGACCACCACCACCTCGTCGACCAGGCCGCGCCATTGCGTGGCGAACATGCCGATGGTCGCCGAGCCGCAGCCGACGCGCATGCGGTGTTCCTGCTTGCCGTCGATGACAGGCGCCTTGCCGGCTTCGACTGTTATGGTGGCGCCGCCGTCGATGGCCAGTTCCACCGGCTTGCGGTTGCACAGATTGAGCAGAGCGTCGCAGGTGGCGCGGCCCTCGGCCTTGGAGCCGCCGGTCAGGTGATGCACACCGCCCAGCGACAGCATCTGCGAGCCATATTCTCCCGTCGTGACATGGCCGATCGCTTCGCCTTGCGATCGCACGACAGCCGTTTCGGGTCCGATATGACGGTCGGTGTCGATCTTCACCTTGACGCCGCAATACGAAAAAATGCCTTCGGTGACCACGGTCACGAGATCGACGCCTTCGACTTCCTGGCTGACGATGAACGGGGCCGGCTTGTAGTCGGGATAGGTGGTGCCGGCGCCGATTGCCGTGACGAAGCGGCGGCCGGTGTTGACCAGTTCGCCGTCCCAGGCCTCGCCTTCGGCAATGAACGGCACGATTGCCGCGCCGGTCTCGGCCGCATGGTCGAGGATCGTCAGCGGGTCCATCCGCACGATCCTGCCGCCGACATTGCCGTAGCGGTCGCAGGCGCCCGTGCGCCCATCCGCGATGTAGCACATCACCGGACAGGCATCGCAGCGGATCTTCTCCGCCACCAGCTTCTCGCCGGGATCATGGGTTTCGAAGCGTTCGGCAAGCTCGCTCATCGGCGTGCCTCCTTTTCGCGGATGCCATCTTTTTCGCGGATGCCAGCGCGGATACGCGTCGGCGTCGCCGGTATCTTGGTGACCAGGACGCCGGTGGCGTGGCGGATGGCATTGAGGATTGCCGGTGCCGTCGGGATCAGCACATGCTCGCCCAAACCCTTGGCACCGAAGGGTCCTTCCGGGTCCGGAACTTCAATGAGAATGGTCTCGACCGGCGGCACGTCGCCAATGGTCGGGATGAGATAGTCGTGCAGATTCTCGGTGCGGCCGGGGATGTACTCTTCCATCAGCGCCATGCCGATGCCTTGCGCGATACCGCCTTCGATCTGGCCCTCGGCCAGCAGCGGGTTGATCGCCTTGCCGACATCGTGCGCGGCGGTGATTTTCAGCAGCTTCACCGTGCCGAGCTTGAGGTCGACCTCCAGTTCGGCGATCTGCGCGCCATAGCCGTAAACGGCGTATGGTTTGCCCTGGCCCTTGGCGTCGAGGGGCAGCGTCGGCGGATCGTAGGTCTCCTCGGCGCGGAAGACGAAGCCTTCGGCGTCCACGTCGAGCGAGGCGAGGTCCATGCGGCGGACAGCTTCGCCTTCGCGGATGACGATCGCCGGGCCGTCGAGTTGCAGGGCTGCGTTTTCGGAAACATTGGCAAAGCGCAGGATCTTTTCACGCAAGGCGCGGCCGGCCTTTTCGGCCGCCTTGCCGGTGACGAAGGTCTGGCGCGAGGCCGAGGTCTTGCCGGCGTCGGGGGTGATGGCTGTATCGGCGCTCTTCAACTTGAATTTCTCAAGCGGCAGGCCGAGCGCGTCGGCGCATATCTGGGCGATGACCGTGTTGGATCCCTGGCCGATATCGACGGCGCCCTGGTGCAGGATGACCGTGCCGTCAGCCGCGATGCCGACCCGGATTGTCGACGGGTTGGGCAGCGAGGTGTTGCCGCAGCCATACCAGCAGGACGCGACGCCAACGCCGCGCTTTCTATCCCTGTTGGCACGGTTGAATGCATCCGCATCAGCCGTCGCGCGCACCCAATGCGGCTGCAGCGATTCGAGGCATTCGGCAATGCCGACGCCGGACTCCAGGCGCTGCCCGGTAACCGTTTCGGAGCCGTTCCGGAGGCAGTTCCTTAAGCGGAAGTCGAGCCGGTCCATGCCGAGCTTGCCGGCCAGCTCGTCATAGAGCGTCTCCTGCATGATCGTCGCTTGCGGGACGCCGAAGCCGCGGAAGGCACCGGAAATTGGCCCATGCGTGTGAATGGCGCGGCCTTCGGCGCGGTAGTTCGGCGTCGCGTAGGGTCCGGAGGCGTGCACCGGCACGCGGTTGGCCACGGTAGGGCCCCAGCTTGCATAGGCGCCGGTGTTGAAATCGCCCTCAAAGATCATGCCGGTGACGAGGCCATCGGCATCGGTGCCGATAGTCGCTTTCATCTCGGCCGGATGGCGCTTGGTGGTCGACATCATCGATTCGTTGCGGGTGTAGGCGAGTGCCGCCGGCCGCCCCGTCTTCATCGCCACAAGGCCGATCAGCGGCTGCAGCGAAACGTCGAGTTTGGAGCCGAAACCGCCGCCGGTCGCGGTCGGCACGATGCGCACCTTGTCGACGGCTAGGCCGAGCACCTTCGCCGTCTCGTCGCGGTCCATATAAGGCGCCTGGGTGCAGGCGACGACCACCAGCGTGTCGCCGTCCAGATAGGCATAGCCGGCTTCCGGTTCGATATAGGCGTGCTCGACATAGGAGGTGTCGATGGCGCCGGACACGGTGAACGCAGCGCCGGCAAGCGCCGTCTCGGGGTCGCCGCGTTCGACCAGGCCGGAGGTGAGCAGGTTCGCCGGCCGACTTTCATGGATCAGCGCAGCACCCTCAGCCTGCGCCTCAGTGGGTTGCAGAAAATGCGGCAGTTCGCTCCAGCGGATAGGAAAATCCGACAGGTCGAGATCGAGGATCGCCTCGCGCTCGCCGGCGACCAGCGCCACCGCCTCGCCGCGAAGACGAGTAAAACCTACGGCCAGCGCCGGCTGGTCGGCGAATGGGCCGATAGCGCCGAAACAGTTTTTTCCCGGAATGTCGGCGGCGGTGAAGACCCCGGCGATGCCAGGATGCTGTTTCGCCCAGCCGTCGAGGTCGCCGAAGGCGAAACTGGCGTGATAATGCGGCGAGCGGACCACCAGCACGGCCAGCGCATCGGCGGGGAAGGAATCGCCGCCGAATTTCTCAGCCCCGGTGACCTTCGGCACGCCGTCGAGTCGGATCGGCGAGGAGCCGATCGCGTGGCCGGATGGAGGCAAGCGGAAATCCAGGCTTACTGCCTGCACGGAGGCATCCATCACTGCGGCAATGATCTTCCGGTAGCCGGTGCAGCGGCACAGAATTCCGCCGAGCGCGTCCTGTACCTCGACCTCGGTGGGGCTCGCCTTCTTCTCCAGCAACGCCGTCGCCGCAACCAACAGGGCGGGCGTGCAGATCCCGCACTGCGCGGCGCCGTAGGCGAGGAAAGAGGCCTGCAACGCCGACAGCCGGCCGTTGGAAAGCCCTTCGACTGTCGTCACCGATGCGCCGGCAGCGGAAGCCGCCGGCATCAGGCAGGCGCAGACGGGATCGCCGTCGACCAGCACCGTACAGGCGCCGCAATCGCCGGCATCGCAGCCGACCTTGGTGCCGGTCAGCCCCAGTTCGTCGCGCAGCACCAGAGACAGCCGGCGCAGCGGCGGCACATTGACCGAGACGGCGGCGCCGTTGACCTCGAAGACGATATCGGCGCGCGCAGCGCCGAAGCCTGGCTGGGCACTGCTCGGATCGGGCAAGGCTTCACGCGCGTCAGGCTGAATTTGGCTCATGCCGCCACCTCTTCGCCAGTCGTCCGGCCCACAGCCGCGAGCACGGCGCGGGCAACAATCTCGCGCACCGCATCGAGCCGGTATTCGGCGCTGCCGCGCACATCGGCGATCGGCGACAGTTCGCTCATCGGCGCGGACAGGACCGCAAAGGCAAGTCCGCCATCCGCCGGCAGCCCGCACAACGCGGCTTCGACGCCGGCCAGCCGCCTGGCCACCACCGAGCAGGAGCCGGCGGCGACCGCCGCTTGCCGGACAAGGCCGTTTTCGACGACCAGACGTGCCGCCACCATGGCAATGGAAATGACGAGATAACGGCGCGCGCCGAGCTTGACGAAAGCCGACATGCCCGTAGCAGCGGGTCTCGGCACGCGGATGGCCGTGACCATCTCACCGGGCAGCAGAGCCGTTCGGCGGTTGCCGAGAATGAAGTCCTGCAGCGGCAGGTGCCGCGTGGCTGCCACCGAGCGCAGCTCGACCTCGGCATCGAGGACGAGCAGGGCAGGCACACCGTCGGCGGCCGGCGACGCGTTGCAGACATTGCCGGCGACCGAGGCGACGTTCTGGATCTGCACCGAGCCGACCTCGCGCGCCGCCTGTTTCAAGGCATCGAAGGCCGGCGGCAAGGGGTGGCGGACGATGTCGGTCCAGGTCGTGCGCGCGCCGATGACGAAATGGTCGCTCGTCTCGGCAATGCCGCGCAGCGAACCCAGGCCGTTAATGTCGAGAACATTGTCGCGGAAGGGTTTGCTGCCCTGTGCCGGATAGAAATCGGTGCCGCCGGCAAGGATGCGCCAGGCGCCCTCGCCAAGCAAAGCGAGCGCTTCGTCGACCGAGGTGGGTTTCGCGTAACGGATCACGCTTTGCCTTCCAGAAAAGGAACTTTCCGAATCCGGTATTTCCGGCGTTCAAGCCGAGAAATTCATTCGTATGCAAATGATATCAAGCCCGCAGGATTTGTCAAAGCCGGAGTTTGCGGCGGCTTCGGCGGCACGCATTTGTTATGTCCCGAGAGGTTGACGCCGCCGGCCATCTGGTCAAGTTTCTGCGTCCGGTCGCGTCAGCGGCATTCTCCACTGGAGCCTGCATACGGAAGAGGAAAGCCCATGGCCGACGAAGCGCTTGTCGTCATTGACCTGCAGAACGACTTTTGTCCCGGCGGCGCGCTGGCGGTTGCCGGCGGCGACGAGATCGTGCCGCTGGTCAACGACCTGATCCGGCGAACCGACCATGTCGTGCTGACGCAGGACTGGCATCCCGCCGGTCACTCCAGCTTCGCTTCCAGCCATCCGGGCGCGCAGCCCTTCACCATGATCGAGATGCCATACGGCCAGCAGACGCTGTGGCCGGATCATTGCATTCAGGGCAGCCTGGGCTCCGATTTCCATTCCGGCCTCGCCTGGACCAAGGCCGAACTCGTCATCCGCAAGGGATTCCGGCCTGATATCGACAGCTACTCGGCCTTCTTCGAAAACGATCGCACGACACAGACCGGCCTTGCCGGCTACCTCCGGGAGCGCGGCATCGACACGCTGACCCTGGTCGGGCTGGCGACCGATTTCTGCGTTGCCTTCTCGGCGCTGGACGCCGTTAGCCAGGGCTTTAAAACCATAGTGCGGCTCGATGCCTGCCGCGGCATCGATCTCAACGGCTCGCTCCATGCCATGCTGCAGCGCATGCGCGACGCCGGCGTGACGCTCGAAGACCCTTTGTCGGATTGAACGGATCGTGGGGCAACAGGTAGAGATCCGATGTTTAAAGGCAGGATTGTCGCCTTCGGTGAAGGTCCCCCTCACCCGGATTGCCAGCCGAATTGCGAAGGGCAATTCGGGGCGATCCGACCTCTCCCCTAGGGGAGAGGAGGCTGCCGGCGCCGAAGCTCGTCTCTTCTCCCCAACGGGGAGCAGGTGGCCGCGTAGCGGCCGGATGAGGGGGCCTTTTTCATATCCGATTCCCCTGTTGGCTGCATGCGCTGCGATAATTGCCGCTACGCTGTTTCCGGCACAAGCTTTCGCGGCGGAGGAACACGGCCTGCCCGGCGCTTCGATGTCGCTGTGGTGGGCGCTGCCCTTTGCCGGGCTGTTGTTGTCGATCGCCACCGGTCCGCTGCTGTTTCCTCATGCCTGGGAGCATCACTACGGCAAGATCGCGGCCCTTTGGGGCGCTCTGGTGGTCCTGCCGCTGGCGGTTGCCTTCGGTGTCCCCACAGCGACCGAAGCGGTGCTGCATGCGTTGCTCACCGAATACATGTCGTTCATCATCCTGCTGTTTGCGCTGTTCACCATTTCGGGCGGCATTCTCATTGCCGGCAACATTCACGGCACGCCGCTGGTGAATGCAGGCCTGCTGCTGGTCGGCGCGCTGCTGGCATCGGTGATCGGCACGACCGGTGCCTCGATGATCCTGATCCGGCCGATCATCCGCGCCAACGACAACCGTCCGTTCAACGCCCATGTCGTGATCTTCTTCATCTTCCTCGTTTCCAACATCGGTGGCTCGCTGACGCCCTTGGGCGATCCACCGCTGTTCGTCGGCTTCCTCAGAGGCGTCGATTTCTTCTGGACGACCGCCAACCTCTGGCGCGAGACGCTGTTCGTCGGCGGTGCCGTGCTGACCGTCTTCCTGGGCATCGACATCATCCTGCACCGGCGCGAGGCTGGCGCGCCGAAGATCAAGGATCCGACACCGGATACCAAGGTGCGTCTGCGCGGCCTGGCCAACCTTCCGCTGCTGGCGGGCGTGATCGGCGCCATCCTGCTGTCGGCAACCTGGAAGCCGGGCGTCAGCTTCTCCGTGTGCGGGGTCAGCCTGGAACTGCAGAACCTGGTGCGCGACGCTCTCATCCTGGCGCTTGCCCTCTTTTCACTTGCCATTTCGCGCAAGGAATACCGCGAAGCCAACGGCTTCAACTGGGGTCCGATATCGGAGGTGGCGAAATTGTTTGCCGGCATCTTCATCTGCATCGTGCCGGTCGTCGCTATCCTGAGGGCCGGCCATGAGGGCGCGCTGGCGCCGCTGGTCGCCCTCGTCACTTCGCCTTCGGGCGGGCCCAATGACCTCGCCTATTTCTGGCTGACTGGGGCGCTGTCATCCTTCCTCGACAATGCGCCGACCTATCTGGTGTTCTTCGAGCTTGCCGGCGGCGACTCCCGGCACCTGATGACGGAATTCGCCTCGACTTTGGCTGCGATCTCGGCCGGTGCGGTGTTCATGGGCGCCAACACCTATATCGGCAATGCGCCGAACTTCATGGTCTACGCCATCGCCAGGCATCGCGGCGTCAAGATGCCGGGCTTTTTCGGCTATATGGCATGGTCGGGCCTGGTACTGATCCCGACATTTTTGGGTGCGGGTTTTCTGTTCTTCGGCTGATCAGCCCACGCCGACATAACGGCGCACCGCCGACGGGTCGGCACGCAATTCCTCGACATCGACCGTCTCGCGGTTGCGGCCGTTTTCGATGAAGGCAACATGGTCGGCGACAGAAAGCACCGCATCGACACGCTGTTCGACTAGGATGGTCGAAACGCCCATGTCGCGCAGCTTCGACACCGTCTCGCGGATCTTGGCGATCATCGACGGCATCAGCCCTTCGGTCGGCTCGTCGAGCAGCAGCACCTGCGGCTCGAGGCAGAGCGCGCGCGCCATCGCCAGCATCTGCTGCTCGCCGCCGGACAGTGTGCCTGAACGTTGCCGCAGCCGCTGGCGCAGCAACGGAAAGAGGTCGAGCACGTTTTCACGCGCCGCCTTGCCCTTGCCGCGCGCCATCAGCCCGATCTCGATGTTCTCCGCCACCGTCATCTCGGCGAACAGCCGCCTGCCTTGGGGCACATAGGCGACGCCGGCCTTGGGCACCTCATGCGCCGGCAGCCCGGTCAACTCTTGGCCAGCCAGTTTGATCGAGCCGGCGCTCGAGGGAACCAGCCCCATGATGGCTTTGAGCGTCGTCGTCTTGCCGGCGCCGTTGCGGCCGAACAGGCACAGCACCTCGCCCTTGTTCAGCACCAGGTCGAGGCCATAGAGCACCTGGACCTCGCCATAGAAGCAGTCGAGCCCCGAGATGGTGAGTGCTTGAGACGTCGCCTCGGCCTTGTTTGTCTCGGTCATGGGGCGGTCCCCAGATAGGCTTCCTGCACCGCCACGTTCCCGCGGATTGCTTCGGGCGTGCCTTCGGCGAGGATCTTGCCGGCGTTGAAGACGGTGATGCGGTCGGCCAGTTGCATGACCACGGGCATGTTGTGCTCGATCAGAAGCACGGTGGCGTTTTTGGCGATCTCGCGCGCCAACGTGATGAAATTGTCGATCTCAGAGTCGGCCAGGCCTTGCGTCGGTTCGTCGAGGATCAGCAGGCGCGGCTTCAGCGCCAGGCCCATCGCCACTTCCAGCAGGCGCTGATGGCCGTAGGACAATTGGCCGGCCGGCATGTGGGCACGATCGGCTAGGCCGGTGCGTTCGAGTGCTGACATGACAGCGGCCTGTATCGCGCTCTTGGAATGGCTGCCATGCCGCAGCGTCAGTTGCGCGGGCAGCGCGACGTTGGCGTAAACGGACAGGTTGGCATAGACGCTGGTGAGCTGGAAGGTGTAGGCGATGCCCCTGCGCACCCTGACATAGGCTGGCAGATTGGTGATGTCGGCGCCGTCGAAGACGATCATGCCGGCAGACGGCTGGATGCGGCCGCTGACAAGGCTGACGAAGGTGGTTTTCCCCGCCCCGTTGGGGCCGATGACGGCGCGGATCTCGCCCGGCATCAGCGCGAAATCGACATTGTCGACGGCGCGCAAGCCGCCAAAGTTGCGCGACAGGCCCTTGGTGGTCAAAAGCGGCATCATGGCAGCCACCCAAGCCAGCGCTGGCGGATGCTGCCCAGAATGCCTTTGGGGAAAAACAGCACCAAAAGGATGAGCGCGATGCCGACGATCAGCAGATAGGCGGAGGTGTAGCCGCTGGTGATGTCGATGACATAGTACATGAACAGCGTGCCGATCAGCGGCCCAAGTGTAGTGGCAGCACCCCCGAGCAGCACCCAGAGCAGCGGCAGGATCGAATACTGCACCGAAGCGAAGCTCGATCCGACATAGCCGAACAGCAGTGCATAGGCGGCACCCGAGGCCGCGCAGATGATGCCGGAGATGACGACGGCGGCGAGCTTGTTGGAGAAAGTGTCGTATCCCAGCATCTTCGTCCGCTCCTCGTTCTCGCGGATGGCGACCAGCACGCGGCCATAGCGGGAGCGGACCATGGCCAACTTGACGAGAAGCACGGTCGAAAACAGCCCGAGCGCTGTCAAGTAGCGCACCGTTGGATTGGTGAGCTCGAGCGATGTCGTGCCGAAGCTAAGCACCCGCGCCGGCTGCGGGACGACCATGCCCTGGTCGCCGCCAGTCCACGTCGCGAAATAAAGAATGAGGAGATAAAAAACCTGGGCGAACATCATGGTGACGATCATGAAGGCGACGCCCGAGGTGCGTAGCGCCAGCAGGCCGATCACCAGCGCCAGCACAGCGCCGCAGGCAATTCCGCAGAGGAAGGCCGCTGGTACGCCCCAGCCAAGCTGGATGACGGCGAGGCCGGCGCCATAGAGCCCGGCGGCAAAGAACATGGCGTGGCCGAGGCTAAGCAGGCCGACATAGCCGAACAGCATGTTGTAACCCATGGCAAAGACCGCCAGCACCATGATGCGGGCAAGCAGGCCGTGATAGTACTCCGGCAGCACGAAGCTCAGCACGAAGAGCAGCGCGATGACGCCGAGATGCAGGGCATAGGCTTTTGCCGGCGAAGCTTCGCTCATCGCGATGCCGTCCCGAACAGGCCTTGCGGGCGGAACACCAGCACCATCGCGACCAGCAGCGTTGCGATGATCTTCGCCAGCGTCGGCGAGAAGAACATCGAGATGATGCCGTCGGAGAGGCCGATCAGCACGGCGGCGACGACCGTGCCGCGCAGCGAGCCGAGACTGCCGATGATGACGACGATGAAGGAGAGCAGCAGCGGATCCTGTCCCATCAGATAATGCGCCTGGCTGATCGGCACGATCAGCACCGCGGCAATGGCCGCCAGCATGGCCCCAAGCGCGAAGACGCCGCCATAGACACGGCCGACAGGGATGCCGAAGGCTTGCGCCGTTTCGCTGTCATACTGCGTGGCCCGCATGACGAGGCCGATCCTGGTGCGGGTCAGCACCAGCCATGTCGCGGTGAGCAGCAGCGCGGAAGCGGCGATAACAGACAGTTTGTAGCCGGAGTAACCGAACCAAGGCAAAAGGATGCGATAGCTGAACGGCGGCTCCACCGGCCGCGCCTCCGGGCCGTAAAAAGTCAGCGCCAATTGCTGGATGATGTAGAGCATGCCGATGGTGGCGACGATGGTGGCTTCCGGATTGTAATTGAGCCGGCGCAGCACCAGCCGTTCGGCGACCAACGCAATGGCGCCGACGATCAGCGGCGCAATGACCAGCGCCGCCAGGAAGCCGAGCGCAGGGTGACCGCCGATGGCCGTGGTGATCCCCCAGGCGAGCACCGCGCCCAGCATGAAGAACTCGCCATGCGCGACATTGACCACCCGCATGACGCCGAACACCAGGGACAGCCCGAGCGCGGTCAGCGCCAGCACCGCGGATGTGACGAGGCCTTCGAGGGCGGCGAGGAGAAGGTGGGGACCGAAGTGCATCGGCTACGCACCGGCGGATGCGCGAGGCACCCCCCTCTGTCCTGCCGGACATCTCCCCCGCAAGGGGGGAGATTGGATGTCCTCACTGGTTTCGCCAACCATCAACGCTCGCAGATGGGCGCCGCCGCACGAACTGCCGATCTCCCCCCATGCGGGGGAGATGTCCGGCAGGACAGAGGGGGGTGCCTTGGCGCTCACGCTGCTGAAGCTAACCTCACAGCGCCTGCGTCGTATAATCCCCCTCGGCCTCGTAAAGCCCGTCCTCGATCTTGGTCTTGTGCACGACCTTGAGCTTGCCGCCTTCGACCTTGGAGATGTTCTGGATGCCAAAGCACTGGTGGATCATGCCGTTGAAGATTTTCGGCCCCTGCGGATGCTCCGGACCTTCGGCGAATTCGGTCAGTGCTTCGGTCGCCTCGACCAGCTTGGCGCGGTCTTCCGGGCCCTTGTAGCCGGCATCTTCCATCGCTTTCTTGACGACGTAGAGCGTCTCCCAGCAGCCGAACATGTGCGCGGCAGTGGAGACGTCCTTGGGATCGCCGACGGCAGCGCCATTGTCGTCGATGCCGACAGCGGTGCGGTAGGCCTTCTGCGCTTCGGAATCATCGGCCTGCGCATAGCGCGGCGAGCCTTCCCAGAAATGGCTGCCGTCGAGGAATTCGAGGCCGGGGCTGTTGATGTCGGTGGCCTCGAGCGAATCGATGAAGCCGAACAGTTGCGGCCGGTTGGAGCCGTAGAACTCGCCGAGCTCCTTGACGAAGGTGAGCACGGCCGGGCCAACCATGACGTGGTAGATCACCTCGGTCTCGGCCGGGATCTGCGGGAAGTATTTGGTGAAGGACGATTCCGTCGGCGGAATGGCGATCTGCGCGATGACCTCGGCGCCTTGCGCCTTCAGTGCCGGCGGCAGGTAGTCGCGATGGTCGTAGCCGAAAGCGAAATCGGGGAAGATCTGCGTCACCTTCTTGCCGGCATTGGCCGCGATCCACGGCGCCATCGACTGGATCTGGCTCTTCACGTCGGTGATGCCGGGCTGGAAGACATAGCGGTTCAGCTTTGTCGAGGCGACGTGATGGCCTTCGCTGACGACGAAATAGGGCATCTTGTTTTCGCCGGCGGCGGGCGCCGAGCCGATGACGACATGCGAGAACAGCGTGCCGAAGACGATGTCGGTCTTGTGCTGGGTGGCGAACTTGCCGACCACCTCGGCGCCACGGCCGGGATCGGTGCCGTCGTCCTCGATGATCACCTCGACCTGGCGGCCGTTGATGCCGCCAGCGGCATTGATCGCCTTGACCGCGGCAGCCGTGGTCTTCTCGTACCAGCGGCCGTAGGCAGCGCCGATGCCGGTGCGGTGCGACTGGAAGCCGATCTTGATCGGCGCCGAGCTCTGCGCCTGGGAATAGCGGACGAAGCCGGGGGCCAGGCCGAGGCCGGCGCCCGCGGCCAGACCCTTCAGCGCCGTGCGGCGGGTGAGCGTGGATCTGGAGAGATCGAAAAACCCATTCTTGTCAGTCACGGCAGTTCCCCTGTTCTTGAGTTTTGACTGGCTGTAACGAGGCAAAAAATCGCATGTATACAAACTAAATCACCAAAGCCCCGACGTGGCAAGCGGGCTTTCCCCGAAGATATGTTGGTCGCCTTTTCTCACCCTGCGGTCGGCGTGGCAAGCAACCAGAGGCCGAAGACGGTGTAGGCGATCATCAGCAAGGTGAGCGGGAGCTGGCTGAGTGCCGCGCGGGAGGGCTGTGGGTGCAGGCGCCAGGCGAAGCCGTGAGCGACGAGGACGGCGAGCACATGGCCCAGGATGATGGCGCCGGCCTGGATATTCCACAGCCACCACGCAGAGTCCGCCCCCGCAACGATGCCGGTCTCGATCTGCATGTCGGCGGTGTCGAACAGGTTCCAGCCCATCGCGAACGGATCGGAAAGTGCCGCGAGCGCATATTGGCCGTCGACGAGCAGCGCCGTCAGATAATGCGCAACGTGATAGGCGAGCGCGATCGGCACGATCGACCACACCAGCAGGCCTGCGGCCTGGCCGAGAGTGTGATCGCTGCCGGCAAGACGCTGGCCGAGCCGGACGGCAAGCAGGAACACCGCGGCCAGCAGCGCGAATGTCAGGATCAGCCCGAAAGTGCCGCTGCCGATCAGCGCGGTGCGGCCGGGAAATTCGAGTGGGTTGATACCGAACAGGCCGAGCCAGAAGAAGGTCTTCGACAGGCCGTCGAAGGATACCGACGACAGGGCTAGTAGCAGGAAAGCTATGCCGCTGGCCGGCAAGGGCTCCGCGGCCAGCAGCTTGGCGCCGGGCCGGCAAAGTGCAAGCCGGCCGTCTTGGTTGCGTTCGACCACGGCGAAGCGCGCCACTATCGAGAAGAAAACCGTCAGGAATTCACCGCTGCGGCTCCAGCCGCGATAGCCGAACGCCAGCATGGCAAGGAAAGAGAACAGCCAGTAGAGGCCGGCGGCCAAGGCCAGTCGCGCCGGATCATCCGGAGCCGGATCGACAAGTTGCAACCAGGCAAAGGCGAAGAACAGTACTACAGCCGGCCAGCAGCCAATCCATCGCGGGAGACGCCATCTCCCTTCATTGTTTCCGCCCGACAGGCGCGAGGTAAGGCGCCACGGCCCATACCAGGGGTTCAGCCATGACCAGAGATCGCCGAAGACACCTTGCAGCAACGTGACGCCGGCCCATAGCAGCGTCCAGATCACCAAAGGCAGAGGGTTGGAAAGCGGGTCGCGGCTGCCGAAAAGGCCGGCGGCGATGAGAATTGCAAAGCCGGCGAAGGATAGCAGGCTGATGGCGGCGCGGGTGGCGTCTCTGAGGGCAAACAAAGGCAGGCGCCGGCGCCAGAAACGGTCGAGCAAATCCGCAGGCAGCAGCGCCAGGACGAGGAAGCTAACGGCCACGGCGAAGGCGCCGCCGACCAGATAGTAGCCGGTCGGCAGGAGCAGGACATGGCCGCGATCGGAGGCGTGCGCGAAGGCCGGGGTGGGGAGGGATACGAATAAGCAGATGAAGCTTGTGATCAAGAGGCGATAACCTTCGCCGCCGCGATCCTTCACACCCCCCTCTGGCCTACCGGCCATCTCCCCCGCAAGGGGGGAGATCGGATGTCGCCCAGGCTTTCGCCAATCTTCAACTTCGGAGAAAAAGGCGGACTGGTCGAAGCGGCCAATCTCCCCCCTTGCGGGGGAGATGTCCGGCAGGACAGAGGGGGGTGGGCGGGAACTCAAGCTATCCGAGATTCCATCTTTGCCGGCGATGCAAGGTCGTCCATCACCGCTCACACCTTGACCAGTTGCTCCACGCGGTCCTTCTCGCCAAAGATCCTGAGATACCGCTCGATCTCTTTCACATCACCCGTCGCCTTGGCCGGATTGTCGGAAAGCTTGACCGCCGGCTTGCCATTGGCCTCTTTGACCTTGCAGACCAACGATATCGCGTCCAGCCTGTTGGTTTCCGTTGGCGCGCAGCCTTCGAAATCATTGGTCAGATTGGTGCCCCAGCCGAAGGACATGCGCACCTTGCCCTTGAAATGGCGGTAGGTCTCCTCGATGGTTTCGACCTCGAGCCCGTCGGAGAAGATCAGCAGTTTCTGGCGGGGATCCTTGCCCTTGTCGCGCCACCAGGACAGGATTTTTTCGCCGCCTTCGATCGGTGGCGCGCTGTCGGGGCGAAAGCCCGTCCAGTCGGCCACCCAGTCCGGCGCGTCGCGCAGGAACGACGCGGTGCCGAAAGCGTCGGGCAGCACGATCAGCAGATTGCCGCCATAGTAGCGCTGCCAGTCCTGCAGCACCTTGTAGGGTGATTGTTTCAGTTCCTTTTCCGAATTGGCCAGCGCGGCGAACACCATCGGCAATTCATGCGCGTTGGTGCCGAGCGCTTCAAGGTCGTTGTCCATGGCCAGAAGTACGTTGGAGGTGCCGGTGAACGCCTCGCCGATGCCTTCCTTGAGCGCTTCGACGCACCAGCGCTGCCACAGGAAGGAATGGCGCCGGCGCGTACCGAAGTCCGAGATGCGGATGCCGGGCAGCGCCTTCAGCCGCTCGGTCTTGGCCCACATCTTGGATTTGGCGCGGGCATAGAGCACGTCGAGCGCGAAGGGCCCGAACGCCCGCATGGCCGCGCGGGATCGGAGTTCGTTGATGATGGCGAGAGCCGGGATCTCCCACAGCGTGGTGTACATCCACGGCCCGCTGAAGGTCAGCTCATACTGCCCGTCGCGCTTCGACAGCTCGTACTCGGGCAGCCGGAAGCCTTCCAGCCAAGCGAGGAATTCCGGCTCGAAGATCTGCTTGCGGCCGTAGAAATTGTTACCGCCGAGCCAGATCATCTCCTTCTTGGAGAAGCGCAGCGTGCGGGCATGGTCGAGCTGTTCGCGCAGTTCGCTCTCGTCGATCTCGTCGGCAAGGCGCACCGAAGTCGTGCGGTTGATCAGCGAGAAGGTGGTGTCGACCTTGGGATACATGCCCCAGATCATCTGCAGCATCAAAAGCTTGTAGAAATCCGTGTCGAGCAGGCTGCGCACGATAGGATCGAGCTTCCAGGTGTGATTGTAGACGCGCCGCGCAATATCGGTCTTAGCCATGTTTCAACACCGCCTTCGCTGCCTGCCATCCACAATCGCGACAGGCCTCATAGCATCGAATCGGCCGGAACGCTGCCCGCTTTCAGGCTGGCCCGACAAAAAGAGCTGCCTGCATGCGGCGGCGCGCAGCCTGGCATCAGCCTGCGGATTTGGCGCCCATCACCCTGAGCGCCGGACGCTTGCGGCGGCTGACGATGCGGCCGGCCACAGGGGCGTCGGCGCGCCCGTCATCCCCGGCCTTCTCGGCGAACAGCCAGTCGATGAACACCTGCACGATCGGCGTCGTCCGCATCTCGTTGCGGCAGACGAC
Organism: Mesorhizobium sp. M0848; assembly: GCF_040319805.1. Classification (NCBI taxonomy): domain Bacteria; kingdom Pseudomonadati; phylum Pseudomonadota; class Alphaproteobacteria; order Hyphomicrobiales; family Phyllobacteriaceae; genus Mesorhizobium; species Mesorhizobium sp. M0848. The sequence continues at coordinate 157,613 of NZ_JAMYOM010000006.1, read as the reverse complement.
ATAGAAATCGTCGACCGCCGGCACCGACAGGCTGAACGGCGCGACCAGCATGCCCCTGGCCAGCAGCGCGCTTGCCGTCACCGAGTCGCCCAGCGCCACGCCATGGCCGTGCACCGCCGCCTCGGTCGCCATGCGCGCATCGCCGAGGTGATGGCGGCGACCCCGCTCTAGGTCCAGCGCATCGGCCGCCGCCAGCCAGGTGTGCCATTCGCGGCCGTCATCGCCATGCAGGAAGACATGGTCAGCGAGATCCCTGACGCTGCGGATCGGCCGGTTGTTGATCAGTGTCGGGCTGACCACGGGAAACAGTTCGAGGCCCGACCATTTGCGCATCCAGCAATCGGCCCAGCTGCCGTCGCCATAATGCACGCAGACATCGATGGTGGGCGCCCGCAAATCCTTGGGATCGTTGGAAGGAATAAGCGTCAGCCTTATGTCGGGATATTGCGCCATGAAACTGCCGAGCCGCGGTGTCATCCACAACAACAGAAGCGCCGGCACGCAGGAGACCGAAAGTGTGCCGCTGCTCGCCGGCCTTGTCATGCGCTGGGTGGCGGCCGCGATGCCGTCGAAGGCGGTCGACACTGCCGGCAGAAGCTCCGCGCCATGCGGTGTCAGTTTGACCCGCTGACCGACCCGCTCGAACAGCTTGACACTGAGCGACTGCTCAAGCGCCTTGATCTGGTGGCTGACGGCGCCATGCGTGACATTCAGCTCATTGGCCGCCTTGGTCAGCGAGCCATGCCGGGCCGTTGCCTCGAAGGCGCGCAGCGGATTAAGCGGTGGCAGGCGTTTGGTCATGGGTATCAACTTTATTGTGAGATTTTCTCACAGAAAGCACCCTAACAATATCAATTGATTTTTCAATGCCGCTGCCAGACACTGGCCTGGAACAGCATCAAGACGTGAAATCTGCAGGCAGCCAGCGGGACAGCGGCCCGGCCGGATGACGGTCGGTTCGCAGGCGTCACCCGCGTCGGCACTGTATCAGCCCAGGAGGAGCGGACATGGGATACGATCGCGGCAAGCTCGACGCGTTGCGTCGCAAATATGGTGAAAGCCATGGCGGCGAGATGTTCGACCCGAAATTCCGCAAGGTCGCCGACAAGATCTTCTCCAAAAGCGGCACGCGGCTGGCGCCCTATTCAGGCATCCCGACCTTCCTCGCCGCGCCCTACCGGGAAATATCGGCCGACAATCCGGATTTCGGCGACCTTCAGGTAGCGATGATCGGAGTGCCGATGGATCTCGGCGTCACCAACCGGCCAGGCTCGCGCTTCGGGCCGCGAGCGCTGCGCGCCATCGAGCGCATCGGCCCCTACAATCACGTGCTGGAATGCGCGCCCACACATGAGCTCCGGGTCGCCGACATCGGCGACACGCCGTTTCGCAGCCGCTACCGGCTTGAGACCAGTCATGAGGATATCGAGCGCCGCACCAACCAGATCGTCGATGCCGGCGTCATCCCGCTTTCGATCGGCGGCGACCATTCGATCAGCCACCCGATCCTAAAGGCCGTCGGCAAGAAAGCTCCGGTCGGGTTGATCCATATCGACGCCCACTGCGACACCAGTGGCCTGTTCGACATGACCAAGTTCCACCATGGCGGCCCGTTCCGCAACGCGGTGCTTGACGGCGTGCTCGACCCGACGCGCACGATCCAGATCGGCATCCGCGGCTCGGCCGAATATCTGTGGGAATTCACCTACGAGTCCGGCATGACCGTGGTGCATGCCGAGGAGGTGACCGGTATCGGCATTCCGGCCATCATCGAGAAGGCGCGCAGAATAGTCGGCGACGGCCCGACCTATGTCTCCTTCGACATCGACAGCGTCGATCCGGCCTTCGCGCCCGGCACCGGCACGCCGGAAGTCGGCGGGCTGACGACACGCGAGGTGCTCGAACTGCTGCGCGGCCTCAAGGGTCTCAACATCGTCGGCGGCGACGTCGTCGAGGTGGCGCCGCAATACGACTCGACCACCAACACGGCGCACGCCGCGGCACAGGTACTGTTCGAGATCCTGAGCCTGATGGTGTTCAGTCCGGCGATCACAGGCAAGGGCGCCTGACTTTCAGAAAAGCAAAGGCGGCCGCCGCGCTGGAGCCGGCGGTCGTGTCAAACAAAGCGTCCAGACAGGGGAATAACAATGACAATCCGCAAGACATTTGCCTCCATCACCGCCGTGCTGATGCTTGGCACCGCCGGTTTCGGCTTCGCCACACAAGCCGCAAGCGCCGATGCGCTGGCGGACATCACCAAGGCCGGCACCATCAATGTCGGCGTCTTCGCCGACTTTCCGCCCTTCTCCTCGGCCAGCGCCGATATGAGCCTCAAGGGCTATGACATGGACGTCGCGCAATACATTGCCGACACGCTCAAGGTGAAGCTCAATCCCGTCGCCGTCACCGGCCAGAACCGCATCCCGTATCTGAACGACAAGCGCGTCGACATCCTGATGAGCGTCGGCTACTCGAAGGAACGCGAACAGGTCATCGACTTCGCCGCCGCCTACGCGCCCTACTACATCGCCGTGATCGGTCCGGCGGCACTGACGGTCAAGGGCAAGGAAGACCTCGCCGACAAGTCGATCGCCGTCAATCGTGGCACGCTGGAAGACACCTCGCTCACCGAGGCAGCACCGGCGTCGGCCGACATCAAGCGCTTCGACAACTACAATTCGGTGATCCAGGCCTTCATCTCCGGCCAGACGCAGCTGATGGTCGTCGGCAACGATGTCGGCGCGCAGGTGCTGGCCAAGCAGGATGCGCTGAAGCCGGAGCAGAAGTTCCAGCTTCTGACCTCGCCTTCGCATATCGGCCTCAACAAGAACGAGGACGGCCTGAAGAAGGCCGTCAACGATGCGGTCGCCAAGATGCTGGCCGACGGCAAGCTGGACGAAAGCTCGAAAGCCTGGCTGAAGACGCCGCTCAATCCCGAAAACCTCAAGGATTGAGTTTCCGTGGCCTTTGCCTGGCTCCCGGATGCTCTGGGCGACATCGCGCACGGCGCGGCCACGACGATCCTGCTGATCGCCGTGACCACGCTTGCCGGAACGCTGCTCAGCATCCTGGGTGCCGCGGGGCGACGAAACGGCCCGGTTCTGCTCAAGCGGGCAATCGCCTGTTACGTCGAGGTGATGCGCAACACGCCGTTCCTGGTGCAGCTGTTTTTCATCTTCTTCGGGCTGCCCAGCCTCGGCATCCGGCTCGACCCGCTCCTGGCCGCCATGCTGGCAATGACGCTCAACATGGCGGCCTACACCATCGAGATCGTCGGCGCCGGGCTTGACGCCGTGCCTGGCGGGCAGACGGAAGCAGCGCTCGCATTGGGCTTGCGGCCACGCCAGGTCTTCATCAAGATCGTGCTGCCGCAGGCACTCAAGATCATCTATCCCGCGCTGACCAGCCAGATCGTCATCATGATGCTGGAGTCGGCCGTGGTGTCGCAGATCGCCGTGCGCGAGCTGACCTACGAGGCCGACATGCTGCAGGCACGCACCTTCCGCTCTTTCGAGACCTATTTCGTCGTGACGCTGGTCTATCTCGCTCTGTCGATGGCCTTGCGCCGGCTGCTGGTGTCAGGCGGGCGCCGTGCGCTCGGAGCCGGCGTGTCATGATCGAGTTCACCTTCTGGGACATCGTGCGCAACCTGCTGCTCGCTGCCCGCTGGACGGTGCTGCTATCGCTGGCCGCCTTCATCGGCGGCGGCATCGTCGGCCTGGTCGTGCTGTTCTTCAGGATCGCCAAGAACAAGTGGAGCAGGCGTGTTGCTTCCGGCTACATCGCCCTGTTCCAGGGAACGCCGCTCTTGATGCAGCTGTTCCTGATGTTCTTCGGCCTGCCGATGCTCGGCCTGCGCATCGAACCGTGGACGGCGGCGGCGCTCGGCCTCACCTTCTTCGCCAGCGCCTATCTCGCCGAGATCTGGCGCTCGGGCGTCGCGGCGCTACCCCTCGGCCAATGGGACGCCGGCGCCAGCCTTGGCCTGCACTATCTGCAGGAGCTGAGGCTGATCATCCTGCCGCAGGCCTTTTCGATCACCCGCGCACCCACCGTCGGCTTCCTGGTTCAGCTGATCAAATCGACCGCGCTGACCTCGATCATCGGCTTCGAGGAACTGGTGCGGACCTCTAACGCCATCAACAATGCGACCTTCGAACCGTTCAAGGTCTACGGGCTGGTGGCTCTGATCTTCTTCGTCATGTGCTTTCCGCTGACGCAATACGCCCGCAGGCTCGAGAAACAGGCGGCTGCCCGCTGACGCGCCAAGGCAGATGTCCTTGCGGTTAGCGCTCGATTTCAGGCCGGCAGCCCAAGCTGCTTGCGCAGGCTCTTGTCAAATGCGGACGCGGGGACGAAACGGCGCAGGAAACTGACCTGGCGCGCCATTTTTCCCGCCGCATAGCGTTTCTTCGGAGCGGGATCGGTTGCAGCGGCCAAAACGGTCTTGGCGACCACTTCGGGCGCATCCCCTTTTTCCATCGCCTTCCGCACTGATGTGGTCATGCCGGCACGCGCGGAGTCATAGATCTCGAGCGATTGGTCGGGAGCGGCAAGATTGTCCTCGAATGATGTGCGGGTATAGGCGGGCTCCACCAGCGAAACGCGGATGCCGAACGGGCGCAATTCGTGATCGAGCGACTCCGAATAACCCTCGATGGCATGTTTGGTCGCTGAGTAAAGCGCGAAATAGGGAGCGGGGATGAACCCCTGCACTGAACTCAAATTCACGATTCTGCCCTTCCCTTGGCGTCGCATTGCCGGCAGCACCGCGTTGGTCACGCGCAAGACGCCGAAGACGTTCACTTCGAACAGCGCCTTGGCCTGGGCGGTCGAGGACTCCTCCGCGCCGCCAAACAGGCCCATGCCGGCATTGTTGACAAGCAGGTCTACGCGTCCGGCCTTGGCCAGAACGTCATCGACCATTGTCGCGACGGACGCGTCGTCGGTCACGTCGCAGGTCAGCATGGTCACGCCGGCGGATTGCTGGGAGGCCGCGCGACGGCTGGTTCCGAAGACGCGAAAGCCGGCGCCTAGCAATGCGTCGGCGGTAGCGCGCCCGATGCCGGAAGACGCCCCTGTCACCAAGGCGACGCCGGGATTGGTCTTGTTCATGGAAATCGTGTCCTTCTTTGCGTTGGATCGGATTGGGAAAAGCATGAGAGGCCGGGGCAAAGGGCGTTGGTCATGACTGCGTCCGGCTACCGGTTAGTTCCAGCGTCTGAACAGGGCGCTGGCATTCACGCCGCCAAAGCCGAAGCCATTGGAGATCGCGTACTCCATCTCCATCGGCCGGGGCGCGTTTGCGACGAAGTCGATGCCGTCGCCGGCCGGATCGGCCTCGCCCAGGTTGAGGGTTGGCGGAGCAATCTGATCCCTGAGCGCCAGGATTGCGAAGATCGCACCAAGCCCGCCGGCCGCTCCGAGCAAATGTCCGGTCGCCGATTTCGTCGCACTGACAGCTATCGCGAAATCGCGCCCGAACACGCTCTTGATCGCTTCGATCTCACCCAGGTCGCCGACTGACGTGGAGGTCGCATGCGCATTGAGATGACGAACCTCGCGTGGCGAAATCCCTGCCTGGGCAATCGCGATCTGCATGGCCCGGCGCGCGCCGTCGCCGTCCTCCGGCCCGGAGGTGACGTGGTGGGCATCCGCGGTCGTGCCGTAGCCGACGAGCTCAGCCAACGGCTTTGCGCCGCGCGCCAACGCGTGGCTCAACGCCTCGATGACCAGCACGCCGGCTCCTTCGCCCATGACGAAGCCATCCCGCGATGTGTCGAAAGGGCGCGAGGCTTGAGCGGGTGCCCAATTAAAGCCGGTGGAAAGAGAGCGAGCCGCGGCGAACCCGCCGAGACTGACGGTGTTGATGCACGCTTCCGTTCCGCCACACACGGCGATGTCGGCTTCGTTGGCGCGGATCAGGCGGGCGGCGTCGCCGATCGCCTGGATGCCCGCCGCGCATGCCGTCACCGGTGCGCCGAGTGGACCTTTGAAACCATGACGGATCGAGATGTGGCCCGCCGCGAGGTTCACCAGGAAGGACGGCACCGTAAAGGGAGACAGGCGGCGGGCGCCACGCAGGTCCACCGTGCGCACCGCCTCGGTGATGGCGGGGAACCCGCCGATTCCTGAAGCGATGATCGTGGCCGTGCGCAGGCGCTCCGTTTCCAGGGCAGGCTTCCATTGCGCCTGCGCAAGCGCCTCTTCCGCCGCCGCCAACGCGAAGAGAATGAACCGGTCCACCTTGCGCTGATCCTTCGCGGATAGGACGGCATCGGCATCGAAACCAGTCTCCGGATCTTCGCCCAGGGAGGGAACCACGCCGCCAATCTTGACCGGCAGCTCTCCCACCACATCGTCCGGAAGCCTGCGAACGCCGGACCGGCCGGCAAGCAGGCGTGACCAGGACGCTTCGACATTGGCGGCCAGGGGCGTGACCGCTCCCATGCCCGTGACGACAATCCGTTGCATCTGCTCTCCTGTCCTTGGTGTGCCGGCGGCGCTGCTCGCGCCGTTCAAGTGGCGACTGCTTCGCGAACCTGATCGGCCGCCGCATCCAGAAAAGCCCGCGCAAGGTCGGGATCGTTGACGACCCGCGAGAGCACGACCGCGCCGACCATCGTCGAGAGAACGGCCATTGCCTTTTTTCCGCTCTTTTCGCTGTCGCCCTCGCCAACCCAACCGCCGAGCATCTCAAGGTACGCCTTGATGCCGTCTTCGAATGACGCCTTCACCTCGGCACCCTGCCTGGCTGCATCCGAACCGAGCGCAACGACCGGGCAGCCGTCCATCTTTTCCCTGCGATGGTCCATGCTGAGGTAGAATGAGATCACCCCGTCGAGCGGGTTCCCAGGATGTGCTGCGGTCGCGGCCGACCATTTGTGGGTGGCGCTTTCCATCGCCCGCCTGGACGCCAGCGCCGCCAGATCGTCCTTTGACTCGAATTGCTTGTAAAAGGCACCCTGGGTCAGCCCGGCACCCTTCATCAGATCCTTGAGGCCGATGCCGTCAAAGCCGCGCTCCCGAAAAAGCCGGCTTGCCACATTGATCACGGTCTCGCGGTTTTCCGCGGCCTGAGTGCGACTCACACGCATCGTCATCTCCTTTTTTAGATTGCATTCGTAATCTATACTCTATATAGAGGGTGAACGCAATCTAAAAAAGGACAAATGAGATGATCCGCAAAACCCTGAGCGCCTCGCTCCTGGCGGCGCTGTTTCTTGCAACCCCGGCTCTCGCCGAGGAAGCCACCATCGGACGCCCGATCGAAGGTGGCAGCCTGCACCAGGGACACCTGGACATGGTGGCCTACTACGTTCCGCGCGGCGACCTGCTTGAGGTCACCGCCACTTTCGCACCGAAGACCGGGGGTGATCCGCTGCGGTTCGTCATGGGCCTCGCCAACAGTGACGCCGTGGCGTTTTCCATACCGGGCCACCCGGGCTCGCTCTACGCGTTCTCAAGGTCCGGTAAGGAAGTGACGGTCTCGACCGGGACCGGCACATCCCTGCGAGCCGATGCGACAACGCCCTGACCTGGCGCGCAGGCCGCGGCCGCGCGATGCTGGCCGGGGCTCTCGCGTCCGATCACGCCATCCCAATGAGCCTGGAGAGGTCACATGCTTTACAGCTATTTTGTCGAGAAATCGATCCGGCAGAGCTTCGACGACGTCAACAACCATCGCTGGGACGCGGCGGTGAAGGCCATCGCGCCGCATGTCCATCACCGGGTTGGTGGCGCCCACGCGCTTGGTGGGGAGCGCCACGACAAGCAAGCCCTGCGCCGGTGGTTCGAGCGCCTCGGCCGTGTTCTGCCCACTCTCCATCTCACGGTCAACCACGTCTGGGTGAAGGGCTGGCCGTGGCATACCACCGTGTTTGCCCAGTGGGATGGCACCGCAACCCTGCTCAACGGCGATACGTCCTACGTCAACCATGGTCTCCACGTGTTCACGCTACGGTGGGGCAGGGTTCATGCGCTCGAGGAGTTTTACGATTCACAGGCGGCGGCGCGCGGTCTCGCCGCCCAGGCCGCAGCCGGCCTCGAAGAAGCTGTCGCCGAACAGATAACAAGCTAGCTGAAGCGCGGTCCGAGGACCAAGGTTTAAGGGCCGGTCGCGCTGATCTTTTTCGTCGCGTGCCTTCCGCCTGCGCAGTATGCGCGGAGGGTCGGGAAGCGAGCGCCGGCGCTGGACTGCAAGCCAGGAAACCCAGTGCGGGAGCGCAGCGCTGCATCGATGCCGGTGCTGTCGCGGCAACGGTCGAGCCGAGGCAGGCATATAGCTTTCCTGCTAGGAATAGGCCTTGACATCTTGCCGTTCGAATTGTCCATTTGATGCTTGACCGGGCCGAACGGGGCGGCGAGGGCGGACAGGGGCAAACCGGCGCGTGGATAGACAGTCGAGTCGAGTGCTGTTGAAGACGGTTGGGCTGACAAAAGCCTTTCGAGGGCTGGTTGCCCTGCGGGATCATTCCATCGAGCTGCACGAAGGTGAAATCGTTGGGGTAATCGGGCCGAATGGCTCGGGCAAGAGCACGCTTTTCAACCTGATCACCGGCTTCTCCCAGCCGAATTCCGGTAGCATCGAGATGGAGGGCCGTTCGATCGTCGGCCTGCGCACATCGCAGATCGTCGCGATGGGCATCGCCCGCACCTTCCAGGGTTCTCGCCTATTCGGCAGCCTCAGTGTCGCACAGAACGTGCTGACGGCGGCGCAGCTGCGCCATCCCGTCGGGCCCGCCGATACCGTGCTGCGCGGTCGGCGCTATCGCGAGCGGGTGGCCGCGACGCGGCAGCAGGCCGACGAACTCCTCGACCTCATGGGCCTGACAGATCAGGCCGGCAGGGTCGCCGCGGATCTTCCCTACGGCGATCAGCGGCGGCTGGAGATTGCGCGTGCGTTGGCGACCAGCCCGCAGCTGCTGCTGCTCGATGAGCCCGCAGCCGGGCTTGATTCCAACGAGACCAAGGTGCTGGCGGCGCTGATTCGGACGATCCGTGACCGCTACGGCGTAACGGTGGTCGTTGTCGAGCACGACATGGACCTGATCATGGCGCTGTGCGAACGCATCCAGGTGCTGGCGACCGGCGAGGTGATCTGCGTCGGAACACCGGAGCAGGTACGCGAACACCCGAAAGTGCGGGAGGCGTATCTTGGCCACGCCTAGCCCCGTTCTGCTCAGCGTCGAGAACCTCGAGGTCAATTTCGGCGCGGTGCGTGCGTTGAAGGGCATTTCGCTCGACGTCCATACCGGCGAGGTGGTGGCGTTGGTGGGGGCCAACGGCGCCGGCAAGAGCACGACCTTGCGCACCATTTCCGGCCTGTCGCGGCCGCGCGGCGGCAAGATCATCTTCGATGGCAAGCCGATCGGAGGTATCGCTCCGTCGCGTATCGTAACTCTGGGCATCGCGCAGAGCCCGGAGGGCAGGCGCCTGTTCGGCGGCCTGACGGTGGCCGACAATCTGCGGCTCGGCGCCTGCACCCGCACCGACAAGGAGGCCGTCGTCAGAGATAGCGAGCGCATGTTCATGCTGTTCCCGATTCTCAAGCAGCGGCTGAAGCAACTGGCCGGCACGCTGTCGGGCGGCGAACAGCAGCAGCTTGCTCTGGCGCGCGCGCTGATGGCGGCGCCGCGCCTGCTGCTGCTCGACGAGCCTTCGCTCGGCGTTGCGCCGCTGCTGGTGCGCCACATCTTCAGCGCGCTTGCCGAACTGAAGCGCCAGGGCATGACGATGCTGCTGGTGGAACAGAACATCACGCTCGCGCTGGACCTCGCCGACCGCGCCTATGTGCTGCGCACGGGTCAGGTGGCGCTGTCGGGCCGGTCCGCGGAACTGCGCGACAGCGAACGCGTGGCCCAGGCATATCTCGGGGCGGCAATATGACCCAGCTGGACTATATCCTGCAGCAGATCGTCAACGCGGTGAGCCTCGGCAGCCTCTACGCGCTGGTGGCGGTCGGCCTGTCGATCGTCTTCGGCGTCCTCAAGCTCACCAATTTCGCGCATGGCGACGTCATGATGGTAGGCGCATTCGGGGTAGCTCTGCTGGCGGGGATCGGCGTTCCGTTCCCTGTCGCCGTGATCTGCGGCATCGCCGCGGCGGCCGTCGCGGGCCTCCTCATCGAACGCATCGCCTATCGTCCGATCCGCGACGCGCCCGACGTTGCGCGACTGCTCACCAGCCTCGCCGTCACCTACATCATCGAGAACGTCGGCATCCTGGTGTTCACCTCCTCGCCGCGCAATTTTCCACTCCCCGATATTCTCAACACCTCCTGGGAAATGTCGAACGGCGCCATCACCTTCACCAGCATCAATCTCCTGACCATCGCGCTGACCTTCGTGTCGCTGCTGCTCCTCGGCTGGTTCATCACGCGCACCACGACCGGGCTCGGCATGCGCGCCGCAGCCGAGGACATGTCGGCGGCACACCTTGTCGGTCTGAACGTCAACCGGCTGATCATCGTCGCCTTCATCGTCGCATCCGCCTATGCCGGCCTTGCCGGCATTTTGTGGGCGGCACAGGCCGGCGTGGTGCAGCCGCAGATGGGCTTCACGCCGCTCCTGAAGGCTTTCGTGGCGGCGATCATCGGCGGCTTCGGGTCGATCGCGGGCGCCCTGGTGGGCGGCTACATATTGGGCGCGCTGGAGATATTCATCGTCGCATTCCTGCCGAGCAGCGTCTCGTCCTATCGCGACGCAATCGTCTTCGCCGTGCTGATCGCCTTTCTCCTGGTGCGCCCGGGCGGGCTGCTCCAGCCAAACCGGGAGATAAAGCTGTGAGCCGGGAAGCGCGGATCACACTCCTCGTCCTCGTCGCCCTGGTGGCGGGAGCAGCTGTCGCTTTCGGTGCACCGCACGTGCTGAGCGACTATTTCGTCCGGATTATCCTGCTGATCGCGCTGAATGCAATCCTGGTGCTGGCGCTGTCGCTGAGCAACGGTTTTACGGGCGTGTTTTCGCTCGGTCATGTCGGCTTCATCGGCGCCGGCGCGTATATATCGGGGATACTGTCGATTCCCGTACAGCAGAAGATGGCACTGCTGCCGCATCTGCCGGCGTTTCTGCATGCTTTCAGCCTCCCCTTCCTGCCGGCGACGCTGGTGGCAGGTCTTCTGACGGCGCTGCTTGCCGTGGTCGTCGGTTATCCCTTGATGCGCCTGTCGGGCTATTTCGTTTCGGTGGCGACGATGGGATTCTTGATTATCGTCAACGTGGTGCTGATCAATGCGTCGGATTTCACCCGAGGCGCCCGCACTTTCACCGGTGTGCCGCTGGAGACGACGTTGCCCTGGGTGATGGGTTGGCTCGCCATCACGGTGTTCGTTCTGGCGCGCCTGGTCTATTCGCCTTTCGGGCGCGCCATGAAGGCGGTGCGCGACGACACAATCGCGGCCAGCGCTGTCGGCATCGGCGTGTTGCGGACCAGACTGATCGCCTTCGTCATCGGCGCGTTCTTCTCAGGCGTCGGCGGGTCGCTCTACGCACATTATCTCGGCTCGTTTTCGCCGAACACCTTCTACTTCGCGCTGACCATGAGCCTGATCACAATGCTGGTGCTAGGCGGCATGGGCTCCCTGACCGGCGCGGTGGTTGGCGTCATCTGCGTTTCGCTGTTGTCGGAGGTCCTGCGCTCGGTCGAACGCGGCTTCACGATCGGCGATTTCGCGGTGCCGGCCCTGTTTGGCGCCAGCCAGATCGTGCTTGGCTTCATCTTCATTCTAGTCATGATCTTCCGGCCGAAGGGGATCATGGGGGACCGGGAACTTACGTTCGGATTAACCCAAAGATCGGCAACGGTGAACCAGACAGAGGAACGAAAACGATGATCAAACTCACTCGACGCGACACCATCGGCCTAGGACTGGGCGCATTCTTCGCGCTTGCCTCGGCCAGCACGGCACTTGCTGCCGACACGATCAAGATCGGCTATCCGGCAAACCTGACCGGCATTCAGGCCTCGCTCGACGGTCCGATGCTGAATGGCGCCAAGCTGGCGGCAAGCGAAATCAACGCCGCCGGCGGCGTGCTCGGCCAACAGATAGAACTGGTGATCTACGACTCCAAGAGCGATTCGACGACGATCTCGACCGTCGCCAGCCAGTTGATCGACAGCGACAAGGTCGTCGGCATCATCGGCTTCGCCGATTCCGATTCGGTGCTGGCCATCGGACCGCAGGTCCAGAAGGCGCAGATCCCGTTCATCACGCCCGGCGCGACCTCGCCGAAATTGCCGAGCCAGCTCGGCAACGAGATCTTCCTCGCCGCCTTCGGCGACAACGTTCAGGCTGCGGTTGGCGCGGAATTTGCGCTGAACAAGCTGAACGGCAAGACCGCCTACCTGCTGACCGACATCGGCACCGAATACACAACGCTGCTGTCGGACTACTTCGTCACCGCCTACGAGCATGGCGGGGGCAAGATCTTGGAGCGCGACACCTACAAGATCGGCGACAAGACCTTTACCGCGCAGATCGCCAAACTGAAGGCGCTGTCACCGCAGCCCGACTTCGTCTATGCCTCGTCGAATGCCGAGGAAATCGGCCTGATCTTGAAGCAGATGCGCCAGGCCGGCATCAACCTGCCGGTGGTCGGCGGCGACGGTTACGACACGCCCTTGCTGATCCAGGTCGGCGGCGACGCGGCCAAGGACACCTACTTCACCACCCATGCCTATATCGGTGAGGGCGCCACCCCGAAGGTGCAGGCCTTCATCGACGCCTACACCAAGTCGGCCGGCAATGCCCCGGAGAACGCGTTCGCTGCGCTCGGCTACGATTCGGTCAAGCTGATGACCGACGCGATCAAGCGTGCCGGTGCGCCGGATCCGGCCAAGATCCGTGACGCGCTGGCCGCTACGTCCGGGCTCGACGGCGTGACCGGAACGATCACCTACCGCCCGGGCATTTCGGTGCCGGACAAATCGGTCTCGGTCATCGGTGTCAAGGACGGCAAGCTTGTCCTTGCAAGTGAAGCGGCACCGACCTTCGTCGCGGAGCCGTGATCTTGTCCACTCCGGGTTCCCTTTGGGACATCTACAGGTCGCGGCTCTCCGCCGCGACCTTCACCGACCTGACGCATGCGTTTCATCCGGGCCAGCCGCACTTCCCGGCCTTCCCGGACGAGGAGCGCCGTGCGTTGCTCGATTTTTCGAAGGGCGACGCCTTCCAGGTCCACCACTACGCCTTCGTCGGACAGTGGGGCACCCATGTCGATCCGCCGGTGCACTTCATCGACGGCGGCCGCTCGATCGACCAACTGTCGGTGGCGGAGATGCTTCTGCCGTTGGTCATCCTCGACATCAGCGACAGGGTCGCCGCCGATCCCGACGCGACGCCGACGCTCGACGACATTTCCGCCTGGGAGACACGGAACGGCCGTATCCCGGAAAAGTGTTTTGTCGCGCTTCGCACCGGGTGGTGGCCGCGCTGGCCAGACCCCGTGGCGTTTCAGAACAAGTCGGCCGACGGTATCTCGCATGCGCCGGGCTGGTCGAAGCCGGTGCTGGAGGAACTTTTGGAACGCCGCGGTGTCGCTGCCATCGGGCACGAGGGCATGGACACCGATCCCGGCCGCGCCACTTCCGCGGGTGACGCAAGCCTGGAATACTATGTGCTGTCCCGCGACTGCTGGCAGATCGAGCTCCTGGCCAATCTCGACAAGGTGCCTGACGCCGGCGCGTTGATAATGGCAAGCTGGCCAAAGCCAAAGGCCGGATCCGGCTTCCCGGCTCGCGCTGTCGCCATCCATGAAGCGGCCGGCTGAACGCGTGAAACCGCAGCTGGCGGCGTCTAGGGGCCGCCACACAACGATCACCAGACACACGGAATTCAGACATGGATATAGACACAGTCCGCGATGCTTTTCCGGCGATGGCGAGAGGTGCCGAGCCGAAGAAGCGGATTTTCTTCGACAATCCCGCGGGAACCCAGATGGCGAGCCGTTCGATCGAGCGCATGACGCGTGCCATGATCGAGACCAACGCCAATCTTGGTGGCTATTTCGAAACCTCACTCGCGGCCCAGGCGATGGTCGACGACGCGCATCAGGCGATGGCCGATTTCTTCAATGCCGCGGACCGGCGTGAGGTGGTGTTCGGCCAGAACATGACGACGCTGACTTTCGCCGTCTCGCGCGCCATCGGCCGCGATCTGAACGCCGGCGACGCCATCGTGTTGACGCGCATGGATCATGACGCCAACGTCGCACCCTGGCTGATGCTGGCGGAGGATCGCGGGCTTGAGGTACGCTGGATCGACCTCGATCCAAAAACGTTCGAACTCGACCTGTCGACGCTGGAGGCCACTATCGACGAGGAGGTCAAGCTGGTCGCCGTCGGCTATGCCAGCAACGTTACCGGCACGATCAACGACGTGAAGCGGATCGCGCAGCGCGCACGCGCGGTCGGGGCGCTGAGCTATATCGACGCGGTGCAGTTCGCGCCGCATGGAGTGATCGACGTCCAGGAGATTGGCTGTGATTTCCTGGTTTGCTCGGCCTACAAATTTTTCGGACCGCATCACGGGGTGTTGTGGGGCCGGTTCGATCTGCTGCAGGCGCTGACCGCCTACAAGGTGCGCGCGGCTTCGAACACGCCACCTGGAAAATTCGAGACGGGGACGACAAGCCGCGAGTCGCTTGCCGGGGTGCTTGGCGCCGTCGAGCACTATGCCTGGCTCGGACAGTCCTTCGGCAACGTCCACCCGCAGGCGACGCGGCGCGAGCGCATCGTCGCCGGCATTGAAGTCGCCGACCGTTATGAGCGTGTCCTGACAGCACGGCTGATTGCCGGATTGTCCAGAATTGATGGCGTCTTGGTCCAGGGTATAACCGATGTGGCGGCGCTGGCGCGCCGGGTGCCTACCGTGTCGATCACCGTTGACGGAACCGATCCCGCCGATATCGCCAAGGCGATGGCAAAGGAAGGCATCTATCTCTGGCATGGCCACAATTACGGTTTGGAGCCAATCAAGCGGCTGGGGCTTGCGGACCGCAACGGCGTCGTCCGCATCGGGCTGGCCCATTATAACACCGAGGCGGAAGTCGATTTTCTGTTGGCGAAGCTGGCGGACTGGATGAAGACGCGGACCTGACATGCGCGACAGAAACGGAACCCCGAGGATCGGCGTCAAGCTGCGCCATGCCAGACAGGTGCTTGGCCTCAGCCTGGAAGAGCTCGGCGCCCGCATCGGGCTGACAGAGGGTTATCTCTCGAAGATCGAAAACGACCGCGCGACGCCCTCGATGGCGGCTCTGCACCGGCTGGTGCAGGCGCTGGGCATCAACATGAACGCTATGTTCGGCACGCTGCAGCACAATGCCTCGGAAGTGTTCGTGTTGCGGCAAAACGAGCGTCCGCACATGGAGACGGGACATCGGCGCTCGGGCAACCATGTCGTGCTCGAGCAATTGGTGCCATCCGGTCCGGAATATCTGCTGCAGATCAATGTCCACGTGATCGAGGCCGGCGGCGGCAGCCTCGAGTTGATCAGCCACAAGGGACAGGAATTCGGCTACGTGCTCGAAGGTTCCGTCGAGTTGCTGGTCGAGACGAACGTGGTGGCGCTCGAGGCAGGCGACGCGTTTTATTTCAACTCCGAACTCGGCCACGGCTACCGCAATATCGGTTCGACCACGGCCCGTATCCTCTGGGTCAACACGCCGCCGACATTCTGACCGCCTCTATCGCGGAGTTGTGAAGGCGTTGTTCAATGAGCCAACGCCCACAGGACAACAGCCGCCGGGCCATCGGCCGTTCTGTTTCAATGCCCGAACGCGAGCGGCGGCGCCAACCGGTCGCGCCGCAGCCAGCGCGCCAGCAGCAGCGCGGCCACCACGGCCAGCCCCGTCGACAGGCCGATCCAGATGCCGACGCCATGCAGGCCGAAATGGAAGGCGAGCAGCACGCCGAGCGGCAGGCCGACGCCCCAATAGCCGATCGCGGCATAGATCATCGGCACCTTGGTGTCATGCAGGCCGCGCAGCATGCCGGCGGCCACCGCCTGGGCGCCGTCGAAGACCTGGAACAGCGCCGCGAAGACCAGGAACGACACGGCAAGTTCGATCACCCTGGCATTGGCCGGATTGCCCAGATCGATGAAGGCGCTGATCAGCGGATGCGGCCACAGGATCATCACCAGCCCCATCAGCGCCATGAACGAGACGCCGATGACAAAGGCGGTCCAGCCGGCGCGCGAGACGCCTTCCGGATTGCCGGCGCCGTGCGCAAGGCCGACGCGCACCGTCACCGCCTGGTTGAGGCCGAGCGGCACCATGAAGGAGATCGAGGCGATCTGGATGGCGATCGCGTGCGCGGCCAGGGAATCCGCGTCGATCAGGCCCATCAGCAGGGCCGCCGCATTGAAGATCGTCACCTCGAAGGCGAGGATGCCGGCAATCGGCAGGCCGAGCCGCAACAGGCCCTTGAAGCGCGGCCAGTCGGCGCGCCAGAAACGGCCGAACAGACGGTAGCGGCGGAACTTCTTCTCCAGCATCACCACGGCAGCCATGCCGATGAACATCAGCGCTGAGGACAGCGAGGTGGCAAGGCCCGACCCGGCAATGCCCATTGCCGGCACGCCGAGATTGCCGAACATGAACACCCAGTTGAAGAAGACGTTGCAGGCGACGGCGACGAAGACGATGACCAGCGCCCAGCCCGGCCGTTCCAGCGCCGAGATGAACGAGCGCAGCACGATATAGAAGTAGAAGGGCAGCACCGCCCATTCGAGCCAGCGCAGATAGATGCCGGCCTGATGGGCCAGAACCGGGTCCTGGCCCATGGCCAATAGAATGCCCTCGCCGTGCCAAAGCACGAGCCAGATCGGGATCGAGATCAGGATCGCCAGCCACAGGCCCTGGCGCACGGTGCGGCGCAGGTCGCGCACCGAATAGCGGCAGCGGCCGAGCTCGGTAGCGATCATCGGCGAGGTCGCCAGCATCAGGCCGAGGCCGAAGATCAGCGGCATGAAATAAAGGTTGGCGCCAAGCGCGCCGCTGGCCAGCGTATCCGGGCCCAGACGACCCATCATCATGACGTCGGTGGCCGTCATCGCGGTCTGGCCGAGATTGGTCAGCACCATCGGCCAGGCGAGCGCCAGCGTCGCCCTGATTTCCTGACGCCAAAGATTTTCCGGCGCGCGAGCGCCGGCTTCGATCGCAGACATTGTTCCGCTCTTTCCACCTACGGCACGTCGGCCAGAGCCGGAAGCCGCATGTCAAACGGCAAAACCTTCGGTTTCGCCGCGTTTGCGTCAGCTTCTGGACGAAACGCGACATGAAGGCAAGAGAGGAGGGACGGGAACGGATTGAGCCAGCGACCGGCCCGATGCTCTAGCGGATCGCGTCCAGCATCCGGCGCTGGCGGTGCATCTCGAGGAAAACCTTGTAGTCGCGCTCGAAACGCCCTGATGATTTCGGGTTCGACGGGCGCGTCCTGCCGCCTTGCTGCATGGCAAGACAGGCGGCGTTGAGGTCGGGAAACAGCCCGGCAGCGGTGGCGGCGATCATGCCGGTACCGAGCAGCACCGCCTCGTCGGCCAGCGGCTCGATCACCGTGCAGCCGGTGGCGTCGGCGTAGAGTTCCATCAGCAGCGGGTTCTTGGTGTGGCCGCCGGTGACGTGCAGCGTGTCGATCAGATAGCCGTTCTCGTTCAGTGCCTCCAGCACGTGGCGCACGCCGAGCGCGATGCCGACGGCGGTGCGCCAATAGAGCTTGCACAGGCTGTCGAAGGAGGAATCCAGCGTCAGCCCGCTGACGACGCCGACGGCATGCGGATCGGCGAGCGGTGAGCGGTTGCCATGAAAGTCGGGCAGCACATGCAGCCTTGCGGCGAGGCTGTCGCCCTCGATGGCGCGCAGCTCGGCGACACGCCTGGCGATCTTCGCATGCATGGCGGCATCCGGCTCGCCGCCGGCGCCGTGCCAGCGGATGATGTGGTCGAGCAGGGCGCCGGTCGCCGACTGGCCGCCTTCCGACAGCCACAGCCTGGGCAGCGCCGCGCCGTAATACGGCCCCCAGACGCCGGCGAAAGGCTGCGGATCCGGTGACATCGCCATGACGCAGCTCGACGTGCCGGCGATCAGCGCCAAATGCCGGCCGATGTCCTGTTCGTCGCCGGCAAAGCCGCCGAGCACGCCAAGCGCGCCGGCATAGGCATCGATGACGCCGGAGCCCACCCGGCATTTCTCGCTCAGCCCAAGCTCGGCCGCCGCTTGCGCCGTCAATCGACCGATATCGGCGCCGACGGGACTGGCCTTTTCCGGCAGGCTGCCGTGCTCGAAAAGATCGCCGAGGCCGACGAGCTCGAAGAAGTCGCGCCGCCAGCCTGTCTCCTCATGCGCCAGATAGGTCCATTTGGCGGTCAGCGTGCATTGCGAGCGGGCCAGCGAACCCGTCGCTTGCCAGGTCAGGAAATCGGTCAGGTCGAATAAATAGCCGGCTTCATTCCACGTGTCCGGCAAATTGCGCTTCAGCCACATCAGTTTCGGCGTCGCCATTTCCGGCGACATGACGCCGCCGATGTAATTCAGCACGGCGTGGCCGCTTGCCGTGCATTCGTCGGCCTCGGCGATGGCGCGGTGGTCGAGCCAGACGACGGTGTCCCAGCGCTTGTCGCCCGTGACCGAGACACTGAGCTGGCTGCCTTGCCGGTCGCGCACCACCAGCGAACAGGTGGCATCGAAGGAGATGCCGACAATGTCCTCAGGCTCGACACCGGCTTTTTCGCGGGCAGCGCGCACGGCGGTGCAGACGGCCGACCAGATATCGCGCGAATCATGCTCGGCGTGATCGGGCTTCGGCTGGTTCATGGCGATCGGCCGCTCGGCGCGGCCGAGCAAGGTGCCACTGGTGTCGAGAATGCCCGCGCGAGCGCTCCCGGTGCCGACATCGACCGCGCAAACGAACTGTTTCGTCAAGATGCTCTGTCTCTCGCTCCCAAGCCTGCAATCAGATCGGGCAATTGCAGCATGTCAGCGAATATAAAGTCCGGTTCACTCGACGCAAGCCGCGCTTTCAAGGCGGGATTGCCGGCATGCGATCCGCCGGTGAAGGCGAGCACGCGCATCCCTGCCGCCCGCGCAGCAGCGATGCCGGCCGGGCTGTCCTCGATGACGAGGCATTTGCGCGGATGGGCCCGCATGCTGGCGGCGGCATGCAGGAACAGATCCGGCGCCGGCTTTCCCTTGGCCACCATGGTGGCACTGAACAGATGCGGCTCCATCAGCCCAAGCAATCCGGTGACGTCGAGCGCGTAGCGGATGCGGTCGAGCGTGCCTGAGGACGCGACACAGTACGGCAGCCCAAGCTTGGGCAGCATCTTCCTGACGCCGGCGATCGGCTTCAGCTCCTCGCGGAATTTGCGCATCAATTCGACGCGCATCTCGGTCAGGTGCAGGTCGGTGATATCGAGCCCGAAGTCGCGGCCGAGGATCTCGCGCACGCTTTTCATGCTCTTGCCGAGGAAATGCTCGTAGGCGGCGTCCTCACTGACGCTGCCGCCGGCAAGTTTGACCATGCCAAGCAGCGCCGAGACGGAGAGCGCCTCGCTGTCGACCAGCACGCCATCACAGTCGAAGATGACCAGCTCAGGCGTCATGATGGAGAATGGCTCTCAGAGCTTGCCGGCGAGGTAGCGCGTCAGCGTCGCGCGCGCGCCATTCGCCCACAGCACGTTGAGCGCATGGGCAAAGGCCTCGACAAACGCCGTCGCGCGGCCGACATCGCCATAGATGTCCTCCATGGCGAGCCAGGCGGCGGGAGCATCCTTTGCCGCCTTTGCCGTCGCTTGCAGCCGGTCCCAGCTCGGATCGTTGGGCTCGATGACGGCACCGCTGTCGGTCGTACCGAAGCAATAGCGGCACCAGAGCGCTGATTCCAGCGCCAGGCCGACGACGCTTTTCCCGGCCTTCAGCCGGTCGGCGATGGTCGGGATGATGAATTTCGGCTGGCGGTTGGAGCCGTCGAGGCAGAGCCGGCGCACCGTGTCGCCGATCTTGGGATTGGAGAAGCGGCTCTCGATGAGCTGGTAATAGTCTTCCAGGACCGTGTCCGGCACCGGCGGCACGGTCGGGATGATTTCGTCCCGTTCGAGCTTGGCCAGAAACCCGCTCACCAGCGGCTCCTGCATCGCCTCATGGACGAAATGGATGTCCATCAGCCCGGCCGGATAAGCGATGGTGGCGTGGCCGCCATTGAGGATGCGGATCTTCATCAATTCGTAGGGCGCAACGTCTTTGACGAACTGCACGCCGACCTTTTCCAGTGGCGGCCGGCCGCCGGTGAAATGGTCCTCCAGCACCCACTGCCGGAACGGCTCGCAGAACACCGGCCAGTTGTCCTCAAGGCCAAAATCCTTGGCGAGAATGCCGCGTTCGCGATCGGTGGTCGCCGGCGTGATGCGATCGACCATGCCGTTCGGAAAGGCGACATGCTCGCTGGCCCAGTTCGCCAGATCCTCGTCGATCAAACGGGCCAGGCCGATGACCCCGTCCGAGGTGACATGGCCGTTGTGGGGGATGTTGTCGCACGACATCACCGTGAACGGCACGGTACCCTCGTCGCGGCGGCGCACCAGCCCGGCAAGGATGATGCCGAACACCGTCTTCGGCGTCGCGCCGGGCTGCGCATCGGCGACGATGTCGGGATGGGTCGGGTTGAACACGCCGGAGGCCGGGTCGATGAAATAGCCGCCTTCGGTGATGGTCAGCGAAACGATCTTGATGGCCGGGTCGGCCAGCTGTTCGATGATGCCGGCCGCATCGCCGGGCATCAGGAAGTCGATCATGGCGCCGGTGACGCGTGCGCTCATATGGCCGCTGTCCTGCTCGACCACGGTGGTCAGCCAATCCTGCTCTTCCAGTTTGCCGCGACCGATCTTTTCACCGTCGAACACGCCGGCGCCGATCAGCGCCCAGTCATGGCCGATGCCCGCATTGAACAAATCGTCGAGATAGACGGCCTGATGCGAGCGGTGAAAATTGCCAACGCCGAAATGCACGATGCCGGCCTTCAATGTTGCGCGGTCATACTTCGGACCGGCGACCTCAGTGGGCAGCTTGGAGAGGTTTGAGGACGAGAGTTTCACGGTCATCTGTTTTACCCTTTGGCCGGATTTCGGCCTTCGTTACGCTCCTCTCCCGGTCGGGGAGAGGATAAGGGGTGGCACTTGCTACGCGCCCGCTGATGTCGGCCTCTGCTCCTCGCGGAGGTACGAGGAGCAGAGGCCGTCCCCCGCCCTCAACTCATCCACTGGCCGCCGTCGACATTGTAGGTCTGGGCGACGACGTATTCGGCGTCGGCGCTGGCGAGAAAAACCGCCATGCCGGTAAGGTCCTGCGCCGTGCCCATGCGGCCATAGGGCACCGCCTCGCCGACCAGTTTCTTCTTCTCGCCCCTCGGCCGGTTTTCATATTTGGCGAACAGCGAATCGACGTGATCCCAGTGCTCGCCGTCGACCACGCCAGGGGCAATCGCGTTGACGTTGATGCGGTGCTTGATGAGGTCGAGCCCCGCCGACTGGGTCAGCGAGATGACGGCGGCCTTGGTGGCGCAGTAGACGCCGACCAGCGCCTCGCCGCGGCGTCCGGCCTGGCTCGCCATGTTGATGATCCTGCCGCCCCGGCCAGCGGCGATCATCGAGCGGGCGGCAGCCTGCAGCATGAACAGCGTGCCGGCGACATTGACGGAAAACAATTTGTCGTAGCTTGCCTTGGTGATCTCGACGATCGGCGCCAGGTCGAACAGGGCGGCGTTGTTGATCAGGATATCCAGGCCACCGGTCTTCGTCTCGACGGCTTTCACCGCCGCTTCGATCGAGGCGAGGTCGGTGACGTCGAGCTTGACCGCATAGGCCTTGCCGCCGATCTCGGCGGCTGTCTTCTGCGCCGCCTCGAGATTGATGTCGGCGATGGCGACGGTTGCGCCTTCGCCGGCATAGGCTTCGGCGAAGGCTCTGCCGATGCCGCGGGCCGAACCCGTGATCAGCGCGGATTTGCCGGCCAGTCTCATGCTCACATCGCCTTTCCGTCGGCGCCGAAGCGGTGCAGCTTGGCCTTGTCCGCTGTCAGATAGATGGTGTCGCCGTGACGGACGGCGAGTTCGCCGTCGGCGCGCACTGTCAGCGGACCGACGCCATCGGACTGGACGTGCAGGAAGGTGTCGGAGCCGAGATGTTCGGCGACGCCGACAGTGGCTTTCCATTCGCCCGCCGTGGTCGAGATCTCCAGATGCTCGGGACGGATGCCGATGGTCTTGGCGCCGTTTTTGGCAGCCGGCGCGCCTTCTATCAGGTTCATCTTCGGCGAGCCGATGAAGCCGGCGACGAACAGGTTCTTCGGCGTCTTGTAGAGCTCCATCGGCGAGCCGACCTGCTCGATGTTGCCGGCGTTCAGCACGACGATCTTGTCGGCCATGGTCATGGCTTCGACCTGATCGTGGGTGACGTAGATCATGGTGGTCTTGAGCTGATGGTGCAACTCGCTGATCTCCAGCCGCATGGTGCCGCGCAGTGCCGCATCGAGGTTGGACAGCGGTTCGTCGAACAGGAAGGCGGTCGGCTGACGCACGATGGCGCGGCCGATGGCGACGCGTTGGCGCTGGCCGCCGGAAAGCTGGCCGGGCCGGCGTTCGAGATAGTTGGTCAAGTTGAGCACGCGCGCCGCGTCTCCCACCTTCTTGTCGATGGTCGCCTTGTCCTCACCGGCCATCTTCAGCGGAAAGCCGATGTTCTTGGCCACCGTCATGTGCGGATAGAGCGCGTAGGACTGGAACACCATGGCCAGCTTGCGCTTGGCCGGTGCCTCGCCGGTGACGTCGCGGCCGTCGATGTTGATGGAGCCGCCGCTGGTGTCCTCGAGCCCGGCGATCAGGCGCAGCAGCGTTGACTTGCCGCAACCCGACGGGCCGACGAAGACGACGAACTCGCCATTCTCGATCACCAGGTCGAGACCGGGGATGATGGACGTCGCTCCGAAGGATTTGGAGACGTTCTTGAGCGTGATGTTTCCCATGATTTCCTCCCCGAGGGGTTATTTCTGCCGATTGCTTCGAACAATTCCGTTATTTCACCGCACCACCAATTATTTGACCGCACCAAATGTCAGGCCGCGCACCAACTGCTTCTGGCTGAACCAGCCCATGATCAGGATCGGCGCGATGGCCAGCGTCGAGGCGGCCGAAAGCTTGGCCCAGAACAGGCCTTGCGGGCTGGAGAACGAGCTGATGAAGGCGGTCAGCGGTGCGGCTTCCGTCGTCGTCAGCCGGATTGTCCAGAACGCCTCGTTCCAGGCCAGGATGATGTTGAGCAGCATCGTCGAGGCGATGCCCGGCACCGCCATCGGCGTCAGCACATAGACGATCTCGTTCCACAGCGAGGCGCCGTCCATGCGTGCCGCTTCCAGGATCTCTCCCGGTATTTCGCGGAAATAAGTGTAGAGCATCCACACCACGATCGGCAGGTTGATCAGCATCAGCATGATCATCAGGCCGATGCGGCTGTCGAGCAGTCCTGTGTCGCGGAAGATCAGGTAGATCGGGAACAGCACCGCGACCGCGGGCATCATCTTGGTGGACAGCATCCACATCAGGATGTCCTTGGTCCGCTTGGTCGGCGAGAAGGCCATCGACCATGCCGCCGGTATGGCGACCAGCAGGGCCAAGATGGTCGAGCCGACCGAGAGCAGCACCGAGTTGAAGAAGAACTTGAAGTAGCCGCTTTGCGCCTGAACCTCGGCATAGCTCTCGAACGTTCCCGACGGGATGATGCTGAAACCCTGGATGGCTTCCTGCTCCGACTTGAACGAGGTGATGATCGTGTAGAGGATCGGGAAGAAGATCAGCAGGGCGACAATCCAGGCGGCAACTGTCGCAATCGTCTTGTGCTGGGTGGTGACTGAGCGTGCCATCGTAGCCTCCCTTACTTGTCCAGGTTCTTGCCGACCGCGCGCATGGCGAAGAAGGCAACGATGTTGGCGAGAATGACGGCGATCACACCGCCGGCGGATGCCTGGCCGATTTTGAACTCCAGCAACGCCTTCTGGTAGACGAGGAAGGGCAGGTTGGTGGAGGCGTATCCCGGGCCGCCATTGGTGGTGACGAGGATCTCGGCATAGACGGAGAGGAGGAAGATCGTCTGGATCAGGATGACGACCGTGATGGCGCGCGACATGTGCGGCAGCGTCAGATAGATGAAACGGCTGATGAAGCCGGCGCCGTCCATCTCGGCAGCTTCCTTCTGCTCACCGTCGAGCGACTGCAACGCGGTCAAGAGAATGAGCGTCGCGAAAGGCAGCCATTGCCAGGCGACGATGATGATGATCGCCAGCATCGGATGCTGCCCGAACCAGTCGATCGGCTGGGCCCCGAAGAAGCGGGCTATATCGGCGAACACCCCGTATTGCGGGTGCATGATCATGTTCTTCCAGACCAGTGCGGCCACCGGCGGCATGACGAAGAACGGTGAGATGACGAGAATGCGCACGATGCCCTGGCCCCACATCGGCTGGTCGATCAGCAGCGCCAGAAGGATGCCGCCGATCACCGTGATCAGGAGCACGCTGACCACCAAGGTGAGCGTGTTGAGGATCGATTGCAGGAAGGCCGGGTTGGAATAGAACAGCGCGTAGTTCGAGAAGCCGACGAAGCCGTCGCGGATCGGATTGAGCGGGTTGTACTGCTGGAAGGAGAACCAGATGGTGATGACCAGCGGCACAATCATCCAGACGAACAGCAGCACCACGGATGGCGCCATCATGAAACGGGCAAGCGAACGGGTCTGCTGAGTAGCCATGACGGTCACCCTTCACTGGTCAGACGGAATTTTCAAAAGGCGTTAAAGGCGGCCGCCCGAACTGGGAATTCGGGCGGCCGTTGCCGGTCAGGAGGCGACCGGCATTCGGCGCCGGGAGGAGCCTTACTTGATGTATCCGCCTTCGGTCATTGCCGCGGTGGCAGCGTCCTGGGCCTGCTTCAGGGCATCGTCGACGCTCGACTGGCCGGCAAGAGCCGCCGAGAAGAGCTGGCCGACAGTGGTGCCAAGACCCTGGAACTCAGGGATGGCGACGAACTGCACGCCGACATAGGGCACCGGCTTGACGGTCGGATGCGTCGGATCGGCGGCGTTGATGGAGTCCAGCGTCATCTTGGCGAACGGAGCCGCCTTCTGGTATTCGGCATTGGCGTAGAGCGAGGAGCGCGTGCCCGGAGGAACGTTGGCCCAGCCTTCCTTCGAAGCGACGAGTTCCGCATAATGCTTGCTGGTCGCCCAGGAGACGAATTTCTGGGCGGCATCGGCCTTCTGCGTGCCGGCGGGGATCGCCAGCGACCATGCCCACAGCCAATTGCCGCGCTTGCCCAGGCCATTGTCGGGTGCCAGCGCATATCCAACCTTGTCAGCGACCTGCGATGCCTTGGGATCGGAGACGAAGGACGCAGCGACGGTGGCGTCGATCCACATGCCGCATTTGCCCTGCTGGAACAGCGCCAGGTTTTCGTTGAAGCCGTTGGAGGACGCACCCTCAGGGCCGTCGGCCTTCATCAGGTCGACATAGAACTGCAGCGTGTTCTTCCATTCCGGCTGATCGAACTGCGGCTTCCAGTTCTCGTCGAACCAGCGCGCCCCGAAGGAGTTCGACATGGCGGTCAGGAAAGCCATGTTCTCGCCCCAGCCGGCCTTGCCGCGCAGGCACACGCCGTTCACGCCATTGGCGCGATCGGTCATCTTGTCGGCGGCCTGCCTGATGAAGTCCCAGGTGGGCGCGTCGGGCATCTTCAGTCCGGCCTTCTCGATCAGGTCCTTGCGGTACATGACGAAGGAGCTTTCGCCGTAGAAGGGCGCGGCATAGAGCTTGCCGTCGACCGAAAGGCCGCCGGCGATGGCCGGGATGATATCCTTGGCGTCGTAGTCGTCGCCGAGCTTGTCGAGCGGCAGCAGCCAGCTCTGCTTGGCCCAGATCGGAACCTCATAGGTGCCGATGGTCATCACGTCGTACTGGCCGCCCTTGGTGGCGATGTCGGTGGTGACGCGCTCGCGCAGCACGTTTTCTTCGAGCGTAACCCAGTTGAGCTGGATGTCGGGGTTCGCCTTGGTGAAGTCCTCGGTCAGCTTTTGCATGCGGACCATATCGCCATTGTTGACGGTGGCGATGGTGATGGATTCGGCATGTGCGGCGAACGCAAGCGTGCTGGCCGACAACAAGCCCAGGGTGAGCGTGCGAAGTTTCATCAAATTCCTCCCTTGAACCAAGATGAGCATTTGCCTTGGCTTTGGGCAATTACTCACTTGGCGTGAATTATGTCAAGCCGGATTCGATGCTGCAGCGCAGCACCCGGGCAAACCGCAGGCCGGGACGAGCGGAAATTGCCAGGGCGAGGATCGTCCCGGCCGCAACAGTGAGGCAACAGCGGATAGATCTGCGAGAACCAGGTGCAGCCCGGAAGCTTGCCGGTCAGCAGGCGATCTCGGCCAGCAGCCAGTCGCGGAAGGCACGGATCTTCGGCACGTTGCGGCGCGCCTCGGGATAGACCAGCCAATAGGCATGGCCGTCGTCGCCAACCAGATCGAAAGGTTGGATCAGGCGCCCGTCCGCGAGTTCCGCCTTGAACAGCGCCCTGGTCAGGATCGCGACGCCATGACCGGCGATCGCCGCATTGGCCTCATAGGCCTGCGCGCCCATGCTGCTGCCGGGCCGCTTGGCAAGATCGTGCGAGTGCACGCCAGCAGCCGAGAACCATTCCGTCCACCAGATGTCGCCGGGATCGAGGATAGGCAGCCGCAAGAGGTCGGCCGGTTCCCTGACGCCGCCGATGGTCGCCGCGAGTTTCGGGCTCAGCATCGGCGTGAAGTCGGCATCGAGCAGCTTGTGCGCTTCCAGGCCCGGCCATTTGCCGCCGCCCGAGCGGATGGCGATATCGGTATCCTCGCGGGCAAAGTCGGTCAGGCGGCTCGACGTTTCGAGCCGCACCGCCAGCGACGGATGGGCGATCTGGAACGACCCCAGCCGGTGCGCGAGCCAGTTCGAGGCGAATGTCAGCACCGTCGTGACGCACAGCAAGCCGTCGGCCCCGCCACGCACCGCGGCATAGGCCTGGCCAAGGATGGCGAAGGCCTCGCTGACCGCAGGTGCCAGGCGCTGCCCGGCCTCGGTTAACACGATCTGCCGCGGCCGGCGTAGGAACAGCGGCGCGCCGACACGCTCCTCCAGCACCTTGATCTGATAGCTGACCGCCGCTTGCGTCATGGCGAGTTCGCCGGCGGCCTTGGTGAAGGAAAGATGCCGCGCCACCGCGTCGAACACCCGGATCGCCTGCAGCGGCGGGAGTGGCGAAACCTGTCGCGAGCCGAGGTCCGGCATAAGGCCTCCTTATGGATCATGATCGATGTTCGATTGGCAAAGACCGCCGGCAAGACCGACATTCCCAGTCAACCCGTCATTCGGGTCCAGGATAGCGAAGGTTGACGATCATGACCATGGCGCAGCAAAAATGCACTCCCGCACCGGATCACCGCTGGTTTTCGTGGCTGACGGATGGATTCGGCTGGTTCGCGACCAAAAAACGGGCACATCTCGATATCAGGGACCTGTCGCCGCATCTGCAGCGCGATCTCGGGTTTCTCGATGGCAACGACCCTTTCGGGCGGCACGGCTAGTGCGGTTGGCCTTATCGCAAACCGGTTGTGGGTCCGGTCAGATGCCAGCCAGCAGGGCGGCGGCGGTCCGTTCATCGGTGATGAGGCCGTTGATCAGCCGCCGGTTCGCGGCCGCTAGGATGCCTGGCAGCTTTCGTTCGCCCATGGCCAGTGCGATGACCAGCGATTTCTCGCGTGACGGTAGCGAAGCCGACGACACCCGGTCGTTGGTGATGCCCTCGATCATGCGGCCCTCCCTATCAAACACCCAGCCGACGATCTCCGCGATGCCGCCGGCCTTCTGCAGCGCCTTCAATTCGCTCTCCGAAATGAAGCCGTCTTCGTAGAGCGGCGCCTTGGGGCCGAGATCGCCGATGCCGATGAAGGTGACGTCGGCTTCCGCCGCCAGCGCCAGCGTCGGCTGGATCATCGGCTGGTTGAGCAGCATCTCGCGCTCCTCCGGCGACGAGGCGATGACCGGCAGCGGCATCGGGAAGGAGCGCGCCTTGACCCTGTCGGCCATGGTGAAGATGACGTTGTAGAAGGCGGCCGAGCCGTCCGGCGAGATGTTGCCGGTCAACGACACCACCTTGTGCTGCGGGCATTCCATTGGCGGCAGCTGCTCGATCGCCGCCTTTAGCGTGCGACCGGTGCCGATCGCCATGACGATCGGGGTCGGCGACCGCAGCCGCCGCTCGATCTCGGCGGCAGCCGCCTCGGCGATGCCGATCGTGGTCGAGGACGAATTGGGGTCGCTCGGCACCACCTCGACCAGATCGAGCGCAAAGCGCGATCTCAGCCGTGCCGCCAGATCGAGACAGTTGGCGATCGGATGGTCGACGCGAACCTTGATCAAGCCCTCCGACACCGCCAGCGATACCAGCCGCTGCGCCGTCTGCCGCGAAATGCCGAGCGTCGAAGCGATCTGGTCCTGTGTGTTGCCGGCAACATAATAAAGCCAGCCGGCGCGCGCCGCATCGTCCAGCCTGTTGCTGCCACCATCCTGCCGGCTATTCAAAGTCCTGCCTCCCGAGACCGCCGGTTGTGAGAGCGGCCCATGCCCCACTTTCGCAGGGAACGGCCAACTGCGCAATTGTCAATCTCGGGAGCAATTGCTTGCTGTTCATCGACGTAAGCACGGCCCAGTTTTTCTTCTCCCACGAAGTCTCTGTCGCCAAAGAGACTTGGCCGCGGTCTCGGCAGGCGGCAGGTTCTTGCGCTCCGAAGGTTTATCTCCCGGCTCAAACCCTTTAAGGGATGGCAAAAAGGAGCCTCACATGATGCCGAAAGCGGTTTTCTGGGACATGGACGGCACGCTTGTCGACAGCGAACCGCTGCATGAAGCAGCCCTGATGGCGGCGATGCGCAATGTCGGCCTTGTCCCGCCGGACGATCTGCATGAGCGCGTGCTCGGCGTTGCCGCCTGGCCGGTCTACGAGATGATGCGCGACGAGTTCGGCCTGGACCTGCCTTTCGACGACTGGATCGTGCGCAAATACGAACACTACCTGCCGCTGGTGGAGAGCCTGAAGCCGCGCCCCGGCGCGATCGAGATCTTCAACGAGCTGCGTGCAAGAGGCATCCAGCAGGCCGTGGTCTCGAATTCGGACCGGATGATCGTCGACGCCAATCTGAGCATGGTCGGCCTGATCTACCCCGGCATGAAGACGATCAGCCGCAACGATGTGCGCGAAGGCAAGCCGCATGCCGAGCCGTTCCTGCGCGCCGCGTATCTGGCCGGCGTCGACCCCGCGCACGCCGTGGCGATCGACGACAGCTGGCCGGGCGCCATGGCAGGGCTGGCGGCGGGCATGAAGACGATCTTCTGGCCGGAAACGCCGATGGGCGGACCGCCCGGCGCCGTCGTCATCAACAGCGCCGAGGAATTGCGGGCTGAACTGGGCCTGTAAGGCAATCAGTTCCGGTAGGCCGGTTCCTGCTCGTCGAGGATCGCCTTCAATTCGCTGAGATGGCGTTCGGCCTGGCCGGGATAGTCGTCCATCTCGCTCGCGGCCTTTTCGGCGATCGCATCTGACAGCGTGCGCAGCGGGCGGCCGGTCCAAAGCGCCTTGATGTAGGTCTCGGCGGCGCGTTCGAAATAGAACATGCGGTTGAAGGCATCGGCGACCGTATCGCCGATGACCAGCACGCCGTGATTGCCCATCACCATCACCTTGACCTTGGGATCGACGAGAAGCTGCGAGCAGCGCTCGCCCTCCTCCTCGAAGGCCAGCCCGCCATAATGCGCGTCCACGACATGGCGATTGAAGAACATCGCCGAATTCTGGTCGATCGGCGGCAATGTCGAGTCAGCGAGCGATGCCAGCACCGTGGCGTGGATCGAGTGCACATGCATGACACAGCGCGCGTGACGCACATTGCGATGGATGGCGCCATGCAGCCCCCACGCCGTCGGGTCGGGCGCATTGGGGCCGGAGAGCGTTTCTGGATCGTTGGCATCGATCATCAGAAGGTCGCTCGCCTTGATGCGCGAGAAATGCACCTGGTTGGGGTTCATCAGGAATTGTGTGCCGCCATCATTGACGGCCAGCGAGAAATGATTGGCCACAGCCTCGTGCATGTTGAGCCGCGCCGTCCAGCGGAAGGCGCAGGCGAGATCGACGCGCTCCTCATAGTAGGGCAGGTTGGTCAGCGTTTCCTTTTGCAGACGGGCAAGGCTCATCGAAAAATCCTCCGGTTTCGGCAAGAATGCCGTGGCCAGTCGATCCCCGCAACCGGTTTTGGTTGGTGCAGGGATAGCTGTCTCACGCCGCCGTGCTGGCAGCGGCAGCGCCGGCTCGCAGGCCGCCATGCTCGATGATGAAATCGATCACCTCCTGCAGCCCCTTGCCGCGCGACAGGTCGGTGAAGCCGAACGGCCGCTTGCCGCGCATGCGGCCGGCGTCGCTCTCCATGACATCGAGGTTGACGTTCACGTAAGGAGCAAGGTCGCTCTTGTTGATCACCAGGAAATCGGAGCGGGTGATTGCCGGCCCGCCCTTGCGCGGGATCTCCTCGCCCTGGCAAACCGAGATGACATAGAGCGTCAGGTCGGCGAGATCGGGCGAGAAGGTGGCGGCGAGGTTGTCGCCGCCGGATTCGATGAAGACGATGTCGAGATCCGGGAATTTCCTGTTCATCTGCGCGATCGCCTGCAGATTGATCGACGCGTCCTCGCGGATGGCGGTGTGCGGGCAGCCGCCGGTCTCGACACCCATGATGCGGTCCTCGGGCAGCGCCTGCAGCCGCGCCAGCATCATGGCGTCTTCCTTGGTGTAGATGTCGTTGGTGACGACGGCGATGGAAAACTCGTCGCGCAGCGCCTTGCACAGTTTTTCGGTCAGCGTCGTCTTGCCCGAACCGACCGGGCCGCCAATGCCGACGCGCAGCGGACCATTTGTCTGTGTCATGTCGGAAACTCCGTGATGGCGAGGATGGCAAAGCCGAGCCCGATCAACAGGCACAGCGGCGAATAATAGCGGACATCGAGCCGCGCGAAAGGCTGTTCCGGCGTCAGCCGCCGCCACCACGGCGTGAAGCCGGCTATGCCGCGTCCCAGGAACACCAGACCGATGAGCAGCGAGGTGGCGGCGAGCCCCTCCTGGGGGAAGGGCGAGGCAAAGACGCCTATGAGCGCAAGCGGCCACAGCGTCGCCAGGCACAGGCACGCGGCGACGGCGAAACTGGCGAACGGCGTCGGCATCTCATCGATGCCGCGAAAGCCGACGACGGCGTGAGCGCAGGAGGCCGCATCCTGGCCCGGCCAGTTGCCGCCAAGGCCCCAATAGGCGTGCAGCGCGGTAATCAGGAGTAGAACGGTCGAAAGCGAGAAGGCGAGAAGGATCATGAACGGAACAATCGCGAATACTGGGTTTCGTGCTTCATCGCCATGACATCGGAAACGAAGGCGCAGCCACCGAGATCGTCGAGTGTCGAGCGCGCGGCGCGGGTCGCGGTCGCCAGGGCCAGTGGCTCGAAGCCGGCCAACAGAGCTGTGGCTTTGCTCTGGCCGACGATGCCAAGCCGGATCGCTGCCTGCACGAGGTTGGAGAAGAAGGTTTGCAGGAAGGCCGACAGCGCGTCCTGAAGCCCGATGCCGTTGCCGCCGGCAATGGCGCCGACGGCGACGCAATAGGCGCATTCAGCCGGCAAGCGCTCCAGCACTGGATTTGGCCAGGCCGCCGCCGCTTTGAGGAAGGCCGCACCCTGCAGCATGGTTTCGGTGTGGCGTTCGCGCGAGCCGGCCAGCGCCTCCGCGAGTGCCGCTACTTCATCGAGATCGCCTGCGTTGCGCGCGCGGCGCCAACTCTCGGCGAACAGCACGGCATCGTTCCAGCCGGAGCCCATCTCGACCAGCGTTTCCAGCCAGCAGGCGAGGCTGTCGGCATCGGCAATCAGCCCGTCATGCACCGCGCGCTCGAGACCATGGCTGTAGGAAAAGCCGCCGACCGGAAAGGCAGGCGACAGCCACGCCATCAGCCGCAGCAGGGCGATGTTCGAAGGCTGGTCAGTCATGATCGTGGCGATGGCCGGCATGACTGTGCGAATGGGAATGCGCTTCGCCATGAGAATGGCTGTGCGCTTCCGCGTGGCTGTGCGCATGCGCATGGCCGTGATCATGGCTTTGCCCATCATGGCCGGAATAGGCACCGCGCACCGGTTTGAACGGTTCGGACACGTCGGTCACGGTGGCGCCCAGCCCCTCCAGCATCGCCTTGATGACATGGTCGCGCAGGATGAGGATGCGCCCGGCCTCGATGCTCGCCGCGAGATGGCGATTGCCGATGTGCCAGGCGAGCTCGGCCAGATGCACGCCGTCGCGGGCGCGGATGTCGTAGACCTCTTCCGGCGCCGCGATGATCTCGATATGGCCGCCATCCTCCAGCACCAGACGGTCGCCATCGTTCAAGGCGACGGGCTCGGGCAGGTCGACCAGCACCTTGCTGCCGTCGGCAAGCTCGATGGCGCGGCGGCGCAGATGGCGTTCGTCATGGGCGAGAATGGCCCGGCCGGACGGTAGGGTGGTTCCGGCATTGCCGGCGGACAGCACGGAGACGGCGCGCGGGAATTTGGTGAAGTCGGTGTTGAGGTTGAGCTTCATTTCATGGATCCTCCATTTGCTTGTGCCCGCACACGCGCAGGCCGCGCCAGCACGCGGTCGAAATAGGCGTTGACGCGTTCGGACTCGATCTCAAACCGGCCGGCACGCGCCCAGCCGCCCATGTCGCCGAGCAGCACGTCGACGGCGGAAAACCGAGCGCCCAGCGCAAACGGTTTGTCGCCCAGCCGCCGCTCCAGCGCCTTCAGCTCCGAGGCAAAATCGTAAGCCGCCGCAGGACCGACATCGACGCGTACGTCCTTCGGCAGCAGGAAGCGATGGCGCAATTTGTTCCACAGCGGCGCTTCAAGCTCGCTCTGCGCAAAATGCATCCAGGAATCCATTTCGGCGCGACCGGCTAGGCCTGGGTTGGCGCTCATGCCCATGTCCGCGTGCTTGTCGGCGAGATAGACGCAAATCGCCGCCGAATCCGTCACCGTCAGTTCGCCATCGATGAGGATCGGCACCTTGCCCGATGGGTTGAGCGCATAGGCTTCCGGTGAGCGCAG
Organism: Mesorhizobium sp. M0848; assembly: GCF_040319805.1. Lineage (NCBI taxonomy): Bacteria > Pseudomonadati > Pseudomonadota > Alphaproteobacteria > Hyphomicrobiales > Phyllobacteriaceae > Mesorhizobium > Mesorhizobium sp. M0848. Next base: position 124,375 of record NZ_JAMYOM010000006.1, on the reverse strand, counting down.
CCTGACCTCGACGAATTCATAAGGCTGCCCGAGCTCCTCGAGCATCCAGAGAACGCGGCTGACCCGGGATCCGCGCGATCCAACGGCCTTGTACATGTCGAACCCTGCCTTTCCCCAACAAGCTAGACCATCGCGTTCGTTCAGACGATGGTGTCGAAGAGCCGCAGGATGAACGATATCTGATAGATGAGCGCCGCCGTCACGAAGGCGATATGGAAGCGGCGGTCGCGCACCAGGATCGCAATGATGCAAAGCGCGACGAAGACCGGCGTGCGGAACAGGTACTCGCTGCCGAAGCGGGCGAAATGCTCCGGCCCCTTCAGCAGCGTGTCGACCACGTCGAGCATATAGGTCGCCGCCAGCAGGCCGAAGAACCACGCCCGGCGCGAATAGAAGAAATCCTCGTAGCTGGTGTAGTCCAGCATCGAATCGGGAAACAAAAGCGCGCACAGCAGGAACAGCGTGATCGCGTAGAAGATGATGAACAGATACTTGCCGAAGGTCCAGGTTTCGATGGCGTAGAGGCCGAACTCCCACCACCAGAAATGCACCAGCATCAGGAGCACCGAGACGACCCAGGCCAGATGCACGGGATAGAGCTTGTATTGGCCGGGATGCTGGACGATCCGCGCCACCCCCGACAGCAGGCGGGCGACGCCAAGCCCGATCACCATGCCCATGACGATGCGGATATGCGGGAAGATGTCGTGGGCGGAAGCGATTTCGGTGGCCATGCTCGATCACAATGCAACTGGTGGTCGGCCGCATATTGCTGCCTCCCACCAAGGGCTGCAACGGATAAGGCTCGCCCGGTCGAATCGCCGCTTCAAAACAGAAAATACCTCTGCGCCATCGGCAGCACCGTCGCCGGTTCGCAGGTGAGCAATTCACCGTCGGCACGGACCTCGTAGGTTTCCGGGTCGACTTCGACATGCGGCGTGGCGTCGTTGAGCACCATCGAATGCTTGCCGATGCCGCCGCGGGTGTTTTCAACGGCGACGAACTGCTTGTCGACGCCAAGCCTGCCGTGCAGGCCTGATTCGAGCGCGGCTTTCGAAACAAAGGTCACCGACGAGTTGGTCCTTGCCTTGCCATAGGCGCCGAACATGGGCCGGTAGTGCATCGGCTGCGGCGTCGGGATCGAGGCGTTGGGGTCGCCCATCGGGGCGGCGGCGATCATGCCGCCGATCAGCACCATGTCCGGCTTGACGCCGAAGAAGGCCGGGTTCCACAGCACCAGGTCGGCGCGTTTGCCCGCCGCGATCGAGCCGATGTCTTTCGACAGTCCATGCGCGATGGCCGGGTTGATCGTGTATTTGGCGATGTAGCGGCGGACGCGGAAATTGTCGTTGTTGCCGGTCTCCTGCGGCAGCGAGCCGCGCTGGCGCTTCATCTTGTCGGCGGTCTGCCAGGTACGGATCGCCACTTCGCCGACGCGGCCCATGGCTTGGCTGTCCGATGAGATGATCGAGAAGGCACCGATGTCGTGCAAAATGTCTTCCGCCGCGATGGTTTCCTTGCGGATGCGGCTTTCGGCAAAGGCGATGTCTTCGGGGATCGACGGCGACAAATGATGGCAGACCATCAGCATGTCGAGATGCTCGGCCAGCGTGTTGACCGTGTAGGGCCGCGTCGGGTTGGTCGAGGACGGGATGACGTTGGGCAGGCCGCAGACCTTGATGATGTCGGGCGCGTGGCCGCCGCCGGCGCCCTCGGTGTGGAAGGCGTGGATGGTGCGGCCCTTGATAGCCGCGACGGTGTTCTCGACAAAGCCGGATTCGTTCAGCGTGTCGGTGTGGATCATCACCTGCACGTCATAGTCGTCGGCGACCGACAGGCAGCAGTCTATCGCCGCCGGCGTCGTGCCCCAGTCCTCGTGCAGCTTCAGCGAGCAGGCGCCGCCCAGCACCATTTCCTCGAGGGCTGCGGGCAGCGAGGCATTGCCCTTGCCCGACAGGCCGATGTTCATCGGGAAGGCATCGAAGGACTGGATCATGCGGGCCATGTGCCATGGCCCCGGCGTACAGGTGGTGGCCAGCGTGCCGTGCGCCGGACCGGTGCCGCCGCCGAGCATAGTGGTGATGCCTGACATCAGCGCCTCTTCGATCTGCTGCGGGCAGATGAAGTGGATATGCGCATCGAAGCCGCCCGCGGTCAGGATCTTGCCCTCGCCGGCGATGATCTCGGTGCCGGGACCAATGATGATGGTGACGCCATCCTGCGTGTCCGGATTGCCGGCCTTGCCGATGGCCGTGATGCGCCCGTCCCTGAGGCCGACGTCGGCCTTGAAGATGCCTGCGCTAGCATCGATCACCAGCGCGTTGGTGATGACGGTATCGACGGCGCCTTGCGCCCTGGAAACCTGGCTCTGGCCCATGCCGTCGCGGATCACCTTGCCGCCGCCGAATTTCACCTCTTCGCCAAGGATGGTGAGATCCTTCTCGACCTCGATGAACAGTTCGGTGTCGGCAAGGCGCACTCTGTCGCCGACCGTCGGGCCATACATCTGCGCATAGGCGGCGCGGGTAATTCTGGCCATCAGCGATTGCTCCTGAAATGCGGTTTGCCGAAATGCGGTGGGATTGAAGCGCGGCTGCACATTGCTGCCATCCTATGGTCACGCAATGACCCGCTGGGCGACACCTTCTGATCCCATTTGGCGGTTGAGGTTAGGGGGTCACCCCAGACCGACCGTTTGCCAATCGATGGAAAGGAAAATCCATGCGCAAAACAATAATTCTTGCCGCTGCTGCCAGCCTGATGCTGGCGGGCGCCGCGGGTGCCCAGCAGCAACCCGCGCCACAGCCCGCTCCGGCGCCGGCAACGCCTGCTCCAGCCACGCCCCAGGCTCAGCCTGCGGTGCCGACGATCCAGAGCGTCAACATCGTCGACATCACCGAGCTGCCGAAGGACACCCAGACGCAGGTCAACCAGGTGATCGCCCAGCGTGGCGATGACGGCCTGAAGAAACTGCGCAGCTCGATCGACGCCACGCCCAAGGTGAAGTCGGCGCTGGAAGCCAAGGGGCTCAGTTCGGCGCAAGTCGTCGCCGCCAGCATGGAACCCAATGGCGCACTGACCCTGATCACCAAGAAGGCGAGCTGACGAGACGGCACGGCGGGCCGGCATCCGGCCTGCCGGCCGCATCGGGAAAGGAACCTTCGCCGGGCGGGATTCGTTTTGTTCTTTTCGCGCTAACCCGCGCCCCGAAACGACTTCTCTCAGGAGCGAGCGATGGCGATCACTTCTTTCTTGACCAGAATGCAGGCAGTCGCCGCCACGGCGTTCTTGGCGGCGGCAGGGTCTGTTGCCGGATTGAAAGCGCAAGGGCTGGAAAGCACGGAGACCGTCAACCGCATCGTCGGCTCGCACGTCAAGCAGGAAGAGGCCAAGGCCACCGCCGAAGCCCGCAGCGTCAACACGGCGATCGACCGCACGCGTGAAAACATCGGTACGGTGCGCAAGACGTCCAAGCTCGACAAGGTCGACATCGTGTTCCTCACCGACGCCGCGCGCAGCGAAGGCGGCCCGCCGCCGGAGATCGAAAGCAAGGTCAAGCAGCATCAAGACGACATCACGGAGCTGCGCAAGGAGATCGAGGCCAACGCGCTGCTGTTCAACGCCATCGAATCGCGGCGCGTGCAGGCGCAGGATGTCCTCGCCGTCGAATTCGACAATCCCGGAAAGATCGTCATCTACGCCGCGGCCAAGCCATCGAACTGAGCTGAGCGCGCCGGGAGATCTCACAGCTTGCCCATCACCTTCTGCTGAAATCCGTAGACCTCGCGCTTGCCGCCGAGCGGCACCAGCGTGACGTCGCGCTCCTGGCCCGGCTCGAAACGTATGGCCGTGCCCGCGGCAATGTCGAGACGCATGCCCCTGGCACGCTCGCGGTCGAATTTCAGCCCCTCATTGGTCTCGAAGAAATGGTAGTGGCTGCCGACCTGGATCGGCCGGTCGCCGCTGTTGGCGACTTTCAGGGTGACGGTCGGCAGGCCCTTGTTGAGCTCGATGTCGCCGTCCACCGTGATGATCTCACCGGGGATCATGGTCACCCTCACACGATGCCGAAGGCGAGGCCGATGCCGATCGCCGCGCAGGCGGCACCGGCAGTACGGGCCAAGCCGCGGAACCGGATGCCGAGACCGAGACCGGCGGCGATGCCGGTGGCATGCAGCAACAGCGTGGCGATGGCAAAGCCGGCCATGTATTCAAGCCCGCCGGCATTCTCCGGCACCTCGGTGCCATGCGCGTGGCCGTGGAACAGCGCGAACAGGCCGATGATGGCGACGCCGGCCGAGACCGGCAGATCGACCGCCAGCGCCACCAGCAGCCCGAGCGCCACGATTGAGGCCAGTATGCCGGGTTCGACGAAGGGCAGCGGCATATGCAAAATGCCCAGCGCGCCGCCGACCAGCATGACACCGACAAAGGCCGCCGGCCAGGCAAGAACCGCCTTGCCGCCCTTGATCGCTGCCCACAGTCCGACCGCGATCATCACCGTCATGTGATCGAGCCCGGAAAGCGGGTGCATGAAGCCGGCCGTGAAGGAGGAGGCCGTGCCGATGCCGACATGGGCATAGGCCGGCATGGCAGCGGCCAGCAGCAGGATCGCCGACAGGGAGAGGCGTTTGGCAGGGATCATTCTATTGCCTTTCGTTTTGCTCGGTCTGGTGTTTACGCCGCCTTGCGGGGGCCGCAGCCTTCGGCCTTGAGAACGCGTTTACTCGACGCCGGGTATTTCTTCAGCATCGCTGCCGGGCGGATCGGCCGCGCCGAAAAACCACCGCCGCAATTGGGGCAGATGCCGCCCAACACCTGTTCCACGCATCCGGCGCAAAAGGTGCACTCGAAGGTGCAGATCAGCGCATCCGTCGCCTCGGGCGGCAGGTCCTTGTCGCAGCATTCGCAGTTGGGACGCAGCTCCAGCATCCTGTCCTCCTCAACGGATCGGTTCGTGCACGGTCACCAGCTTGGTGCCGTCGGGAAAAGTCGCCTCGACCTGCACGTCATGGATCATCTCGGCGATGCCTTCCATGACTTGCGCGCGGCTGACGACATGAGCGCCGGCTTCCATCAGTTCGGCGACCGGACGGCCGTCGCGGGCGCCTTCGACGACGAAGTCGGTGATCAGCGCGATCGCTTCTGGATGGTTGAGCTTGACGCCGCGTTCGAGCCGCTTGCGCGCCACGATCGCCGCCATGGCGATCAGCAGCTTGTCCTTTTCCCTCGGCGTCAGGTTCATGCGTTTCCCTGGATTGGTAGAGACAGGCCTATAGTGACCATAATTTGGGCAACCCCGCCCTTCCGTTGAGCAATTCGACGAGTGGAACCAGCCGCTGGCGCAGCCGGTAGCCGTCCCCGGCGTAGAGCCTCGCAAGAAGCTTGCCAGATTTCTTCACGCACCAGGCGCTGGCGCTGCCTTGGTCGCCGACGATCTCCAGAACCTGGTCGAGCAGGGCCTCGGCGTGCGGCGACACCAGAAGCAGCGTCGCCACCGCGATCGCGCCGCCGGCAACGGCCGGGCGGTCGAGCCTGGCGGCGATATCGGGTCCGATGCGGAAATCCTCGGCATGAATGAGGGCGCCATCCTGGCGCACGCGCCAGCGGTCATGGAAGTTGCCCTGCGTGGCGCGCTCGCCCATAGCCAGGCGACCGAAGACGGCGGCTTCCAGCACCAGCGCCTCGGCGCCGACGGCAAGCTCGACGTCGAGCGTGCGGGCAAAGGCCGCCCGGTCGAAGACGATGGTTTCCTGCGGCAGCCAGGCGATGCGGCCGTTTTCCCCGACCGACAAATTGACCCGCACTTCGGCACGGTCGGATGCCGCCCGGTAGATCTTCTCGCAGGCCTGCGTGGTGATCGATGCCGAAGCGGCCGCGCCGACATCCACGTCCCAGGCGATACGGTCGCCGCCGGTCATCCCGCCGGCGGTGTTGATCAGCACCGCTTCGAGCGGATCGGCCGAGACGGCCGGCATTCTTATCTTGGCGGCGCCGTCCTGATAGAGGCGCCGCAGGCGCGTGCGGCCCTCACGGAGCGCGCAGGAAAGCCGCGCGACGCCCGCAACGCGCTGCGTCGAAATCCCGCCATGTTCGCCCATATCCATGCCTGCACGTTAAGCACTCCGGCGGCTTTGTCGATATGGAGTTCGATATAGCTTGTTGCTTGACAACGTTTCGGTTTCTATAGAGGGAACCACCTTGGTACGGTCATGCTGCGCTTGGCGGGGGTATTAAACGACGACGGCGGCTTGATACCAGGAGAAAAAGGGGCGCTGCTCAGTTGGCGTCGGGAAACGTCGAGATAGTGGGGAAGGAACCGAATGGCCGACCAGCTGGCAACGGATATCATCGCGAAGATCAAGGCTCATGCCGAGCCGGGCGGCGAAGAAATCACCACCACCACCGAATTGACCTCGCTTGGCATCCATTCGCTCGAGCTGACGGAGATTATCTTCGATCTTGAGGAAGAGTATGGCATCGAGATCGAGATGAACACGGTCGACGCCTGGAGCAATCTGAAGAATGTCGGCGACATGGTCGAAGCTGTGCGCGCGCTGATCGCGAAAAAAGCCTGAACTGAATGCGGCAGCGCGTTGTCATCACCGGCATGGGCGGCATTTGCGGGCTCGGCACCAGCGCGCCCGCGATCTGGAACGAGATGCGCGCCGGCCGCTCGGCCATCGGCCAGATCACAAGTCCCCAACTGCATGATTTGAAGGTCAAGGTCGGCTGCGAAATCAAGGCGCTTCCCGATCACGGCATCGACCGCAAGCAGACCGTGTCGATGGACCGCTTCAGCCTGCTGGCGACGATCGCAGCCAGGGAAGCCATGCAGCAGGCCGGCCTGACTTCGAATGAAGCCACCACCTATCGGATGGGCACCGTCGTCGGCGTCGGCGTCTGCGGCTGGGAGGCGATCGAAGAGAGCTATCGTGCCATCCTGGTCGAGGGCAAGAACCGCGCCGGTATCTTCACCGTGCCAAAGGTTATGCCAAGCGCGGCCTCCGGCCACGTCAGCATGAGTCTGGGCCTGCGCGGCCCGGTCTTCGGTGTCACCTCGGCCTGCTCCTCATCCAACCACGCCATCGCCTCGGCCGTCGACCAGATCAGGCTTGGCCGCGCCGACGTGATGGTCGCCGGCGGCACCGATGCGCCGCTGGTCTGGGGCATCCTGAAGGGCTGGGAAGCATTGCGCGTGCTGGCGCCCGACACCTGCCGGCCATTCTCGGCCGACCGCCAGGGACTGTCGCTCGGCGAGGGCGCCGGCATGGCGGTCCTGGAGACGTATGAGCATGCCATGGCGCGCGGCGCCACCATCCTTGCCGAGGTCGCCGGCGCCGGCCTCTCCGCCGACGCCTCCGACATTGTCGCTCCGACCGTCGAAGGGCCGACGGCGGCCATGCGCGCCTGCCTGGCCGATGCCGGCTTCAATCCCGAGGATGTCGACTACCTCAATGCCCATGGCACCGGCACCAAGGCCAACGACCAGATCGAGACGGCAGCGATCAAGCGCGTCTTCGGCGACCATGCCTACAAGCTTTCGGTGTCGTCGACCAAGTCGATGCACGCCCATTGCCTGGGCGCATCGGGTGCGCTGGAGATGATCGCCTGCGTGATGGCGATCCGCGAAGGCATCGTGCCGCCGACGGCCAATTTTCGTGAGGCCGATCCCGATTGCGACCTCGACGTCACGCCGAATGTGCCGCGCGAGCGCAAGGTGCGCGCCGCGATCAGCAACGGCTTCGCGTTCGGCGGCACCAATGCCGTGCTGGCCTTCAAGGCCGTCTGAACGCAAAGGCCGGGCGCGCGATCTGCCCCAAGCAGGCCGTTCCGTTGACTGTTCGCGCGCAACGAAACCCTTGCACGCCATTGATCGTGCCGTGCGCCGCGTCTAATCCTTGGCCGACCCGCCAAAACCGCGCCGCTTGGCGCGAATCCTCATTCAGGAGTTTCCATGGCCGACCTGTCCGCCTTTCCGATCGCAACGCGTTGGCCGGCCAAGCGTCCGGATCAGCTCCAGCTCTATTCGGCGACAACGCCGAACGGCGTGAAGATTTCGATCGCCCTGGAGGAACTCGGCCTGCCTTACGAGCCGCATTGGGTCAACATCGGCCAGAACGAAAGCTGGACACCGGAATTCCTGTCGCTCAACCCCAACGGCAAGATACCGGCGATCATCGATCCGAACGGTCCGGACGGCAAGCCGATCGGCCTGTTCGAATCCGGCGCCATCCTGCTCTACCTCGCTGAAAAGACCGGCCTGCTCATGCCCATCGATGCTGCGCGCCGCTACGAGACCATCCAGTGGGTGTTCTTCCAGATGGCCTCGGTCGGGCCGATGTTCGGCCAGGTCGGCTTCTTCCACAAATTCGCCGGTCGCGAGATCGCCGACAAACGCCCTCTGGAGCGCTATCGTGACGAGTCAAAGCGACTGCTCGGCGTGCTCGACGGCCGGCTGAAGGGGCGCAAGTGGATCATGGGCAATGACTACACCATCGCCGACATCTCGCTGCTCGGCTGGGTGCGCAACCTGATCGGCTTCTACGAAGCCCGCGAACTCGTCGGCTTTGACGATTTCGTCAATGTCTCGACATGGCTGGAGCGCGGCCTGGCGCGGCCGGCGGTGCAGAAAGGCCTGACCATCCCCGCCAAGGGATAGCCGAACCAGCCTCCGAAGCGCGGCTATTTTGCCTTCGCTTTGGCTTTCGAACCGCCTTTGCCCATGACGGAAGCAGCGAGCGACGCAGCACCTCGGGCGGCGACCATGACCGCGCCGGCAGCGACGTTGGCCGTCGCCTTGGCCGTGCGCATCGCGCTGCCGCTCACGGAGTCGCTGGAGCTTGCGGGCTTCTTCGGCTTTGCGGCTTTCGGCGCGGCTTTCGCTGCGGTCGGCACCACTTTCTTCGGCGCTGCCTTGCCGAAGGCCGGCTTGGCGTCCTTCGAACGGGCTGTCATCGCCGGGCCGGCGCCGGCCTTGGATTGGGTCGCCTTGCCCTTGGCGGGCGCGGGCTTTCTTGCCTTGATTGCCATTGGACCGAATCCCTCTTTTGGCATAATTGCCGTGTCGGGATAACGGCCTGAAAGTCTTAAGGTTCCCCTTGCGCAATCCGTCGAATCAAGCGGAAAGGCCGATCACCAGATCGGCAGCCCGGCGCCGCGCGAGCACGCGTTCGATGTTGGGCAGGTCGTTGGACGCGATCCAGGCGCGCGCATCTTCGTCGGAGCGGCCATGTCCGTGCCAGCGCTCCATCAGGCGGCGCTCGAGTTCGTTGCGCGGCACGTCGACGAAGATCGAGAAATCGAACAGCGGCGCCAGCCGCGACCACGGCTCTTCGTCGAGCAGCAGGTAATTGCCCTCGACCAGGATGAACTTGGTTTGCGTGGCGACGATCGAGGCGGCGGCGCGCGACAGCTCCATGCTGCGGTCGAAGACCGGGATGGCGATATCGGCTTCGCCGGCCCGGATACGCTTCAGCAAGGTTTCGAAACCGGCAAAGTCAAAGGTTTCCGGCGCACCCTTTCGGGTGCGCAAGCCGCGCCGCTCGAGCACGGCGTCGTCATAGTGGAAGCCATCCATCGGCACGACTTCCGAAGCACCTTCGGGCAGCAGTTCATGCAGCCGCGCCGACAGCGTCGACTTGCCGGAGCCTGGTGGCCCGGCAATGGCCACGATGAAGCGGTTTGCCTTGCCGGCACGCTTGAAGATGGTGGCGGCGAGATGGGCGATTTCGGACATGAGAGCCTCTCTGGCAGGAGCTTCAAATCCACCATGTTCCGCATGATGATTTCGGCCACATCTTGGCGGCAGTTCACGGAAATTTCAAACCCTGCGGCCGCGCAATCCCATCAAGCGGGCGCAGGCTGGCCAATGCGCAGGAAATCGCTGTCGAAGGGAACCTCCCGCGTCGCGCCACCCGTCACCAGTCGTATGCGGCCATCCGCCGTCGTGATCGCCTGTGGCGGCTCGCCGCCGGCCAGCGGAATGGCGCCGATGACATGGCGAAAGGACACGCTTTGGCCTTCGCCCAGTGCAAAGGCGGTCGCGACCCCTTCGCGCTTCAGCCAGTTGTCGCCGATCGAGGCGGCATGGCCGACGGCGGCGCGGCCATCCTCGATGCCGAGCACGCCCAGGTGGCGACCGCTCCAGGGCGCGTAGTCGCGCCCGCCATTACTGAGCCACAGCATGGTGATCGGCAGTTCGGCCGGGTTCTTCAGCACCAGCACCAGATCGTCTTCGGCCTCTCGTGCAAGCGCGGTCCAGCCCGGCCCGCCATGATCCGCCTCGACCAGCGTGAGGAAATCCTCGCGGCGGTCGTCCATGCGGTATTCCGTCAGGTCGAGCGTACCGCCGCCGGCGGCGGGGAATTGGCTGAGATCGGCGGATCGTGCCGGATAGGCCAGCAGGAAGCGGCCGCGTGCGGGATCCGGCTCCAGCGGATCCTCCAGCGTCGCGGCAAACCGCTTCGGCGAAAAGGCCAGCCTGCCGCCGCCCGTCATCGCCGTCATCGGGTGATGCGCGACCGAGATCGCACCATGGCCACCGGAAAACTCATGCTCCTGGTAGAGGAAGGGATGGCCGTCGCGCAGCGTCAGGATCTTGTCGACCGTTGCGCCCATCACCTTGTGGCGCAAGCGGAAGACCGCGCGCCAGCCATCATCCGTTGCGGCACTTTCGGCGATGTCCCAGGCGCTGTTGGCCGGCCAGCCATGCAGCGGCGCCTCCTCGACATCGCTGCGCGAAAACGGCGCGCAGAGAAAATCGCCGGACAGCCGAACCGTACCTTCCGGCAAATTGTCCGGCAGCGTCTCATTCGCATCGACCCAGGGCGCGCGGTGCAGCGGCTTCAGCTGCCGCCCACCACCCTCGACGACCATGTCGGCGATGTGGCCGACCGTGAGGTCGAGCAAAACCGAAATGCCTCGGGCCTTGATGGTCTGGATGGTCATCGCGCTCTCACCGATTCTGCAGGCGCAAACTGGCCTGTTCGGCGGCACTTGCGCAAGCACCGCGACAGGCATTTTGCATCAGTTCTCACCCTCCCACATCGCATATGGATTCTTTCGAAGAGGACCCCCACCCTAACCCTCCCCACAAGGGGGAGGGAACGCTGTCGCGTGCCTTAATTGTTCTTTCTTTGGCGCCGAAAAGACAGGCGACTAGCCTGGGTCGGCGCCAACGGAAGTCTCCCTCCCCCTTGTGGGGAGGGGTTAGGGGTGGGGGTCCGTGCCGGGCAGACATCTCAAGAATTCCACGTGCGATAGCCCTCCCCACAAGGGGGAGGGTGAGCGCAGCTACTGCCGCTTGTATTCCCGCACCGGCGACTTGGTGCCGTCGGTGTAGGTGACCTGCACCGACATCGATTTCACGCTGTCGGCGACCTTGAAATAGGGCTGGTAGTCGTAGGGGATGGCGTAAGGGTCCTTCTTGTCGCAACGCGGCATCTTGATCTCCTTGTCGAGCGCCGCGCCGTTCAGGCTGTAGTGCACCTGTTTGATGGCGCAGCGGTAGGACAGCATCTGGGTGAAATAGACCAGCCCGTGATTGCCGCTGGCATCGAAGGCGATCCACGAGGTCCAGAACTGGTCGAGGATCTGCTTGTTGCCCTGCTGGAGTGCCGCCTCCGGGTCGAAGCGGATGTCGAACGGGCCGGTCTCGCGGCCCCTGATGTCGAGATATTTGATCGCGATGATGCCGGCCACGGTGCTGTCGGGCATCTCGAAGCTCGGATTGGCCATCGGCTTGCCGGTGGTCTGGTCGTTCATGGCCAGGAAACCGGTGTCGGTGAACGGACCGCTGTCGCCCATGCGCCACGAGATGGCGGTCGCCGGCTCCGGCAGCGAGATGGTCATCGACCAGCCCTGGTTCGAGCGCATCGGCGTCAGCGAAGGCACGAAGCGGGCGGGATCGAGCACGTCGCCGAGTGCGGCCAGCCGGCTGCGGCTGCGGTCCAGCCAGTCGGCCAGCTGCGTCTGGTCGACGAAATATGTGAGCAGCCCGCCATCCTTCTCGTAGGACGTGAACTTGGTCAACGCCTTGGCCTCGTTGCGCTTGTCGGCCAGCGTCTGGGCGCCGAGCCGGTCTTCGGAAAACTCCTGCGCCAACAGGAAATAGGCCGGCGCGAAATCTGGATTGGCTGATATGAAGGCGTTGAGCTTGTCGACGCGCTGGGCGTCGTCGAACTGCTGGATATGCACCAGCTTGATCGACAGCGCCTTGCCCTTGTCGGCAAGCGCGCCGAACACTTCGCGGGCGCCGGCCTTGCCGTCCTGCACCCGAAGCAGCGTGGCAAAGCGCGTATAGGGATCGATGGCGTCGACATCGAAGCCGGCAAAGGCGAGGTAGGAGCGCCGTGCATTGAGCATGTCGCCGGACAGCTCGTAGACACGGGCATTGTGGTAGAACTCGTCCGGCCGCTTCGGCTCGGCGATCGCCCCACCCTGCGCGGCAAGGGCGGCAAAGCCCCTGGCGATGGTGTCGATCGAGGCGGCGATCTGCTGAGTCGTTTCTTGCAGCTTCTCGGTCTGCTTCTTCACCTCTTCGGTGGTCTTTTGCACTTCCGCCGTCTGCTGCGTCTGCTGCTGCTGTGCTGAGGCGATCTCATCGGTCTTCTTCGCCACCGTGTCGGTCGACTGCTTGACCTGTTCGACCGTCTTCTGCGTCTGCGTGACGGTCTGCTCGATCTTGGCCACTTTTTCGGTAACGATGCCCATCGACTGCTGTAGCCCGGCAATGGCCGGCACCAGGCTTGCGATCACCCCGTTCTGGGCGTTGGTCTGCTGCTGCAGGCCGTAGACGCCGCCGGCGACGGCCGCCGCTGTTGTGGCGAAGATCAAGGCCGGCAGCGCTCTGGCCGCCAGCACCAGCCTGAGCACGATGGCAATGGCGATGATGATTGCGGCCACCGCGGCGATCAGCGCGATATAGGCGGCGAACGGCGCCAGCGGATTGAGGATGTCGGATACGGCACCCCCGATAAAGGCGACGCTGCCGGCCCATTTGCCGGTGCGGCTGAGCGATGCCCTGATAAGCGAGGGCGCAGCGCCCCCGGCCCCGATGTTCGTCATGCCAAGCCCCCAAGCCCTGAGATACCACGCCCCTTCCCACGGGGAACGCGGCCTTGGCAAGGAAAGACACGGGAAAACCGGCGTTTTCGGGGCGGCTTCGCAGGCTTGGGTTCCTCGCCCCCGAGGCGGAGCAATCGCATATGGGAAGCGGAGGCTTTCGCTCTACGAATACCCCCACCCCTAACCCCTCCCCACAAGGGGGAGGGAGACTTCTGTAGGCGCTGATCTCGGCAACTGTCGATATCTCGACGTCCAAGACGAATAAGAGCGCGCGGCAGCATCCCCTCCCCCTTGTGGGGAGGGTTAGGGTGGGGGTCCATCTTCGCAAAAATCCGTATGCGATTGCCCTGCGCTGTGTAGGGGCGAGGAACTGAGCCCGATGCCCTCGACAATCCTGGGGCTAACCGGCATTAACCAAATGGACGCAACAGCCGCGTTACGTTAGCTTCGTCTCATCTCAGCAACAGCCGACCCCAGAACAGTCCTGCCCTTGTCCAACCCCCTTCCGCTCATCCAGAGAGTTTTCGCGGCACTCGTCCTGCTGGTGCTGCTGGCCGGCTGCTCGACCACGACGCCGCCCGACAGCGTGCTGGCCGTGCCGGCGCCAGCGCAGAAATATGCGGCCATCGTCGTCGACGCCAGGACCGGCAAGCAGCTGTTCGAGGTCAGCTCGACGGCGCAGCGCTACCCGGCCTCGCTGACCAAGATGATGACGCTGTATCTTTTGTTCGAGGCGCTGGAGTCCGGCCGCGTCAGCAAGCAGACGCAGATCCCGGTGTCGGACAACGCCGCCTCGCAGCCGCCAACCAAGCTGCGCTTCCGGCGCGGCGAGAGTATCGACGTCGATTCGGCGATCCGCGCCATCGTCGTCAAATCCGCCAACGACGTGGCCGTGGCGGTCGGCGAATATCTCGGCGGCTCGGAGGTCCAGTTCGCCGCCACGATGACATCCAGGGCGCGCCAGCTCGGCATGACCAGCACCATTTTCCGCAACGCGTCGGGCCTGCCCGACGATGGCCAGATGACGACCGCGCGCGACATGGCGGTGCTCGGCATGGCGCTGCATCAGCGCTTTCCCCAGCAGTTCCACTATTTCTCCGAAAGCGACTTCATGTTCCGCGGCCGGCTGGTGCGCGGCCACAACGACATGCTCGGCCGCGTGCGCGGCGTCGACGGCATCAAGACCGGCTACATCAGGGCCTCGGGCTTCAACATCGTCACCTCCTATAATGCCGACGGCCGCAATTTGATCGTCGTGGTGATGGGCGCCGACTCAGCCCGCCAGCGCAACGACCATGTCGAAGCGCTGATCCAGCGGAGCCTGTCGCCGACCATGGACGGCGCCAAGACCAGGCTGATGTTCGCCGAGCAGTAGTAGGCCGCGGCGCGATTCGCGTCTGGGCGCACGGTGACGGATAGGAATTTTTTCTTGACTCGGTGAGGGCAGCTACGCTACTATTTTGGGTATGGTGCTGAGTCGCGCCAATTGATCCACTGGAAACGTGACCCGCCCGCAAGGCGGGTTTTTTATTGCCCGCCGCCGTGCAGAACCTTGCGCACGTTGGCGGGACAGCACCCCCCTCTGTCCTGCCGGATGTTCGTCGCTCGGAAAGCCAAGCAATTGGCTTTCCGCCCGCTGCGCGGACCGCTCCTCAACCCCCGCAAGGGGGGAGATCAGCGGCTTCGGCGCTACGCTCACTCATGTGACGGTGGAAATTGGCGAAAGCCGGGACGACAGCCAATCTCCCTCCTTGCGGGGGAGATGTCCGGCAGGACAGAGGGGGGTGATTGGCGCAAACATCGGGCAAGTTCTTCCCGCTCCGCCTGTGGATGACGAAGTTGGTGAGGCTTCGGCCAATCTCGAATGTCTCCACCCGCCCTTAGGGGCGAGCCGAGCCAGCCGCATCGCCTTCTCCGATCAAAACCACTTGTCCGGCCTGCGAAATCCGTGCTCGGCGCTGGCTATGCGCCGCCACCTCTGTCTATCGTCGCCCAGCATCAGGAGCCCACCATGAGCACCGTCCCCAAAACACCCGAGCAACCGGCCGACAATCAGAACGACAGCGGCGGCGAATATTTCGAGGCGCCGACCCTCAGTGAGCTGGAGGCCGATCCGGTGCCGGACGAGCACTTCGAGACGCCTGAAGTGCCGGACTCCGAACCCGCGGGCCCCGGCGCCCACCGCGGCAAGCCGAAGAAAAAACCATCGGCGATATCGGGCCGGAAGTTCCGCAAGCGCGATCTGGTACGCATCGACACGCTGCGCCCGAGCCTTGCCGACCGCATCCGGTCGGATCACCCGGACCTGCCGGCCGGCGCCCGCATCAGCCGCGCCGAGCTCGGCCGCTACCGCATGCGCTACATGGAGGAGCTTCTCCAGCAGGAGCACGGCGAATTCTCCGAGCTCGACCGCCAGGTGGTCGAATCGATCGCCAGGCAGGACACCATTTCCGAAAACTCGGAAGAGGAATTCGAGGAGCACCGGACGTTCGCCGACCGCGTCTCCGACAACATGGCTTCCTTCGGCGGCAGCTGGTGGTTCCTGATCTCGTTCGGCAGCGTGCTGCTGGTGTGGATCGGCATCAACCTGATCGCCGGCATGAGCGCCGCCTTCGACCCCTACCCCTTCATCCTGCTCAACCTGCTGCTCTCCTGCATCGCCGCCATCCAGGCGCCGATCATCATGATGAGCCAGAGGCGGCAGGAGTCCAAGGACCGCCTGCGCTCCTTCAACGACTACCGCGTCAACCTCAAGGCCGAGCTCGAAGTGCGCCATCTGCACGAAAAGCTCGACTACCTCATCTCGCGCCAATGGACGCGCCTGGCCGAAATGCAGCAGATGCAGCTTGACGCCATGCACGAACTGACCGGGGCGAAGAAGCCGAAGCGGGCGGTGCGCCGGCGGCGGACGGTGAAGAGCGCGGTGGGGCAGTGAGAGGGTTCCTCGCCCCCACAAAGTGGGGGAGAGGTGGCTCGGCGAAGCCGAGACGGAGAGGGGGAGCGCCATATCCAACAGGCGGGCACCCGTGAGAGGACCAACCCACCCCCCACCACGCGACGCCGCCAATCGCCATTTGCCCGTTGAAGCCCGCGCCTGCTTCCGCTAAGAAGCCGTGACTTGCCGGTTCGCCGGCTGGTTCGTTTTCCGGATTCCGGAAAGCACCCGTAGCTCAGCTGGATAGAGCGCTGCCCTCCGAAGGCAGAGGTCACAGGTTCGAATCCTGTCGGGTGCGCCAATGATTTCAAAGACTTATTTGGTGTTATGTTGCCAAGATATTTTGTTGGGCAACACGGGGGTACACGTGGAATGATATCGCTGGGTTACGTGATCGTGTTGTCCGTCCGTGCAGCCTCAAGAGCCAGAATTGCTGCAATCGCGCCTTCAACTTCTTGCCTCGATGGATTTGGAGCGTTGGCGTGTGTTTGCGGGTTCAGGACGCCGGCACGATACATCCGGAGGTCGGTGAGGATTGGTGCTAATCTCTGGGCACGGTTTTGACTGGGGAGATCCGCCCAGGCGGTTATTGCATTTAACAGAACTTCGGAGTCGTTTTCTTTGGGGTTCATCGTGAAGGCAGTTTGCACGCGTCGTCGTTCGCAGAACCGCTTCAAACCCCACTCGAAGGCTCTTCGCGCAGACGTCGCTGCCGAAGGAACAGAGTTGGCCGCGAGCTGTGAAGAGCATTCGTCCAGCGCTGCCCGAAGAACATCGCCATTCGGCATTTTGACCGAGGGAGTAGCCCTGCCGCCATCCCCATCGGCAAAGATCTCTGCCCAGGTCCACGCATTTGAACCGTCGTGAAATTGCCTGGCCATGTCGAACCAGACTCTATCGTGCGTAAGGATCACGGTCTGCCAATCGGCGAAGAAGTCTCGCAGCAGGCGAAGAACCGGTATGCGATTGTCGTGGTCAAGGCCGATTAGTACATCATCGAGGACGAGCAGTTTGAGCCTTTCGCCACCTGCGGGTACACAGGCAAGGCGCCCGCCGAGATACATCGCCATAGCGAAGGCGGATAGCCGAGCCTCGTTTAGGAATGTCTGGGGAGTTGGCAGATCTCTGCCATTGAATGCGATCCCTGGAAACAGTTCGCGCCCGGTGATGATACGGTCGCGCTTCCACCATTGATGCTGATACGTCACCCCACCAAAGGTCAAAGGCTTAACCTCGATAGATGCGCCAAGCATGGTTTGCACTAGGTTGACCAAGTGTGGGTGAAGCGCCTCCAGCGCCGCGCGAAAACCCTCGTTGAAGGCAACACACGCCTTTTGTACCGGCTCCAGCGAGCTGTTGTAGTTGTAGGGCATTGAACGCTGAATTTCGGCCCAAAGTTGACCGATTGTCTTAACAATTCCACCTTCCGTCGCGACAGAGAAGTCTGCCAGGAGCAAGTGCACCGAAATATCGAAAAGGTTTGGCCGCTTGTCCCCGTGAATATAGTTGGTATCCAGAAGGGCACGGTAATCGAGGCATGACTTTCGAAGCGCGGCTTCAGCCACGCGCGCGTCGGCGCCCGGCAAGCGAGTAGGATGTCGCGTGCTCGACCAAGGAACGGAGGGTGTGCCGTCGTTGAAAGTAATATCGATCCGAAAGTCTGTGTCGGGTCGGCCAGAGAATACGTTCTTCACTGAAGCGGTTGCCGGCGGTCGCATGGCAAAGAAATGACGAAGCGCTTGGAAGATCGACGACTTGCCAGCACCGTTTTCGCCATAAACAAGCAGATTCTTACCAACCAGATCAAACGTCACCGGATTGGGGAACGCGCGGAAATCACAAAGCGAGAGCGCGCTGATGCGCAATGGATTTTGCGCGGCTACGGGTGCAGCGGGAACTGGCGCGGGTGGAACAGCGCCGTTCATTCCCTGTCCTCGATAATCCGCACGACATCAAGGGCCTGAAGATCAAAAAGCATGCCATATAACGGATGCGATGTTTGGAAAGTGCGATCCGCAAACTCCTCTGCCGCCCGCCCAAGTTCCGCGTCTTCAAGTCCGGCGAGCTTGCTGAGGCCGGCACGTTCAGCCTCCTCAAACAGGGTCAGGCCCCGCGCGTGGAGATCGTCCTTGAAGAAGAGTTCATAGACGAAGCCGTTGAGGAGTTGCTCGAACTGGCCGGTCTGTTTGCTGCCAGCGATTACGTCGGCCATCGTCAAAAGAAAACGCCTCTCTCTCTCAGAGGTATTCGGAACTGGAATTTGCTCAACGTAAATTGACTTGAATCTCAGAAATCCGTTTTGAATACGCGGTGACAGTTGTTGGTAGAACCATTCAATCATCGAACTATTGAGAAATGCGACAAGCCATTTGGGAGCTTCGGGTATCAGGAAGGTCGTATCGCCTGTGAAGGCCCCCGACGCGTCCCAAGAAAAACGGACTGATAGTGTTATGTCTGGATAAACAATCTTGGGCATCAGGAACTCCTGCCAATAGGCGATATTGTCCTGAATCTCGAACCACTTGTAGGAACCTGCTTTGCGGCCCTCCCATTTGCCGACCGTCGAGTCATCCCAATCGGCAGGCTTCGGCTCAAGCTTGTGGCGGTAAGCTTCCAGATGCCGCTTGATCGCCGGATAGGCGTCGATGTCGATGCCGCGCCGAGTGAAAATCAACCACAAATCCTGTGGTTCCACACGCCAGCGCTTGATATCGCGGCCGCGCAGGAAGGGCTTGATGATCTCGGTGGATCTGTCCTCGCGGCCTTTATGATTGTTCTCTTCGGCCTCCTCTTCAATTTCTATCTTCCTCCATCCCGGAATGACGAACGCGTCGTTGTAGCCGGTCTTGATGCCGTAATAGAAACGCCCTTCGACATATTGGCCAAGCGGCATACCCGCCGCGCGGATGCGCTCCAGCAGCCCGCGCTTGGCCTGGGGCTCCAATTGCCAGCCATCAGTCGCTAGCGCCTTCTGCGGTATGTCGAAGCCGATCTCGTCCATCAGCTTCGAGAAGCCGGGAATATCCTCCCGACCCAGTTCCTGCGGCCAGTTCATCACCCGCAGGCTTTCCTTAGCGTCCGGCGCGAGCACCGGCGCCTCGCGCCTCGTGGCGATGACGATGGTGGGATATGCGATGGCGTCGAACACTTCGGCATCGCCGAAATCAACGATGCGGCGCAGTTGTGTGTGTCGATTCATCCAGCCGCGGAGGTTCGTGCCATATTTGGCTCGATACCATTTGTTCGAGGTGATGTAGGCAAAGGCTCCGCCGGGATTGAGCAGCTCGATGCCGCGCTGGATGAAATAGACGAACAAATCCGCCGTGCCGGCATAGGCGCCGATGGGAATGCCTCTTTCCTTGCCGCCATAGTGCTTTTCGAGCACGGGCTTCTGATCTTTGATCGCCTCCTGCCGCACATAGGGCGGGTTGCCGATGACGAGATCGAAGCGCGAGGAGAGACCGAACATCCATTCGGGATCGAAGAAGGGCGCAGCGGCATTCTGGTCGAATGGGTCCCAGGCAGCCATCAGCTTGGCGTCCGTCTCCGGCAGACCGCGATCGAATTTCAGAAGCTCGGCCAGTTCATCGCGCAGCCGGGCGATATCTTCGCGGCGCAGGCGCTTGGTCTTGGCGGTACGGGCGGAGAAATAGCGCGCGTTCATGGCGCGCAGTTCCGCTTCCTTGTCGGCGATCTTGGTATTGCGGAAGAGATCGGCCTGCGCCTTGCGCTCGATTGGGATTAAGCTGTTGGCGGCTACAAGTTTGGTCTCAAGGTTCGGCAGAGCCGTGATGTTGGCGTTACCCTGCTCGCGGTCGATCTTCTGGCTCACCACCAGCGAGATGAAGAAGCGCAGCTTGGCGATCTGCACAGCGATGGGCTGGATATCGACACCGAACAAACACTTGTCGATGAGATAGAGTTTGCGGGCATAGTCCGGCTTGTTGGCGTCGGAGAAATCGTGGTCGAGCTTGGCAAGAGCGGCTTCCGCCTCCTCAATCTCGGTTTCCCGGCGCGATGGATCGGGCGTCTGCTTGGCTGCGGCTAGCCGCAGTTCCAGCGGCCTGCGGTTCTGCGCCTTCCAACGCGCATTGTCCGGATCGAGCCGATGAAGCAGATGGATGAGCTTCTGCAGCAGGCCCATGGGGAACGCGCCCGATCCGCAGGCGGGGTCCAGCGCCTTCAGATTATCGATGGCGGCGATCAGGTGATCGGTCTCAGCATTCGAGAACGGATTGCCGCTCTCCTTGAATGACAGGAGATTCCGCAGGCGGTGCCCGAGATCGCCGGCAGGCGCAGCGCCTGCGCCGTTCTGCTTCGGGCTGACGGTAAGATCGAACTCACCCGGCAACGCCATGTCGAACGCTTGCTGGCGCGGTTTGCCAGGCGCGGGCACAGCGGGCCTTGCCACCAGGCGCCGCTCGAAATATGAGACCAGCGCCTCGTCGACCATGTAGTCGACCACTTCGCGTGGGGTATAGAACGAGCCGGATTTCTTGCGCGCCGTGGTGCGCGTATCGGCGTTGTAGCTGGCGAGCAGGTTTTCAAACACCTTGCCGAGCAGTTCCGGATCGAGTGCAACTTCCTCCTCAACCGGCGTATTCTCCTCGACCGTGAATTTGTATCGGGAGAACAGTTCGATCAGGCCGTCGACATCTTCGGCAGATTTCGACTTTGAGTCATACTCAACACTGAGATCGACCTTTTCCTTGCTGGCAAAGAAAATCTTGTTCGGAACATTCAGTGGATTGTCCGGGCGGTCGGAAAAGCCATCGATGCGGATGACATCGTGTGAGCCTTCCCTAACGAGGCGCTTCATCAA
The DNA here is from genome assembly GCF_040319805.1 of Mesorhizobium sp. M0848. Classification (NCBI taxonomy): domain Bacteria; kingdom Pseudomonadati; phylum Pseudomonadota; class Alphaproteobacteria; order Hyphomicrobiales; family Phyllobacteriaceae; genus Mesorhizobium; species Mesorhizobium sp. M0848. Next base: position 103,550 of record NZ_JAMYOM010000006.1, on the reverse strand, counting down.
GTCCGGGTTGCGTTCCAGATCGCGGGCGGACACCTCGCGATCCAGACACTCGAACAGGCCACCGTTGAGGAATGGCACCTGTTTGAAGAGATCGAGCGCCCTGTCGGGATCGCGGAAGGCATCACGGAAGCGATAGACAGTGTGGATGAGATATTGCCCATCTAGCCCGCCGCCGGTCCCCTTGGTGCGCCACTTGCGATCCTCGGACATCTCGGTGTTGAGCGTGGCGAAGAATAGGTTTTGCAGCACGGCCTTGTAATAGGTGCTGCTGTCTCGTTCCGAGCGCACGTCTTCTTTCAAGAGACCTTCGTCATCCCTCGATCTAGACAGCTTCAGCGGATCGAACAGCGCATCGGGCACCAACCCCTTTTCCTTGATGAACCAGACGAAGATCAGCCGGGTTAGTAGCCGGATGACGGCGATTTGGTTTTGCGCCTCGAAGGCCTCCTTCTTCGCCTTGTAGTTGGGTTCGTTGTCGCGCGCCCGGACGGCCGCCGGAAACTCGACGATCTTCGTCGACCAGAAGAACCAGTTGGCCAGTTCGTGATAGAAACGGGTGTTGAGCGTCTGCGCTGATAGCGCTTCGATCCAGCCGTCATAGAGGTCGCGGAAATTGGTCGGCACCCCGCGACCGCGCACCTTCACGGCAGAGAGTGCGATATCGCAGAGGATATCGACATGGGCGCGGTGTGGCGACGCGAGATTGATATCCTTCACGATCGAGATGCGCTTTTCGACCACATCGCGCGAGCCGTCCTTCCTACTCGGGCGGCGATCGATGACCGAGAGCGAACCAAACCTGCCATGCTTGAAAAGAATCACGGCCGGCATCGGGAAGAGCCGATTGACCTCGCGCGTGATGCCCGCAAGCGCGCCGCGGCTCCACTCTTCATCAGCAAGCTCTATGGCAATGAACACAAAGGATTCAATGATCGAGGTGCGATAATCCTGCTGGCCCGCAAAGAGCTCCGGAATCCCCTGAGCAAGTATAGGGATTTCGTCGTTTGTAAGCTGGAAGAGGAAGTCAACGCGTTGCCACTTCTCAATCTGGGCTTCGCGCTTTGAGGCCAGCCTCCCATCGCGGTCGACAAACTTCAGAAATGACGAGGGCGCACCGTCGAGATTGACCGTCTTGCGGCTGTCATAGCCCAGCGCGCTGAACAGCTCGGTTGCGGCCTCTCTCGTGGTCTTGCTCGCGAGCGCCTTCAGAGCTCGTTGCACCTGAAGCCGCGTGTCAGTCATTCATGGTCTCCTCGGGTTTCATGATGACGAGCCATGTGATCAGATCAAAATCGGTTCCCGTCTTCGGCAGCTTGGTATCGTCAACCAGCTTCCCGCCCCGGCCGGCAAAGAGGTTCCCGAGGTTCTTCTTGTCAGACTGCGAGGCGATGGCGCTGATTGCGGCGTCCAGCAAAGCGCTGTAGCGCTGCATATCCTTGCCGTCGCATGTTTGAGCGTCGAACAGCTCGCACAGCCTGGAATAGGGTTCGGCTTTGCCCTGGCAAACAGCGCGAAAGATCTCGAGCACCTGCTTGGGCGCTGTGAAATTATAGCGCACCTCTCCCGTCTCCCGTACATAGGCGAGGAAATAGGGCTGCAACGGATTGACGGTCTCGCCACCTGCGGACGCCTCACGCTGCTTGAGACAGTAGATAGTTCCGGGCTGAATGGTCGGATGGTCGGCATGCGCTGGCACAACCGCATAAAGCCCGAGTGGTGCGTCCTCAAGCCGCTCGCGGTTCGCCTCAATGAAGCCCAAAAGCTCGGCGCGGAAATCGTCGAGCGTGAATTCATTGAGCGCGACCGACTCGTTGAAGTCTTCGAGATCAAGCACCTCATCCTTCAACCTCAGCAATTGCTTGTCGCGATACCGAAGATCGTTCTGCACAAGCTCCTCGATATCCTTGGCGTTCAGGATGTTGTCCTCATTGGTCGCTGCGATATCGACGAGCGCCATGCGCGCCTCAACCCGATTTTTCAGGTTGATGTATTTGTTTAAATCGGGCGTAGGCCAAAAATTCACAAGCTGGATTTCGTGATTGAGACTGCCAATACGGTCTATGCGACCAAAGCGCTGGATAATCCGAACTGGGTTCCAGTGGATGTCGTAGTTGATGAGATAATCGCAATCTTGAAGGTTCTGTCCCTCCGAAATACAGTCGGTCGCGATCATTATATCGATTTCGCCGTCGTGCGGCATCGACTTGATCTTCGCGCGCTGCTTGGCTCGCGGCGAGAAGTTTGCGAGGATTTGCGAGAATTCAGCCTTGCCGAAGGTCGTGCGGTTCGGTTTGGAGCCGCCAGAAACAAGCGCAATGTGAAGGCCCAACGTCTTCCGCGCCCAACTCTCCAACGCTTCGTAAAGATACGCCGCTGTGTCCGCGAACGCACAGAACACGATTACCTTGCGGTTCTCCTCGCCCTGGCTGTTGCGATCGGGGTTCCTGACTTTGTGCTCGATTAGTTCTTTAAGCTTGGCCAGCTTGGCGTCTCGAGCCGGATCAACAGCTTGTGCAGCGTCGGAAAGAAGTGAAAGCTGCTGCTTGTCAGTCGCGAGATCCTTCAGCCAGCGATCGACGTCAAGATGAGCCATCTCAAACTTGAGCTTGGAACCAACTTGAAACGCCTGAGTGAGATCGTCATCGTCCTCGTCTTCGACGGCAAAAAGGTCTGGCTGAAGGGCGTCTTCGGCCGTCTTCGCATGGATCTTGTACTGTCGGAGCCTTTCTTCGAGTGCCTCGATTTTTGAAACGGTCCTCTCCATCGTGATGGCGAAAGCGTGGACGGAGCTTTCCAGACGTTTCAGAAAGTTGACCTTGATCATGCCAATTAGAAACTTCTCGCGATTGGCTTGCGAGAAGTTCACGATCTTGCGCTCTTCGTATTGCGCCGCGTAGGCCTGCAATACGTAACGCGAGGGATTGAAAAGCGAGAGTTCGTATTTGGAGATCTCGTCGTTCAATCGATCGTAGGACAGAAAGCGCCCCTTAAGGTCTATCTCGGAGAATATCGATCCCGGCTTTCGCCGCTTGGGAAAATGGCCAATTTTTTCGAGCGAAGAGCGATAGTATTTCTTAATGTGGTTCCGGGACCGTGCAATCGTCAGTTCATCGAGAAGCGTGAAGAATGACGCGGGGAGCCGATCCATGAGATCACGGGCATCGCGCTCACCGCTGCGACGCGCCCATTCCATGAAGGTTTTTTGCGCCGTGGAAAGCGTATCCTTTATGCTGTTGATCGCAAGATCCGATGCAAATGCCGCGTCTCTGCCTTCGGTGACAAAATAGATCTGATTTCGCAGGTCGCGGAGGTCGTTGTTAACCGGCGTTGCCGACAACAACAGTATCTTGGTCTTCACACCCTTCCTTATCACATCGTCCATCAACCGCTCGTACCGACTCTTTCGAACGATGTTTCCATCCTCGTCGCGCTTGCCTTTGGTGTTGTTCCTAAAGTTGTGTGATTCATCGACCACGACTAGATCGAAATTGCTCCAATTGATCGTTGACAGGTCAACCCCATCAACTCTACCGGATTCACGTGAAAGATCGGTATGCGAAAGCACCGTGTAGCTGAAGCGATCCTTCAGAAATGGATTTAGGTCGCTGTTATTCTGAGCGAGAAATACAGTCCAGTTATCTCGCAGTTTCTTTGGACAGAGGACAAGAACTCGGTGATTTCGAAGCTCGAAATATTTGATTACGGCCAGAGCCGAATAAGTTTTTCCGAGGCCTACGCTATCCGCAAGAATGCAGCCATTGTGCGCATTGATCTTGTGGATTGCCCCTTTCACGCCATCTTTTTGAAAGTCGAACAACGCTTTCCAGATTTCGGTATCGATGATTGCAGTCTGTTCGAAGAGGGCGGCGTCGGCGTCCTGGCCAGAAATGAAACGTTCGAATACGTGATAAAGCGTCTTAAAATATATGAACTCAGGCGCATGATTGACGTAGAGCTGCTCAAGATATCGCAGTACCTCGTCCTTGACGTCCGACACGAGTTTGCTGTCGTCCCATATCGCATCGAACCATTCCCTGAGGTCCGAGCGGTCGCGATCGCTGTCGACAATTAGGTTGAGCTCAATGTTCGGCGTGCTTGATATGCCCAAGCCACGACGCGTAAAATTGGAACTGCCGACAATGGCGTGCTCTCTTCGGCCATCGTCGATGTGATACATCTTTCCGTGGACAAAGTTCGCATCAAGAACTGAACGGATTTCGACCTTCTCGCTAAGCCAACGCGCACAATCGAAAGCGACCTGCCTTTGCTGGAGACGGTTGGCGAGTTCCAGGCCGTCGTCCTCAATTGCAAACCTTTTCCGCTCGTTCTTTTCGGGGTCCATTGAACCAATGAAGCGAGGTTCGCCAAACAAAAAGCGAAGCCGCTCGATGCCATCCAAATTTGTTTTCAACGCCTGATAGGCGTGAATAGTGAAATAGGCCGAGACGATGGAGAGCGTGCTTCCGCTCGAAATCCGGAATTTAAGAAAATCGGCGACGCTTCCACGGGAGTGGTTGTCTCGAATACCGTGCATTGCGGCGGTTGGTGACTGCATCAATAAATTCACTGTTCTGCTTGCGTGTTTGAACTGCTTATCGCAAACGCAGCATTCCGGTAAGGTAGATGGCAGGAGTTTGAATCATTTGCCCCCAACACAGAGGCCATAGGTTCAAAATCCCATTGGATGGGCCAAGATTAACTGGCCATCACCCCTTCACCGCCCGCACGCTCTCCCGCTCCACCAGCGGGCACTCCAGCTTGGTAATCGGATACCGCCCCCGCCCAGGCGCCGCCGGCGCCTCCAGCTGTTCGATTGCCCATTGGCCCATGGCCATGTGCGGCAGGATCGAGGTCGTCAGCGGCGGGAAGAGATGGCGGGCGATTTCCTCGTCGTCGTAGCCGACGACGGAAATGTCTTGCGGGATGTGCAGGCCGGCTTCCTTCAGCGCTTCGTAGCAGCCGATCGCGGTGCGGTCGTTCTGGCAGAAGATGGCGGTGGGCTTATCCCTGAGCGCCAAGAGCTTGACGGTCGCGGCATAGCCGGCGCTGGCCGACCAGTCGCCCTCGACCACCAATTCGCCGTCGAATGGAATGTCGGCGGTGGCGAGCGCGCGGCGGTAGCCTTTCAGCCGGTCTTGGGCGGCCTGCATCCATGGCTCGCCGGTGATGGTGGCGATGCGGCGGTGGCCGTGGCTGATCAGATGGCGGGTCGAGCTCTGGCCGCCGGCAATCTCGCTCGGCACCACGGCCGGGAAGGCATAGTCTGATGTGTAGCAGTTGAGCAGGATCACCGGGATGTCGAGGCCGTAGAGGTAATCGGGCGCCGTGATCTCGCGCGTGAAGATGGTCATGTAGATCAGCGCCGAAATGCCCCGCTTGGTGAGCGCGGCGATGGCGCGCGGCTCCATGACGGAATCGCCCAGCGTCTGCGCCACCAGCAGCACGTTGCCGGCATTCCACGAGGCCTGGCGCGCGCCCTCGATGGCGACCACGGCTTCCGGGCTGGTGGCGAGCTGGTCCACGGCAAAGCCGATCACGCCGTCGAGTCCTTCGAAGGCGGGCCCCTCGAAGGCAGGCAACGCCGGGTGAAGGGCCTCGAAGGCGGGCGCGGTGTAGCCAAGCGTGCGCGCGGCTTCGATCACCCGTTCGCGGGTCTGCTGCGACAGCTTGATCCCCGGCGAATTGTTGAGCACGAAGGAAACGGTCGCCTGCGAGCAGCCGGCGGCCCTGGCGATGTCGATCATGGTGACGCGACCCTTGGTGCCCTTGGCCGCCGCCTTGCGCCGCCTCGCCGTGTCGCTGGCCCGATCCGTCGTCTCGCTCATGGCAAATCCCAGTCTGGCTGGCCGGTCAGGCCGGCAAGATGGCGTGACGCCGTCGATTTATAGAGATATCATCAAGGCCGTTTATAACTATTAGTATGCCGGAGGTCTATCCGCCATGGATCTCCATAAAGGCCAAAACTCAAATGACGAAAGGCTTGGGCGGCGAGCCAGTGGTGACCAAGGCTCGGCGTTGGATACGCCTGGAAATCGCCGGCATTGGCTCGGAACTAATACTGTTTACTAATACAAAAATGCGCTGTACCGTCAATCCGTCGCATCCGGCCGGTGGGTTCGGGGCGGCGGGAGAGTACGAAAATGGCCCGGTGGCGAGCGGATCCTACCTCCGCAAGCTTTGTCTCGGATATGTGATATGTCAGACAAATCGGACTATTTACGAACGAAGGATGAGTCTCTAAGGTCCATGATCGTGGCTGGAACGACGCCATTCTTTCTGTGCCGGGAACCCCTTTGAGGAGGAGGGCGTCCACGCTGCAAACGGCAAATCAGGTCAGTGCAAGATCGGCCGGTCCAACGACTGAGCCAAACGGGAGGTTGAACATGAAATCCTTGATACGCAATGCATCCGTAGCCGCGGCCGCGCTGCTGCTTGGCCTGTCGGCCACGGCAATCGCGCGCGCCCAAGACAAGCCGATGCTGGCCTTCGTCGTCAACGGCGCTTCCGATTTCTGGAAGGCCGCCGAAGCCGGCGTCAAGAAGGCGCAGGGCGAACTGCCCGACTATACGCTCGAGCTCAAATATCCCGAGCAGTCCTCGGTCGCCATCCAGCAGCGGCTGATGGACGATCTGGTCACCGCCGGCGTCAAGGGCATCATGGTCTCGGCCGTCGATCCCAAGACCTCGACCGACGGCCTCAACAAGATCGCTTCGGAAACGGCGCTGTTCACCACCGACTCGGACGCCCCGCAGACCAAGCGCGTCGCCTATATCGGCTCGTCCAATGTCGATGCCGGCAAGCAGGCGGCCGAAATCGCCAAGAAGGCGATGCCCGATGGCGGAAAATGCCTCGGCTTCGTTGGCCTGCTCGGCGCCGACAATGCCAAGGAGCGTATCCAAGGCATGAAGGACGGCCTCGCCGGAACCAAGATCGAGCTGATCGACGTGCGCGGCGACGACATCGACCAGGCGCGCGCCAAGAAGAATGTCGAGGACGCGCTGGTCGCCAGCCCCGACGTCACCTGCATGGTCGGCTTCTACTCCTACAACACGCCGCGCATCTATGAAGCGCTGCGCGACGCCGGCAAGCTCGGCTCGATCACCGTCGTCGGCTTCGATGACGATCCGATCACGCTGGGCGGCGTCAAGGAAGGCACCATTGCCGCAACCGTCGTGCAGCAGCCCTTCGAATGGGCCTATCAGGGCATGAAGCTGATGGCTGCCTATCTCAAGGGCGACAAGTCGGGCATCCCGGAAGGCAACCTCATCATCATCCCGACCAAGATCATCGGCAAGGATGACGTCGACGCCTACGCCGCCAATCTGAAGGCGATGGCCGGAAAATAAGACTTGAAGCAGTTCAGCCGGCTCAACGTCGCTTGGGCCGGCTGCTCGCATTGACGAACACCGCGAGGATCGTCAGTCTGCCAAAAGCCAAGAGCATGATCCCGAAAAGTGGAAGCCGGTTTTCTCGGACAAACGGGAAACCGTTTTGTCCAGAGATCATGCTCAGAAATTGGCCCGCCAATCGCTGTCAGGCATGATGAATTATTCCGACACATCCATTGCTGCATCGACGATCGCTCCGTTCCTCAGCCTCGAGAACGTGCGCAAGACCTATCCGGGCGTCGTCGCGCTCGACGGCTTCTCCATGGAGGTCAGGCCGGGCGAGGTCATCGGCCTCGTCGGTGAAAACGGCGCCGGCAAATCGACCTTGATGAAGATCCTCGGCGGCGTCACCACGCCGGACAGCGGCACGATCACCGTCGACGGCACCGCACATGACAGGCTCTCCGTCGAAGCCAGCCTGGGTTCGGGCATCGCCTTCGTCCACCAGGAACTCAACCTGTTCGACAATCTCGATGTCGCCGCCAACATTTTCTTCGGCCGCGAGCCGTTGCGCGCCGGGCCGCTCAAGCTCGTCGACCGCGCCAAGCTGCGCACCATGGTGGCGCCGCTGTTGAAGCGCGTCGGCGCCAATTTTTCCGCCGACACGCCGGTCGCGACCCTGTCTCTGGCGCAGCAGCAGATGGTCGAGATCGCCAAGGCGCTGTCGATCGAGGCGCGGCTGGTCATCCTCGACGAGCCGACATCCAGCCTGCCGCTCGCCGAGACCGACAAATTGCTCGACGTCATCAAGGCGCTGAAGGCCGACGGCATCAGCGTCATCTTCATTTCGCACCGCCTGCACGAGGTCGAGCGCGTCGCCGACCGCGTCGTCGTGCTGCGCGACGGCATGCTGGCTGGCACCTTGCCGAAGAGCGACATCGGCCACGACCAGATGGTCAAGCTGATGATCGGCCGCATGCTGAAGGAGCGCGAAAAGGCCTCGGAGGCGGCGCGTGCGCCCGGCGCCGTAGCGCTTGCGGCCAAGGCCATTCGCACGCCTGCCTATCCCGGCCGCCCGGTCGATCTCGACGTCAGGCGCGGCGAAATCCTCGGTCTTGCCGGCCTTGTCGGCTCCGGCCGCACCGAGTTGGCGCGGGTGTTCTTCGGCATTGACTCGAAGCTCGGCGGCGCGCTCGAGCTCGACGGCAAGCCGCTTGCACTGGGCTCGGCGGCCGACGCCGTCGCGCATGGCATCTTCCTGGTGCCGGAAGACCGCAAGCTCACCGGCATCCTGCTCGACCTGTCGATCGCGCAGAACATTTCCTTGCCCAATCTGCCCGCGCATGCGCGCCGCTCCCTGGTGTCCAAAAGCGCCGAGACCGCCACCGCCGAGAAGCAAAAGAAAGATCTCGGCATCAAGGCGCCTTCGGTGCAGACGCGCACCGGCACGCTGTCGGGCGGCAACCAGCAGAAGGTCGTGCTCGGCAAATGGCTGGCCATGAATCCGAAGGTGATGATTTTGGACGAGCCTACGCGCGGCATCGACATCGGCGCCAAGGCGGAAATCTATGGCCTGATGCGGGCGCTCGCCGATGCCGGCGTCGCCGTGCTGATGATCTCGTCGGACATGGAAGAGGTGATCGGCGTGTCCGACCGCATCGCCGTCATGCATGAGGGCCAGATCTCGGGCATTCTCGACAAGGATCGGTTCAGCCAGGAAAACGTGCTGCTGCTGGCGGTGGGCAAGCAGCCGAAATAGTTTTTGTTGCCACGGGTTCCGGTCCGGAACCTTCCAGGGCGGGCATTGGGGAGAAGACGATGAGCAAGAAAGATCTCGGCCTGCTGATCCTGATCCTGGTGGTCGGGGCGATCGTTGCGATCATCAATCCGCGCTTCCTGTTGCCGATCAACCTCGCCAACACCTCGAACCTGATCGGCCTGTTCGGCATCCTGTCGATCGGCCAGGCCTTCGTCATCATCACCGGCGGCATCGAACTGTCGGTCGGCTCGGTGGTCGCGCTGCTGGGCACGCTGTTCATCGACTTCATCGCCGTGCGTGGCATGGAATGGCCGCTGGCCTTCGTGCTCATCCTGGTGCTTGGCGCCATCATCGGCCTGGCGCATGGCTGGCTGATCACAAGGCTCAAGCTGCAGCCCTTCGTCGTCACCCTGTGCGGGCTTTTGATCTACCGCGGCGTCGCCCGCTTCTACACTGGCGACGGCACGGCGGGTTTTGCGTTCGGCCAGAATTTCCCCGACCTCGAATTCCTCACCGCCGGGCGCTCTTATGGCGTGCCGAACAGTTTCATCGCGCTGATCGTTATTTCGATCGTCATGTGGGTGGTGCTGCACCGCTCGGTGTTCGGCCGCTATCTCTACGCCATCGGCAAGAACGAGGAGGCGGCGAAATATTCCGGCATCCGCACCGGCCGCGTCGTCATCGCCGCCTACGTCATCTGCGGCGTGCTGACGGCGCTGTCGGCGATCTATTTCGCCATGTACACGCGCTCGATCTCACCGGCCAGCCACGGCCAGTTCTACGAACTCTACGCCATCGCCGCAGCCGTGCTCGGCGGCTTCTCGCTGCGCGGCGGCGAAGGCTCGCTGATCGGCGTCATCCTCGGCACGGTGCTGCTGCAGGAGCTGCAGAACCTCGTCAACCTGCTCGGCATCCCGTCCTCGCTCAACTTCGCGGTGATGGGCGGCGTCATCCTCATCGGCGTGCTGGTCGACCAGCAATGGGGCGTGTTCCGGGAACGGCGGCTGATGGTCGACGCCACGCGCAAGAGCGCTTCCGGCGCGGCCGCGGAATAATCGCCCTGCCAGGACGCGCCGCGCGTTTGTCGGCGCCTGGCGGCATGAATGAAATGGTTGCGGCCTTGCCGCCCTTCTGCGATTGCGGGACGTCTCCACATCATGCCGGATGTCGGTGGCGGACGAGTGGCAAGCCATGAGAGCGAAACCTGAACTGTTGATGTTGAGGGCGGGGGCGCGCTTGAAGCCGAACTGGCGCCGCAAATCGGCGGCAGCGTGAGCGCGCTGCGCTGGCGCGGCATCGATCTCCTGCGCCGGCTTTCGGACGGGGATCGCGATACCGGCAATGTGCTTGGCGTGGCCATGTTTCCAATGACGCCCTACGCCAATCGCATCACTGGGAACACTTTCGACTTCGGGGCGCAGCGCTGGCAGGTCCTGCCCAACAATCCGCCGGAGAAATTCAACGTGCACGGCAGCGGCTGGCAACTCGCCTGGACTGTCACCGAGACAGCAGCCGCGAACGCGACGCTGACGCTGGACATTGCCGCCGGAGCCGAGCCCTATTCCTATCGAGCGACGCAGGCTTTCGCGGTCACCGAAGAGGGGCTGAGCGTCACCATTACGCTCACCAACACCGGACCGGTTACCTTGCCGTTCGGTTTTGGCCTGCATCCCTGGTTCGATCGCGATCCGGACGTGACATTGCAATTCGAGGCGAAGCGCTTCTACCTCGAAGAGCCGGATGGCATTTCCGGTGATCCGATCACACTTCCGCCCGAACTCGACTTTGCCGAGGACCGGCCTTTGCCAAACGGCTGGCGCAACAGTGATTACGGCGGCTGGAGGGGCGAGGCGATCATTCGTTTTCCAACCCGCGGTGCCGGCTTGCGGATCAAGGCCGACCCGGTCTTCAAGCATCTGATGCTCTACGCCGATCCGACAAAACCGTATTTCTGCGTCGAGCCGCAAACGAATGCCTCCGGTGCTTTCAACCGGGGCCGGTGGGACGATCCGGAGGAAGGCGTGATCGTGCTGGCCCCTGGCGAAAGTGCTGCCGGCACCGTCTTGTTCATGCCTTTTGCGCTTGAAGGCTAGCCTAGATCAGGCCCGACATGTCGGAAAAAGCCATCGCCTTGCGCAGCACCTCGGCGAAACGGTCGCCGGCCGCCTCGCGTGGGCCGCTGTTGTCGATCGAGGTGACGCCAGGTCCGGACAGGCTCACATTGGCGCTGCGCGCCAGTCGCGCCAGCACCTCGCCGCGTGACTCGCGGCCGCGCATTGCCAGCCGCTCTGCCAGCACCTCCGGCGAGGCGGTGATCTCGACGATGGCCAGATTGGCATAGCGTTCGCGCAAGGAGGGGATGATCGCGCGCGACACATTGGCGACAGCGACACGGCCATTAGCGACGGACCAGTCGACATCGGCGGGGATGCCGTAGCGCAAGCCGTGCGCTTCCCAGGAGATGGCGAAGGCGCCATCGGCTTCGGCCTCGACGAAGGCGGCATCGGCCAGCGTGTCGTGGTCCTCGCTGGCGACATCGCTCGGCCTGGTGATGACGCGGCGGACGAACTCCAGCCTTGTCTCATCGGCAAAGCGGGCGCGGGCGTAGCCGATCACCGTGTCCTTGCCGGCGCCGCTTGGGCCGACGACGGCGACGAAAACGCCATCGCGGATCGGAAACGTCTCGGCCGACAATTCCCGCTCGATCGATGCCGACACCATCATGCGACCCGGCTTCCCTGCCGCCACACGGTGCGCACCACCGGGACATGGTCGTCGACGCGCACGCGCACCAGATCGGCGCGGCGGCCCTGTTCGATGACGCCGCGATCGGTCAGGCCAACCGCATCGGCCGGGTTCTTCGAGACCATGGCGACGGCCTGCGGCAGGGAAATGCCTTCGACGACATCGCCGAGGAAGAACGCCGACTGGATCAGGCTGAAGGGAATATAGTCGGATGACAAGATGTCGAGCAGGCCGTCGCCGGCCAGCGTACGGGCGGAGACATTGCCCGAATGCGAGGCGCCGCGCATGACGTTGGGCGCGCCCATCAGCACGCCCATCCCGGCCTCTTTCGAGGCCCTGGCGGCCTCTTCCGTGGTCGGGAATTCGGCGACGCGCACGCCCTGCTCGATCGCCTCGTCGACATGGCCTGATGTGGCGTCGTCGTGGCTGGCCAGCACGATGCCGCGCTCCTGGCAGGCGGCTGATATCACCGCCCGGTTCGGCGCCGAATTGCGCGCCGATTCGGCCATCCGCTTTTCGCAGAACAGCTTGAAGTCGCGATCGGTCAGCTTCAGCTTGCGCTGGTAATAGTAGGCATAGGTCTCGAGGTTGACGAACTGGCGCTGGCCTGGCGCATGGTCCATCAGCGACGCCAGTCTGACCCGCTCGTCGCCGTCGAAATTGGCGAAAGCCCTGAGGCAGTCCGGTGCCGAAACCTCGCAGCGCAGATGGATGAAATGATCGGCGCGCAGACGGTCCTGCTTCACACTGTCCTCGATTGCGTCGGCCAGCTTGCGGATGTCGGCCGATGTCAGGTCGGCGTCTTCGTCCATGCCGACGCGCAAGGCGTCGAGCACGGTGGTGATGCCGGCGGTCGCTACCTGCGCGTCATGGGCGAGCACGGCGGCGATCGGATTCCAGCGCACCTTGGGCCGCGGCGCGTAGTGGCCTTCGAGATGGTCGGTGTGCAATTCGACCAGCCCGGGAATGACATAGTCGCCGTCCATATCCTCGCCGATGCGGCTGATGCCGGATTCGATGCCGGCGATAAAGCCGTCGCGCAGCACCAGCGAACCCTCGACGATCTCGTCGGCAAGCACGATGCGGGCATTGTGGAGAACAGTCTCGGCGGTCATTTCAGGCAGTCCTTCAGGCGGTTTTTCTGGCCGGGCGGCGCCCGAGCGCGTGATGCGAGAGCACCATGAACGGTGCACCCGGTTCGGTTTCGACAAACAAGGTCAGCGCATCCACCAGCACCTTCTGTTGCAGCACTTCCGCGAACAGGCTGTCGATCGCTGCGCGCAAACGAGGGCTTTCCTGTGACCCCGCCCGGCCGGACAGCGTCATGTGGAAGCGAAAGGTTTCGAAGACATAGGGGTAACCCCATTGGCAGAGGTTGCGGAACTCGGCCGGCTTCAGCGAATCCGGGCTGCGCCGCTCGATTTCCGCCTCGCTCAGCGGTGCGCGAAACCGGTCGAAATCGCGCACCACGTCATCGGCTACCCGGTTGAGCGCAGGCACTGGCCCTTCCGGCACCAGTGCGAAGAAGCCATCGATCTGGCTCACGACGAGACGCGGGATGGTCACCACCGGCGTCGCCTCGGCGAATTGGTCGAGTGCGGCGCGCAGCGAGGCTTCCGTCTCGTTGGCAGCCAGGCGGAAGGGGGCTTTCAGCGTTGCGTGAAAGCCATAGCGGCGCGCCGAAGCGGTGTGGAAAGCGACTTCCGCCGCCGACAGGTCTGCCACCGCTTCGACCGGCCTCGTCGCGGCGCCGAACGGGTCGCGGCCCAGCCAGTCGGCGGCGATCCGCGCCAGTGGCTCGTCCTGCCGGGGGGTGAAATAGAGGGCGTAGCGCATGGAAAGTCCTTGTCAGCTTCGCTGCCATAGGTGATTTCCATGACGAATTGACGAAGCCTTGCTGGCTTTCAGGTAACAAAACGCTGCGGCGGGGTCATTAGCCGACGATTTTTTCGTGCTGGACCAGGGCGCGAGTGCTCACGCAGCGACCGATCAGGCCTTCATCAGCCACTCGTGCTCGGGCGCGTTGTGGAATTTCCACGTCCGCTTCGGCCCTGCCATGACGTTGAGATAATAGAGGTCGTAGCCGTGGCAGGCGGCGCAGGGGTGATAGCCCCCGGGCACCAGCACGACATCGCCATCCTCGATCGCCATTGCTTCGTCGAGCGCGCGATGGCCATTCTTGTCGGCATCGGTGTAGACGCGCTGGAAGGCAAAGCCCTGCGGCGGGTTGAGACGGTGATAGTAGGTTTCCTCAAGATAGGATTCAGCGGGCAGATTGTCCTGGTCGTGCTTGTGCGGCGGATAGCTCGACGTGTGGCCGCCGGGCGTGATCACCTCGACCACCAGCAGCGAATCGGCCGGCTCGCCCTCCGGCAATATGTTGGTGACGTAGCGCGTGTTGGTGCCCTTGCCGCGCACGGCCTGGCCGAGATCGTCCGGTGCGATCACCCGCACCGGCAGGCCGCCGCCAAGGCCCGGTGCCGAGCAGACGGCGAGTTCCAGTTCGGTGTCCGCCGTCACCGACCAGTCCGAACCCTCAGGCACATACACCGACCACGGCTTGCCCTCGAAGGGCGACATGCGCTCGCCGAGCAGGCCGAGATCCTTGCCGCCGGCTGAAGCCTTGCCCTTGCCGGTAACGAACACCAGGCAGACTTCGCGATCCTCCGTCTTGCCGGAGACGCTCTCGCCGGGCTTCAGCCGATGCAGATCGAAACCGACATAGGTCCAGCCTGCGCTTTTCGGCGTCACATGGGCGACGCGGCCATGGCCCTTGTCGGCTTTGACGAGCAGCTTCGACATTTTTGTCTCTCCTATTCCAGTGGCCTGACGGTTGCGGGCCTGTAAAGCCAAGTCATTTGTTTGAAAGGACCATCGCAAACGGTCGGAAATTGGCCGGCGCCCTTCCAACTTCGTCATCCTAGGGTCTGCGCCGCGTCGCTGCGCTCCTTGCTCCGCCCTAGGATGACGAAGTTAGAAGCACTGCAAGCCAATCGCCAACGCATGCGATCAGTCACTCCTTCGGTTCGGCCTCGGCCTTCGCCTCGTCGGCCGGCTTATAGAGATAAAAAAACTGCCAGACGGCGTAGCCGGCGAAGCCGAGCGCGATCATGCCCCAGAACGGCGTGCCGGTGGCGAACTCGATGATCGACCAGATGACGCAGACCGCGACGATGGCGACGCGCCGCCACAAAGGCCGGAAGAAGGGGTGTTCGGAATCTTTCATCGGGCCAATCTACAGCAATCGGCCTCGCCGGGAACCCGTCGCACCAGCCATTGGGAAACTAGACATTTGGAAAGCCTTGCGTCTCGACCGTATAGCCGGCGGCGGTCATGACGCGCATCAATTCCTTGTAGCCAACCTGCGCCATCCTGAGTGGCGGGTTCTTCTTCGGGTCCTGCTCCGCCTCGACCACGAACCAGCCCTCATAGCCATGGTCGGCGAAGCGCTGCACGATGGCGCCGAAATCCAGCGAACCATCGCCCGGCACGGTGAAGGCGCCCAGCGCCACCGCGTCGAGGAAGGATTGTTTGGTGCGATCGAGCTTTTCGATCACCCCCATGCGAACGTCCTTCACATGCACATGGCTGATCCGGGTATGATGGTTGTCGATAGCGCGCAGCACGTCGCCGCCGGCGAATGCCAGATGTCCAGCATCGAGCAGCAGGGGAATGCCGGCTCCGGAATAGCGCATGAAGGCATCGAGTTCCGGCTCGGTCTCGACCACTGCCGCCATATGGTGGTGGTAGGAGAGCGGCATGCCTTGCTCGGCGCACCATTCGCCAAACGCGGTCAGGCGTTTCGCGTAGGCCTTCATCTCGTCATCCGACAGCTTCGGCTTGGTGGCCAACGGCTTCGAGCGGTCGCCCTGGATCGAGCGGCCGACCTCGCCATAGACGATGCAAGGCGCGTTCACGGCCTTGAACAGGTCGATCATCGGCTGGATGCGATCCTTGTTGTCGGCCATCTCCCCATCGACCAGCGTGCCCGAGAACCAGCCGCCGCACAGCGTGACGTCGGCGGCCTTCAGGATCGGCAGCATGATTTCGGGGTCATTGGGAAAACGCCGGCCCATCTCCATGCCGGTGAAGCCGGCCGACCGTGATTGGCGCAGGCATTCTTCCAGCGACACGTCATCGCTGAGTTCCGCAAGATCGTCGTTCCACCACGCAATGGGGGACATGCCCAGTTTGGCTTTCAAGTAGTCACTCCGGTTCTTGTTCACCCTCCCCCTTGTGGGCAGGGTCGCTGCGAAGCAGCGGGGTGGGGGGTGGCGCCGGACCCCCACCCGGACCTTCGGTCCGACCTCCCCAAAAGGGGGAGGTAGGGGTGGCAGCGCCTATATCAATCGCCGACGGTCTGCATCTTCCGCTTCTCGTCATACGCCTTGCGCGCCGCGTTGACCTGCGGCCGTACAGACACTTCCGGCACCGCCACGTCCCACCAATGGCCCCCGGCATCGGTGGAAACCAGCGGGTCGGTGTCGATGACCAGCACGGTGGTGCGGTTGTTCTTCTTTGCCTTCTCCAGCGCGTTTTCCAGCCCGGCGATCGACGGCACCTTCTCGGCGATCGCCCCCATGCTCGCCGCATGCGCGGCAAAGTCGATGTCGGGCAGGACCTCGTGGCGCGAGTCCTTCAGGAGATTGTTGAAGTTGGCGCCGCCGGTCGCCATCTGCAGCCGGTTGATGCAGCCGTAGCCGCGATTGTCGAGCAGCACGATGGTCAGCTTCAATCCGAGCATCACCGAAGTGGCGATTTCGGAGTTCATCATCAGATAGGAGCCGTCGCCGATCATGACGACGATCTCCTCGCCGGGCTTCGCCATCTTGGCTCCGAGCCCGCCGGCAATCTCGTAGCCCATGGTCGAGAAGCCATATTCGCCATGGTAGGATCCGGGCGCGCCCGCCTGCCATAATTTATGCAGTTCGCCCGGCAGGCCGCCGGAGGCATTCAGCAGCGTCACACCGGAGCCCATGGCGCGCTGCACGGCGCCGATCACCTGCGCGTCGGACGGGTAGGCGGCATTGGTCGACGCCGTCACCTTGGCCGCCTCGGCCTGCCAGGCCTTCTTGCCGGTGGCCGCATTGTCGGTCCAGGTGGAAGGTGCCTTCCAGCCGTTCAGCGCAGCACTGAGTTCGGCCAGGCCCTCGGCCGCATCGGCCACCAATGGCAGCGCGCGGTGCTTGCCGGCGTCGAAGGGCTGCACGTTGAGCCCGATGATGGTCTTGCCGGAATTCTTGAACAGCGCCCACGAGCCGGTGGTGAAATCCTGCAGGCGCGTGCCGATGGCCAGCACGACATCGGCTTCCTCAGCCAGCCGGTTGGCGGCAGAAGTGCCGGTGACGCCGACCGCCGCCATGTTGAGCGGATGGTCGTCCGGCAGCGAGGATTTGCCGCCTTGCGTCTCGCAGACCGGGATGCCGGCGCTCTCGGCGAATTTCGCCAGTTCGTCCGACGCCTGCGAATAGAGGACGCCGCCGCCGGCGATCACCAGCGGTTTTTTCGCACCCTTGAGCGCGCCGACTGCAGCGGCAAGCTCATGGCGGTCAGGGCGCGGCCGGCGCTGGTGCCAGACCCGCTCGGCAAAGAAACTCTCGGGATAATCACAGGCCTCGGCCTGGACGTCCTGGCACAGCGACAGCGTCACCGGCCCGCATTCGGCCGGATCGGTCAGCACTTGCATGGCGCGGCTGAGCGCAGGAATGATCTGCTCCGGCCGGGTGATGCGGTCGAAATAGCGCGAAACCGGACGGAAGCAGTCGTTGACCGTCGCCGTGCCGTCGGAGAAATCCTCAGCCTGCTGCAGCACCGGGTCGGGAATGCGGTTCGCGAAGACGTCGCCCGGCAAAAACAGGACGGGCAACCTGTTTACATGGGCGAGCGCCGCCGCCGTCACCATGTTGAGCGCGCCAGGGCCGATCGAAGAGGTCGCGGCCATGAAGCGGCGGCGGAAATTGGCCTTGGCGTAGGCGATCGCCGCATGCGCCATCGCCTGTTCATTGTGGGCGCGGAAGGTCGGCAATTCGTCGCGCAGCTGATAGAGCGCCTCGCCGATGCCGGCGACATTGCCGTGGCCGAAGATCGCCCATACGCCGCCGAAGATGGGGACTTTGCTACCGTCGATCTCGGTCATCTGGCGCGACAGGAAGCGGGTCAGCGCCTGCGCCATCGTCAGGCGGATTGTCTTGCTCATGGTGGTTTCCTCCGCAGTCCTTGTGCCGGGCTTTCTTATGCCGCCTTACGGCCGCGCGCGGCAAGCCACGCTTCGGTCAGCTGTTCGAAGCGCTGCGCCATATCGGCGATCGCCTCGTCATCCGACATCTTGCCGGCCAGCCATTGCTCGGCCGCATGGACGAAGATGGTGCGGCCGACCGCAAAGCCCTTAACGATGGGTGCCTTGGCGGTGGCGGCGAAAGCCGCTTCCAGCTCGTCCTGCGGCGCCTCCAGGCCAAGCAGCACGACGCCTCGGCACCACGGATCGTGCTTCAGGATCACCGCTTCGATTTTGGCCCAGGCGCCGGCCGACGCCTGCGGCTCGAGCTTCCACCAGTCCGGCTTGATGCCGAGCGCATAGAGCTCCTCCAGCGCGCGCGGGATCGTCGTGTCGTCGAGCTTGCCATGCTTGCCGGCAATGATCTCGACCAGCAATTCGCGGCCGACCTTGCGCGCGGCTTCGAACAGCGCGCGCAGCTTCTGCTGCTGTTCGTCCTTCAGCGCCGCCGGATCGTCGGGATGGTAGAAGCACAGGCACTTGATGCAGTGATCGACCGGCCACTCCACCAGCTGCGAGCCGATGTCCTGCGAGAATTCGAAGCGCAGCGGCCGCGAACCCGGCAACTCCACCGGCCGCCCGAGCCAGGCGAAGGAATGCCTGGCGAATTCGAACATCGCCTTGCGGCCATGTTTCTCGTCGATCAGCATGCCGTAGCCGTCGCGGCCGGCAGCGACCTTCGCCGCGGCCTTGACCGCCAGCACCTTGAATTCTTCGATCCGCGCCGGATCGGCGCCGGCCTTCGCCGCCACATCCTCCAGCTGCACGCGATGGTCGCAGGCGAGCGCCATCAGCGAGGCGACGTCGCGCCGGCGCGTCGTCGCCCAATGGATGTGGTTGATCGCCTCGTCCTTGCGCAACGCCAGATGCTTGCTGCCGTTCTTGAGGAAGAACCGCAGTTCCTCGAAGGTCGGATATTCCGGCGCGCAGAGCAGCCGCGACACGGCGAAAGCGCCGCAGGCGTTGGCCCAGGTCGCCGCTGTCGCATGATCTTCGCCACCCAGCCAGCCGCGCAGGAAACCGGACATGAAGGCGTCGCCGGCGCCGAGCACATTGTATATCTCGATCGGAAATCCCTTGCCGACGACACCGTCCTCGAGATCGTCGCTGATCGGTCCGTCATAGACGATGCAGCCCATGGCGCCGCGCTTCAGGACGATAGTGGCGGACGACAGCGAGCGGATCGTCTTCAGGGCGCTCAGGCAATCGTCGGCGCCCGACGCGATCATGATCTCTTCCTCGGTACCGACGATGAGGTCGCAGTCGGGCAGCACCGTCTTCAACTGTGCCGAGACTCGGTCCGATTTCACATAGCGCTCGAACCCTTCGGCATGGCCGGCAAGGCCCCACAGGTTCGGCCGGTAGTCGATGTCGAACACCACCTTGCCGCCCTTGGCCTTCATGATGCGGATCGCCTTGCGCTGCGCGGCATCGCTGTTGGGCCTGGAAAAATGCGTGCCGGTGACGACGATCGAGCGCGCCGAGGCGATGAAGGCCTCGTCGATGTCTTCCGGCGCCAGCGCCATGTCGGCGCAATCGGAGCGGTAGAAGATCATCGGCGAAACGCCTTCGTCCTCGACCGACAGCAGCACCAAAGCGGTCAGCCGCTCCTTGTCGGTCTTCAGGCCGTCGACATTGACACCTTCACGCGTCAGCTGCTCGCGGATGAAGCGGCCCATCTGCTCGTCGCCGACGCGGGTGAGCAGCGCCGAGCGCAGGCCGAGCCTGGCGGTGCCGACAGAGATATTGGCCGGGCAACCGCCGACCGACTTGGCGAAGGAGGTGATGTCCTCCAGCCGCGAGCCGATCTGCTGCCCATAAAGGTCTACGGAAGCGCGACCGATGGTGATGACGTCGAGCGGCGCGTATTCAGCGTCCACGGCTTCGCTCATTGGAACCTCCCGTCGGCCTTGTTGTGTTGGGGTACACGCGCGAGCGGCAGCGTGGCGCCGGGAATATGAAATAATAATTCCAATCCATAGTCAATATGGAATGAGCGTTCCTTCGGGGAAAAGTACCTTTCGGCGGTGGATCAGGCCTTGCGCTTCCGACCCGTGTCGCGTCGCTTCTCGCCGACGCCGACGGTCAGCGCCATGGCCAGCGCCATTGTCGCCGACAGCGAGCGGAAGCCGGCGAAATCGGCCTCGGCAACCTCGAACCAGACCTTAGCGAACTGGGCGAGCGGGGAAAACGAGCTGTCGGTGATGGCGACGATCGGCACGCCCTGTTCCGAAATACTGCGCGCCTCCTCGATGGTGGCAGGCGCATAGGGCGAGAAGGAGATGGCGATGACGGCATCCGCCGGCGTTGCGAAGCCGATCATCTCGGCATTCAGCCCGGCCGCCGATTCGATCAACTGGTTGCGGATCTTCAGCTTGCCCAGCGCATAGGCGATGTAGGACGCCACCGGATAGGAGCGGCGCTTGGCCAGCACGTAGATGGTTTCCGCCTTTGCCAGCAGGGAAATAGCATCTTCCAGATGCGCTTCGTCCAGCGTGCGCGAAATGTCGTTGAGCGAGGTGCTGGCCGCGGCGACGAAGCCGTCGAAGATCGCCCGATGGCCGGCGCCGCCCTCTGCCTTGGCGCGCAACGCCTGCAGCCTTTCGTCATAGGATGAGTTGCGCTCGCGCAGCCGTTCGCGAAACACCTGCTGCAGGCTGGTGAAACCATCGAAGCCAAGCTGCTGGGCAAATCGGATCAGGGTTGAAGGCTGCACGCCGGCCGAAGCGGCGATGCTGGCGGCCGTGCCGAAGGCGATATCGTCGGGATTGTCGAGCGCATGGGCGGCGATCTGGGCGATGCGCTTCGGCAGGCTTTCGCGCCGCTCCAGGATGGTGGTGCGCAGCGTCTCGAAATCGCGAGGTACCCGTTCGTCCATCGTCGCTGTGTCCAAGCTCATGCGTGAAGCGTCCCTCTCTGCATCATCATAGCGAGCCTGCGCAAGAACGCCATAAAAAATGAGGCAGACATTCCATTTCGGATGAAAATGGACTAATTCATCCACACAACGCTTCAAGCAGTGGAGAAACGGAAAATGGTCGGCGTCGGTCTCATCGGTACGGGTTTCATGGGCAAGTGTCACGCCATAGCATGGAGTGCCGTCAGCGCCGTCTTTCCCGACGTTGCCAAGCCACGGCTGGTCCATCTCGGCGAGGTCAATGAAGAGCTCGCCCGGCGCAAGGCGGGCGAGTTCGGTTTCGCCAAGGCGTCCGGCGACTGGCGTGCCGTAGTCAACGATCCCGAAGTCGATATCGTCTCGCTGACCACGCCCAACCAGTTCCATCCGGAAATGGCCATCGCCATCCTCGAAGCAGGCAAGCATCTGTGGTGCGAAAAGCCGATGGCGCCGAGCTTTGCCGAGGCCGAGGCGATGGCTGCGGCGGCGAGCAAGTCCGGCAAGGTCGCGGCGCTCGGCTACAACTACATCCAGAGCCCGGCCATCCGCCACATCGGCGCTTTGCTGGAAGAGAAGATCATCGGCGAGGTCAACCATCTGCGCATCGAGATGGACGAGGACTTCATGGCCGATCCCGAGGCGCTGTTCTTCTGGAAGCACGAGGCGGCCTCCGGTTATGGCGCGCTCGACGATTTCGCCGTGCATCCGCTGTCGCTGGTCTCAGCCCTGTTCGGCCGCGTCGCCAGCGTCATCTGCGACATGGCCAAACCCTATGCCGATCGCAAGCTGGCCAGCGGCGGCCGTCGCGTGGTCGAAACCTACGACATCGCCAGCGTGCTGATGCATCTGGAAAATGGCATTGCCGGCACGCTGCTGGTCAACCGCTCGGCCTGGGGCCGCAAGGGCCGCATCGCCGTCCAGCTCTTCGGCTCGAAAGGGTCGATCCTGTTCGACCAGGAACGATCGAACGAATTCCAGCTTTACCTCACCGCCGACCGGCCGACCGAGCAGGGCTACCGCACCATCCTGGTGGCGCCGCACCACAAGCCCTATGACCTCTTCGTGCCGGCGCCAGGCCATGGCCTCGGCTTCAACGATCTTAAGATCATCGAGTGCCACGAATTGCTGACGCGGCTTGAAGGCAGGCCGGCGCGGCTCATCGAATTCGCCGAAGGGCTGGAGATCGAGCGCACCGTGCACGCCATGGCGCGTTCGTTCGAAGAAAAGCGCTGGGTGGACGTGCGGTAGAGCCATGTAGTTCGTCGAGACGGGGTAGGTTGCCGACTCTCGGCAGACAAGATTTCACCATTCATTTGGTGACCCGTCGCAGACATTCGCGATTGGCCGACGCCTCCCTGACGCTTCGTCATCCTATGGCGGAGCAAGGAGCGAAGCGACGCGGCGCAGACCATAGGATCCATGCCGCGACTCCAACGCATCACAACGGTGCAGAATTCTGCTCCGCTGCATTCCTCGACAAAGGTCGCGGCATGGATCCCGGGGTCTGCGCCGCGTCGCTTCGCTCCTTGCTTCGCCCCAGGATGACGAAGTAACGGGCGTTTCGACCAATCCCCAAGGCGTGCGACCTGCCAAGGTAAGCACCACGCCAAGTATCTGCGGTCACCTCAGACGGCCGCAGCGTTCGTCTCCCACCCATTGACCCAGACCTGCCGCAAGCGGTCGCCTTCGCCCTTGAACCGCAACCCCGTCGCCTGGCAATTCTCGATCCGGTCGCTGCGGAAATTGCGGATCGCCTGGCGCAGCTCGCACCAGGCGACGATGTTGGCGGTTTCGGCGTAGTAGATGAGCGCGATCGGGCGGATGAGGCGCTCGGAGGCGCGGCCCATTTCGTCTCGATAGGAGAGGTAGAGCTTCTCCTCGTCACGGATGGCGCGTCGCACCAGCGCCAGGTCGATCGCGCCGGTAGAAGGCGCGGCGAAACCCCAGGCATGCAGCGCATTGGCGTCGAATACCTGGCGCAAGGGTGATGGCACCGCGCCGGCGATCTTGACGCTGACGCGCTTGGCCGCTTGCTTGAGCTCGCTGTCGCCCGTGCGCTCCAACAGCGCCAGCGACAAGACGATCGCCTCCATCTCCTCGATCGAGAACATCAGCGGCGGCAGGTCGAAGCCGGGGCGCAGGATATAGCCGATGCCGCGTCCGCCCTCGATCGGCACGCGCATCGCCTGCAGCGCTGCGATGTCGCGATAGATCGAGCGCACCGTCACTTCCAGCCGCTCGGCAATCGTCGCCGCCGTCACCGGCTGCCGCGCCAGCCGCACGATCTGGATGATCTCGAACAGGCGTGACGCCTTGCGCATTTTTTCCCCCGGGTTGCGAGCCCAACTGACACAGCATTGTCAGTTGGGCTGATCTATAGGAGCGCCTATCGAATTGAAAATCAACAGGTTCCGCTGCGGTTTGGCCGAGCGAGGCGGCAGGCAACTGACATGGATTATGCGGAAAATCTCTGGCTTTTCTTTATCCTGCTGTTCGGCATCATCGCCGTTCCAGGCATGGACATGCTCTTCGTGCTCGCCAATGCACTGACCGGCGGACGCGACAGGGGTCTCGCCGCGACTGGCGGCATCATGGTCGGCGGCATGGTGCACACGCTGAACGGCGCCATCGGCGTCGGCCTGCTGATGCATTTCGTGCCGATCCTGTTCAAGCCGCTTCTGCTTGCCGGCGCCGCCTACATGGCCTTTATCGGCATCACGCTGATGCGCAGTTCCATCACTGTCGGTCAGGAGGGGCCTGCCGGCAGCCGTTCCGCATGGAAGGCCTTTCGCCAGGGTTTTGTGACCTGCCTGATCAACCCGAAGGCATACCTGTTCGTGCTTGCCGTCTATCCGCAGTTCCTGAAACCGGACTACGGTCCGATCTGGATGCAGGCGACGATCATGGGACTGCTGACCGTGGTGACGCAGGCTGCGATCTATGGCGGACTGGCGATCACGGCCGGCCGCAGCCGCAATCTTCTGATCGCCAATCCGAGGGCGACCATTTTTGCCGGCCGGGCGGCCGGACTGCTGCTCTTTGCCGTGTCGGTGTTCACGGCATGGGAGGGGTTAAGGGCGGCGTAGGGATTTCCTGCGAAGAGGACCCACCCCCCCACCCCCTAACCCCTCCCCACAAGGGGGAGGGGGACTCCAGTCGGCGCTGACAACGGCAAACTGCCGACGTTTTCAGGCGTCAAAGGTTCGAGTAGGAGTGCGCGGCAGCGTTCCCTCCCCCTTGTGGGGAGGGTTAGGGTGGGGGTCCTTCTTCGCAAGTATCCATATGCGATTGCCCTCCCTCTTGTGGGCGGGGTTAGGGGTGGGGGTCCGTGCCGGGCAAAGGCCGGCAATAGTGGCTCAAGCGGCTCCCTGCCGGCTCTCCATCATCGCGCGGCGCGCTGAGCGGCGCCATTCGACGGCGCCGGCAAGGCCGTGCAGCACCGTCTCGGTGGTCGCCCAGTCGATGCAGCCATCGGTGATGCTCTGGCCGTAGACCAAGGGCTTGCCTGCTACCACCTCCTGCCGGCCGGCGACGAGGTTGCTCTCGATCATGAGGCCGATGATGCGCTCGTCGCCTGCCGCGACCTGGCCGGCGACATCGGCCGCGACCTTGGGCTGGTTCTCGGGCTTCTTGGCCGAATTGGCGTGGCTGACATCGATCATCAGCCTGGGCGCGACGCCGATCCGGGCGAGTTCCACAGCGGCGGCTTCGACGCTCGCCGCGTCATGGTTGGGCTGAACGCCGCCGCGCAGGATGACGTGGCAGTCCTCATTGCCCGTGGTCGTGGCGATGCCGCTGCGCCCGCCCTTGGTCACCGCCATGAAATGATGCGGCTGGGCGGCCGATTTCACCGCCTCGGCGGCTATGCGAAGATTGCCGTCGGTGCCGTTCTTGAAGCCGACCGGGCAGGAGAGGCCCGAGGCGAGTTCGCGGTGGATCTGGCTCTCGGTCGTGCGCGCGCCGATCGCGCCCCAGGCAACCAGGTCGGCAATGTATTGCGGCGTGGTCATGTCGAGGAATTCGGTCGCCGCCGGCAGGCCGAGATTGTTGACGGCCGACAGCACGTTGCGTGCCATCCGCAGCCCCTTGTCGATGTTGAAGCTGCCGTCGAGGTCGGGATCGTTGATCAGGCCTTTCCAGCCGACCGTCGTGCGCGGTTTCTCGAAATAGACCCGCATCACGATCTCCAGCCGGTCCGACAGGCTCTCGCGCAGCGCTGCCAGGCGGCTGGCATAGTCGACGGCCGCGACCGGATCGTGGATCGAACACGGGCCGACAATGACGAGCAGCCGGTCGTCGGTGCCGTTCAAGATGGCATGGGTTGCGTTGCGCGATGCGCTGACGGTGCGCGTCGCGGTCAAAGTGCGCGGTATCTCCCGCATCACCTCGTCCGGTGTGCTCAGTTCTCGGATTTCCTTGACCCGAAGGTCGTCTGTGGTGGTCAACACGGCTTTCTGCTCCTGTTTGGGAACCTGCCGGCTGAAAACAAAAAAGCCGCCAGGTATGGCGGCTGTTCGGATCTTGTTGCTGCAATCTTCAGATCGAGCGCAATCCTCCCGCCGCCAGCGAGCTCCTAAAGTACCAATACGTGGCGGTCAGGTTGATCATGAGGCTCATATAGTCGATGCGGAGGCGCTTGTCACGTGCCCTGATGCGGAGACAATTCGGGATGGCCGAAGCACCCAAACTTCGTCATCCCTGGGCGGAGCAGGAGCGAAGCTCCGTCGCGGAGACCCTGGGATCCATGCCGTGACCTCAGCCGTGGAGTGCATCGGAGCAGAATTCCGCACCGCAGCAACGCTCAGAAGTCGCGGCATGGATCCTCGGGTCTGCGCCGCGTCGCTACGCTCCTTGCTCCGTCCGTGGATGACGAAATTATGGGCGTTTCCGCTAGACTCGCCGGCGTTACTCCGGAGACGCCCCCGCAATGCTCTGGTCGTAGTCGACCAGCGATCCGGTCATGACGCCCGACTGCGGGCTCACCATGTAGCTGATCAGCCGTGCAAGCTGGTCCGGCTTGACCAACTGGCCCATCGGCTGCGCCGCCTCGGCCTTGGCCAGCCAGTCGTCCGGCGCGTCGTGCCACTTCTTCTGCACGATGTCCTCGCCCTCTGTGTCCATCCAGCCCGGCAGCACCGCATTGCAGCGGATGCGGTTGTGGCGATAGGCGTTGGCGACGTTCTTGGTCAGCGTCATCAGCGCCCCCTTGCTGGTCGAATAGGGCGTCAGGAACGACTGGCCGGTATGCGCAGACATCGACAGCACGTTGACCATCGAGCCGGGCGCTTTCTTCTCCAGCAGATGCGCCACCACGCCCTGCATCAGGAAGAACGGCCCACGTACATTGGTGTCGAAGATCGTGTCGAAAAGCTCTTCACTGGTTTCGACCAGCGAGCCGCGCGCCGACGTCGCGGCGGCGTTGACCAAGGCGTTGATGGTGCCGAAATGCGAGATCGCGCTGGCAACGGCGCGCTTGCAGTCGGCCACTTTAGAGACGTCGGCGCTGATGAAGATCGCGTCGACGCCCGCATTCTTGAAATGGGCGACGGCCTTGTCCCCCTTCTCCTGCGAGCGGCCGATGAGCGCCAGCGCCCGGCAGCCCTCGTCGGCCAGCGCTTCGGCGACGGCAAAGCCGATCCCCTGGGCGCCACCGGTGACGATGGCGCGTGTCTGTGAATTGCGATCGGCTGTTCCGCTCATCGCTCTGCTCCTGTGGTTCTTTCCAAGGGTTCTTACTTGTCGAGCCGGACGGTCTTGCCGGTCGTTGCTGATTTCAGCGCCGCATCGGCCAGCTTCAGCGCGACGAGGCCGTCAGCGCCGCTCGGCGACGCTTTCTTGCCCGAGGTCGCGGCCGTGATGAACGCGGCGATCTCAATGGCATAGGCGTCGAGGTAGCGGGTCATGAAGAAGTCGTGCAGCGGCGGGCGCGTATAACCCTTCTCGTTGGCCAGTTCGATCGACACCGGGCGCTGGTTCTCGGCGGCAATCATGCCTTTCGAGCCATGCACTTCGATGCGCTGGTCGTAGCCATAGGTGGCGCGGCGCGAGTTGGAGATGACGGCCTGCTTGCCGGAAGCGGTTTCCAGGATGACGCTGACGCTATCGAAATCGCCGGCAGCACCGATCTTCTTGTCGACCAGCACCGAGGCATGGGCGCTGACCGCCACGACCTCTTCGCCGAGCAGGAAGCGCGCCATGTCGAAATCATGGATGGTCATGTCGCGAAAAATGCCGCCCGAGCGCTTGATGTAGTCGATCGGCGGCGCGCCGGGATCGCGCGAGGTGATGGTGACCATCTCGACGGTGCCGATGGCGCCGTCGTCGATCGCCTTGCGCACGGCGGCGAAGTGCGGATCGAAGCGGCGGTTGAAGCCGACCATCAGCGTCGCCTTGGTCTTCTCGACCACGGCCAGGCACTTCTCGACGCGCTTGACGTTGAGGTCGATCGGCTTCTCGCAGAAGATCGCTTTGCCGGCCTTGGCGAAGCGCTCGATCAGATCGGCATGGGTATCGGTCGGCGTGCAGATGACGACGGCGTCGATATCCCCGGCTTTTTCGATGTCTTCGATGCTGCGCACCTCGGCGCCATAGGCGCTCGCCAGCTCTTTGGCGGCCTTCTCGAACGCATCGGCAACGGCAACCAGTTTGGCCTGGGGATTGGAGCCGACGGCGCGGGCGTGGACCTTACCGATGCGGCCGGCACCGAGGAGAGCGAAGCGAACGGTCATGATATTTCCTCTGGGGGATGGGTTAGAGAGAGTTGTGTCCACACCTTCCTTTTGGGGGAAGGTGGCAAGGCTATTTTTCGAGCGCGCCAGAAAACAGGATGACCATCCTGTTTAGGCCGCGAGTTCCGCCTCCCCGGTCTTGGCGCCGGTGATGTAGGAGACGATGTCGTTTCCGTCGGTGTTCTCCTTGCGCAGATTGGCGACGATGCGGCCGCGCCGGAACACGACGATACGGTCGCAGAGATCGAACACCTGGCGCATATTGTGGCTGATCAGGATCAGCGGCTCGCCATTGTCCTTGAGCGTACGGACGATGTTTTCGACCTGCGCGGTCTCCTGCACGCCAAGGGCAGCCGTGGGCTCGTCCATGATGATCAGCTTGGAAGCGAAGGTTGCCGTCCGGGCGATCGCCACGCACTGGCGCTGGCCGCCCGACATGTGGCGGATGGTGTTGGACAGATTGGGGATCTTCACCGCCGTGCGGACGAGCGCCGCCTCGGTCGCTTTGCGCATGTATTTGCGGTCGAGGATCGAGAACGGGCCGAGGTTGAACAGCACCTTCTCGCGGCCGAGGAACAGGTTCGAAGGCACGTCGAGATCGTCGGCCAGCGCCAGGTTCTGGAACACGGTCTCGATGCCGGCCGTACGGGCCTCGATCGGCCCGGCAAAATTCACTTCCTTGCCGTCGAACCAGATCTGGCCGCTGGTGCGCTGCTCGACGCCGGTGATCTGGCGCACGAAGGTCGACTTGCCGGCGCCGTTGTCGCCCATGATGGCGACATGCTCGCCCTTGCGCAGCTCGAAATTCGCGCCTTCCAGCGCGTGCACGCCGCCATAGCGCTTGGTCAGGTTTTCGGTCTTCAGGACGATGTCTGACATGGTCATGCCCTCATTGCCCGCAGGCGTTGGCGCCACTGGTCGAGAACCACCGCACCGACGATGATCACACCCTTGACCATCTCTTGGTAGTAGGCGTCGAGGCGCAGGAAGGTGAAGCCCGAGATGATGACGCCGAAGATCAGCGAGCCGATCACCGTGCCGATGATCGAGCCGCGGCCGCCCGACAGGGAGACGCCGCCGATGACCGCCATGGCGATGGCGTCGAGTTCGTACATTACGCCCATGCCGGACTGCGCGGTCAGGTTCTTGGAGCTCAGCACCACGGCGGCGAGCGCTGCGAGAATGCCGGCGATGACGTAGACCAGGATCTTGTGGTTGGCGATCTTGATGCCGGACATGCGCGCGGCATCTTCGTTGGAGCCGATCGCGTAACAGTGCTTGCCGTACCTGGTGTAGGTCATGATCAGCTGGAACAGGACGGCCAGCGACAGGAAGATGACGACGGGCATCAGGCCTTTGCCGATGCCGGCGAAACTCTCGGTGGGAAACGAGATCGGCTGGCCCTTGGACCACCATTTCGCGATGCCGCGCGCGGTCACCATCATGCCGAGCGTGGCGATGAACGGCGGAATGCGCGTGTAGGCGATCAGCGCGCCATTGACCAGGCCGGCAAACAGGCCGCAGGCGATCGCCACCAGCAGCGGCACGATGACAGGCAGGTCCGTCCAGCCTTGCGCCAAAAACATCGCCTTGGGATTGGGGTTGCCGTTGACCGTCGCCACCTGGGCGAAGCTCATGGCGATCATGGCGGTCGCGCCGACGATCGAGCCCGAGGACAGGTCGATGCCGCCGGTGATGATCACTTGCGTCACGCCGATGGCGATGATGCCGACGATCGACACCTGAAGGATGATGATCTGCAGGCGCGCTTCGTTGAAGATGCCGCCGACGTCGCTGCGGGTGTTGAACAGGAAGCTGTCGCCGAGAAAGACGCGGCCGATCAGTTCGAAGATGACGACGAGAATGACCAGCGCCAGGAAAACATTGAACTCGGCCGGCCATGTGCGCTTCCTCGCATCATAACCGACGCCGCCGACGCCATGAGATGTCTGTGCCACGTATCCTGTCCTCCATCAGCCGCGGTCGCCCTCGCGCCGTGCCGGCGCTGAGGGAGAGAAAGGGGAGCGGCGCTGTCGCGATCGAGAGCGCCGCTCCGTATCGAACCGTTGGCGGCTCAGTTCTTCTTCAGGAACTTGTCGATGTTGGCCGGCGTCACCAGCTGGAAGGGCACGTATACCTTGTGCTCGACCTTCTCGCCCTTCGAGAGCTTGAGCGCCGCATCGAGAGCGCCGGCGCCCTGGCCGGCGGCGTCCTGGAACACGGTTACATCGAGGTCGCCCGCCTGCATGGCTGCCAGCGCGTCCTGGGTGGCATCGACGCCGCCGACGACAACCGCCTTCATGTCGATGTTGCCGGCCTTCATCGCCTGGATGGCGCCGATGGCGCTTTCATCATTGTTGGCGATGACGCCGTCGAACGGCTTGCCGGTCGACAGCCAGTTGGTCATCAGGTTCTGCGCCTCGTCGCGGTTCCAGTTCGACGTCTGCTTGTCGATGATCTTGATGAAGCTGCAATCCGGCGTCGCGATCACATCGTCGATGTCCTTGGTGCGCTGCACGGCGGCCTGGTTGGAAAGCTCGCCCATGATCACATAGACATTGGCTTCCTTCTTGCCGGCTTCCTTGAACAGGCGGCAGACTTCCTTGGTCTCGAGCGTGCCGGAATCGGCTTCGTTCGAGGCGACGAAGGCCTGGTTGTCGGGCAGCGTGTCGACATTGACCGGCTCGCGGTTGACATAGACCAGCGGGATCTTGGCGGCCGCCGCGGCATCCGACATCGCCTGCGTGGCCGAAGTGTCGACCG
Organism: Mesorhizobium sp. M0848; assembly: GCF_040319805.1. Classification (NCBI taxonomy): domain Bacteria; kingdom Pseudomonadati; phylum Pseudomonadota; class Alphaproteobacteria; order Hyphomicrobiales; family Phyllobacteriaceae; genus Mesorhizobium; species Mesorhizobium sp. M0848. The sequence goes on along the minus strand of NZ_JAMYOM010000006.1, from coordinate 73,057 downwards.
GGTTGACGATGATGGCATCGACGCCCGAAGCGGCGAAGTTCTTGATCTGGTCAAGCTGCTTGGCAACGTCGTTCTGCGCGTCCTCGACCTGCAGCTCCACGCCGGTCATGCCCTTGGCCTGCTCGATCATGCCGTTGCGCAGCACGGTCAGGAAGTTGTCATCGAACTTGGCCATCGACACGCCAACCTTGGCGGCCAGGGCGGATGAGCTCATCAGCGCCGCGAAGGCGACGCCCAAAATCAATTTCTTCATTGTGTTTCTCCTCCACATATTGGTGTCCGGTTTCACCGATTTATCCGGAATCCCCGATCTCCCCGGGGAATCTCTCCCTGATATCTTTTCTATTCCGGGTGACGCTTGCCTCCTGGCTGGAACGTCAAGCCCCTGTTTGAAACAGATGTTCCGGAACGAAAGAACCAAAATACACAGATGATGAAATATTTATTCCATTTCACATCGGGGCGTCAAGGGCGATTCCGCGGCCTGCCGGCCGATTTACGCATCGCTCTGATGGATTCTATCATTTGCCTCGGCGGCCTTGCGCGGCGGCGGGCTAGATGTTTTCCGGCAGGTAGATGTCAAAGGGCAGGAAGGTCTGGCCCGGAGCGTTGGCGGCGCCGGTTTCGATGGCATGCGCCATCAGGTCGACAAGCTCACGGCACAAAGCGGCGAGCGGGGTCGAGATCACCATGGTGAGGATGTTGTCGGCGAGTGCCGCGCGCGACTCGGCGTTGATCTCGTTGCAGACGACCACCGGCATGGTCGCGGGCTTCGCTGCCCGCAGCGCCGAGACTGCGCCCTCCATGCCGCCGCCGGCGACGTAGCAGCCGGCAAGATCCGGATAACGCGCCAGAAGATCGATCATCGCGTCATGGGTGACCTGGTTGGCTTCCAGATTGACGAGCGTTTCAAGCACGCTGAACTCCGGCGCATGCTCGCGGAAGAAGGAGCGAAAGCCGATCTCGCGCAACTCATGGCCGTGGAAGCGGTGGCTGCCGACGAAGAGGGCGACCTTGCCGGGCCGCTTGGCTGCTTTGGAGATCATCCATGCGGCGGTGCGCCCGACCTTGCGGTTGTCGAGGCCGATATAGCCCTCCCGGATGCCGGCGGCAAAGTCGGACAGCACCGAAAAGACCGGCTGCCCTCTCGCCTTCAAGGTTTCCACGACCGCTGTCAGGGTCGGATGGTCCGGACCGACAACGGCGATGGCCCTCGATTTCGCCGCCAGCCTGCGCATCTGGGAGGCGATCTCGTCGGGAGCCAGGGAACTTGCGAAATCGATGGTCGCAACGCCACGGAAGCGTTGCGATTGCGAGATGGCCAGTTCAAGTTCCCGCGCGAAGTCGCCGTAGAAGGCATCATTGCCCCGCAGCAGCAGGAAGCCCAGCCGGTACTCCGGCAATTCCTGGCGCATGCGCTGCTTGATGAGGCCGGCGGCGTGGTAGCCGATATCGGTAGCGGTCTCGTAGACGCGGCGCGCTGTCTCTTCGCGCACCGGCAGCCGGTTGTTCAGCACGCGGTCGACGGTGGCGACACTGACGCCCGAGATGCGCGCCAGATCTGATATTGTCGGCCGCTTCACCATGCTTGCCTCGTCGGATTTGCTTGAGCCTTCGTACATCATCCTGATGGGAAATGATAGAAACTATCTTTGTGATGTTGAGTCTATCATCGGTCGGCGTTACTTTGATGCTCGAAACCAAGGGATTTCACGGCATCGCTCTGGCGGATGCCTTTGCCGAGGGAGGCAAATCATGTCCACTGCGCCGTCCCGGCGTGACTACAGCCTGATCGGCCGCGACGCCAGGCTCGCCGTCGAGACCGGCCTGTCGGCCGCCGAGTGGTATCACACCGACGTACCGCGCAAGCAGATGAAGGAGCTGATGCAGCGCTCCGACGGGCCGGCGATCCGCGATACGGCAATCTGGTTCGCCGCGCTGATCGTCAGCGGCGCCGGCGGCGCCTGGTTCTGGGGCACATGGTGGTGCGTGCCGTTCTTCTTCGTCTATGGCGTCCTCTACGGTTCGTCGACGGATTCACGCTGGCACGAATGTGGGCACGGCACCGCCTTCCGGACGCAGTGGATGAATGATGTGGTCTATCAGATCGCCTGCTTCATGATCATGCGCAATCCGGTGACCTGGCGCTGGAGCCACACGCGCCACCACACCGACACCGTCATCGTCGGCCGCGACCCGGAAATCTCGGTCATGCGGCCGCCGGACCTGGTTCGCGCCGTCCTGGGCTTCGTCGGCGTGCTCGACGCCTGGCATGCGATGAGCGATATGCTGCGCAACGCCGCCGGCAACATCAGCGCGGCGGAAAAGACCTTCATTCCCGAGCAGGAACAGCCCAAGGCGATCCGGATCGCCCGCATCTGGACGGCGATCTATGCCGCCACCATCGCGCTGGCGTTCTACACCGGTTCGTTTCTGCCGCTGATGCTGGTTGGCCTGCCCAGGCTCTATGGCGCCTGGCATCACGTCATGGTCGGGCTGCTGCAGCATGGCGGCCTGGCCGATAACGTCACCGACCACAGGCTGAACAGCCGCACCGTCTACATGAACCCGATCAGCCGCTTCATCTACTGGAACATGAACTACCATGTCGAGCATCACATGTTCCCGATGGTGCCCTATCATGCGCTGCCGAGGCTGCACGAACTGATCAAGCACGATCTGCCGGAACCGACACCGTCGATCCTGGCCGGCTATCGCGAGATGATCCCGGTCTTCCTGCGCCAGCTGCGCAACGAGGACTATTTCCTCAAACGCGAGCTGCCGCCGACCGCACGGCCATATCGCGAAGAATTCCACAACGACACTATCGTCGCCGCGGCGGAATGATCGTGCTTCCATCCGATCTGGACTGTTTATTTTAACGCAATTCCGGGCGGAAAACCGCTGCGCACTTTTCCTGGATTGCTTTTAGGGAGGACTTGAATGAGCGACTGGGTCGAGGCCTGCGCCACCGGCGACATAGACGAGGAGGATGTGATGCGCTTCGACCATGGCGGCCGCACCTTCGCCATCTATCGCAGCCCCGACGACGAGTTCTTCGCCACCGACGGCCTTTGTACGCATGAAAAGGTGCACCTGGCCGACGGGCTGGTGATGGATGACATCATCGAATGCCCCAAGCACAATGGCCGCTTCAACTACAAGACGGGTGACGCCCGCGGCGCCCCGGTCTGCGTCAATCTCAAGACCTATCCGGTCAAGGTCGATGCCGGCAAAGTCCTGATCCAGATCGGATGACTGACATGGCGGGGGGGATGCTCATCATCGGCGCCGGCGAATGCGGCGGGCGGGCGGCATTGGCGCTGCGCGACCTCGATTATCGGGGGCCGGTGACGCTGGTCGGCGACGAGCCGCATCTGCCCTACGAGCGCCCGCCTCTGTCCAAGGAGGCGATGGCCAGCGATGCGCCCGAGATCAAGGCGATCGCCAGCGACGCCATTCTGGCCGAGAAATCGATCCGGCATATCCATTCCGTCCAGGCCGTGGCGATCGATCGCGCGGCGCATGCGGTGCGCCTGTCGGACGGATCGGTCCTGCCTTACGACAAGCTCCTGCTGGCAACCGGTTCGACCCCGCGCAAGCTGCCGATGCCGGGGCTGGGTCCGCGCTGCGTCTATCTCAGAACCTTCACTGACGCGCTCGCCATTCGCGCGCATCTCAACCGTGGTAACCGTATCGCCATCATCGGCGGCGGTTTCATCGGTCTCGAACTCGCGGCCGCGGCCCGCAAGCTAGGCGCTGCGGTCACCGTTATCGAGGCGCAGCCGCGCATCCTGATGCGCGGCGTGCCGGCCGAGATCGCCGAAATCATCCACGATGCACACATCGCCGAGGGCGTTGATATTCTGTGCGGGGACGGCATCGCGTCCATCGCCGACGACGGCAACAAGGTGCGCATAGCGCTTGCCGGCGGCCGGGAAATCGTCGCCGACCTCGCGATCATCGGCATCGGCGCCGTGCCGGTGACCGGGCTTGCGGCCGAAGCTGGGCTGGCGATCGACAACGGCATTGCCGTCGATGCCGAGCTGCGCAGCAGCGATCCCGACATCTTTGCCGCCGGCGATTGCTGCTCGTTTCCGCTCGCCGTCTATGGCGGCCGCCGCGTACGGCTGGAAGCCTGGCGCAACGCCCAGGAGCAGGGCGCGCTGGCGGCGAGGAATATGCTGGGTGCCGGCGAGGCGCATGCGGCGGTGCCATGGTTCTGGTCGGATCAATATGGTCTGTCCCTGCAGATTGCCGGGCTGTCCGACGAAGGCAGCAGCACCGTGCGCCGCGACCTCGGCGACGGCGCTTTCATCCTCTTCCATCTGGCCCAGGACGGCAGGCTGGTGGCGGCCAGCGGCATCGGCCCCGGCAACGCGGTCGCCCGCGACATCAGGCTGGCTGAAATGCTGATCGGCAAGCGCGCGAAGCCGGCGCCGGAAGCACTGGGATCGCAGGACGTCAAGCTGAAGTCGCTGCTGGCGGCTTGAGCCTGCTCTGCCCCTTGTGGGAAGGGTAATCGCATATGGAATTCCTGAGATGTCTGCCCGGCACCGACCCCCACCCCTAACCCCTCCCCACAAGGGGGAGGGAGACTTCCGTCGGCGCCGACCTAGGCTAGTCGCCTGACTTTTCGGCGCCAAAGAAGAATAAAAGGCACGCGACAGCGTTCCCTCCCCCTTGTGGGGAGGGTTAGGGTGGGGGTCCTTCTTCGCAAGAGTCCATATGCGATACCCTCCCCACAAGCGGGAGGTAGAGGCCTGAGCTCAAACCCGCTAAAACAGCGCCTTCAGCTCCGCCAATTTGTCATTCACCAGCCAGCCATAGTAATTCTCTTCCGGCAGCTTTTCCGGCTCGCCGGCGGCGCGGCGCCTGTCGTTCTCCGCCTTCAGCGCGTCAGCCCGCTGCTCCGGATTGCCGACATTGTAGAGCGTGGCGGTCAGCCCGGGATTGCCCGAAATGTCGAAGCCGGCAATGCTTTTGTAGGCATCGATCGATTTCCGGATCGTCGCGGCGACGTAGGGCAGCGTCAGGTCGGGATCCATGATGGTCTTGTAGACCGAATTGGGATCGCCGACGTCGAGCCTGGGCAGGCCGGAAACCTTGTGCACCAGATCGCTCATCTGTAGGGCGGTCAGCGGATTGAGCTGGCCGAGGCCGAAGGTCTGGCCGGCATAATAGGGCTGGAAGAAGGTGGCGCCGAAACGGTCGTCGGGAAAGTTCGTCCCGCCGACGCTCTTGCCGCGAAACGAACGGTTCCACACCTGTTCGCGGCATTCCCACAGATCGTAGCTGTCGGACATCCCTGCGCATTTCTTGAATTCCGGCCGCTGCACGAAATCGGTGATGTCCTCGCCGTCATAGGCGAAGGACAGCTTGCTGGAGAGATAGGAGATCGCCTTGACGTAGTAGGTCTGCAGCCGGTCATAGGCATCGACATTGTAGGTGTGCTCGCCGACGATGGCGCCGACGATGTGCAAGGGATCGATGCCGTAGGTGGCGGCTGCCTTCTTGATCTTGCCGCGCAGATCGGCGTCGTTCTGCAGCAGGGCGTAGACCTTGCGGTACTTCGCCTGGAAGCTGGTGTTGGTCGCTTGCGTGCGCCGGCTGGACGCGCCCGGAATATCGGGCTGCACGGCATTGCGATTTCCCGGCGGCACCAATGTCGCTGCCTCGGCGGCGAACAGCGTCGCCGCCAGCGTCAAGCCGAGAATAACCAGGATCAGTTTTTTCATGCACCCGCCGCCCAAGCAATTCCAGGAAAAGTGTGAAACGGTTTTCCGGAATTGCGTCAAACCAAGAGATCGAGAATTGCCGCGCAAACTAGGTAAAGCTCTTGGTCGAGTCGAGAGCGCCCCTTCACCCGGCACTACGAAAGCTGGCCAGATGATACCATCTGGCCACACATGATTTTGCTGGCCGGAAAATGTTGCCTGGACCGGCGCCGGAACGTTCCGGCGCCGTCGTTCAAAGGATGAACCGCGACAGGTCGGTATTCCTGGACAGGTCGCCGACATGCTTTTCCACATAGGCGGCGTCGATGGTGACGCTGGTTCCGTTGCGGTCGGGCGCGTCGTAGGAGATTTCGTCCAGCACCCGTTCCATCACTGTCTGCAGTCGTCTTGCGCCGATGTTCTCGACGCTGGCGTTGAGGTCGACGGCAATGCCGGCCAGCGAATCGATCGCGTCGTCGGTGAAGGTCAGGTCGACGCCCTCGGTCTTCATCAGAGCGATATACTGCTTGATCAGGCTGGCCTCTGTCTCGGTCAGGATACGGACGAAATCGTCCTTCTCCAGCGCCCGCAGCTCGACCCGGATCGGCAGGCGGCCCTGCAATTCCGGCAACAGGTCTGACGGCTTGGACACGTGGAACGCACCCGAGGCGATGAACAGGATGTGGTCGGTCTTCAGAGGTCCGTATTTGGTCGCCACCGTGGTGCCTTCGATCAGCGGCAGCAGGTCGCGCTGCACGCCTTCGCGGGAAACGCCGGCGCCCATGCCGCCTTCACGCGACGCGATCTTGTCGATCTCGTCGAGGAAGACGATGCCGTCATTCTCCGTCGCATCGAGCGCCCGGCGCACCACCTCGTCCTGGTCGAGCAGCTTGTCGGACTCGTCGTTGACCAGCAGGTCGTAGGATTCCTTCACCGTCGTCTTGCGCATCTTGGTCTTCTTGCCGCCCATCGCCTTCGACAGCATGTCGTTGATGTTCAGCACGCCGATATTGGCGCCCGGCATACCGGGGATTTCGAAGCCGGGCATGCCGCCAGCGCCGGTGTCGGCGACCTCGACCTCGATCTCCTTGTCGTCGAGTTCGCCGTCGCGCAGCTTCTTGCGGAAACTATCGCGGGTGGCCGGGCTCGCCGTCTTGCCGACCAGCGCTTCCAGCACGCGTTCCTCGGCGTTGACGTGGGCGCGCGCCTTGACGTCCTCGCGCATCTTCTCGCGCACCAGGCCGATGGCGATCTCGACCAGGTCTCGGATGATCTGCTCGACGTCGCGGCCGACATAGCCGACCTCGGTGAACTTGGTCGCCTCGACCTTGACGAAAGGCGCACCGGCGAGCCGCGCCAGGCGGCGCGAAATCTCGGTCTTGCCGACGCCGGTCGGCCCGATCATCAGGATGTTCTTCGGCATCACCTCTTCGCGCATCTGGCCCTCCAGCTGCTGGCGGCGCCAGCGGTTGCGCAAGGCGATGGCCACGGCGCGCTTGGCGTCTTTCTGGCCAATGATGAAACGGTCGAGTTCCGAAACGATTTCGCGGGGAGAAAATGTGCTCATATCACTAAATTCCACTTTGCCACTGCTTGATGGCCTCGAACGGATGCAGCAGCATGATCACGTTGAGTGTCAGATTGTCCCGGATGAGATAGCCGGTACCGAGTTCGAAGATGATGGCAAGGCTGACGATCACCCATATAGGTAGCCTTCGCGCCATCACAAATCCCAGCACCATGGCCAGTGTGTCGGACACCGAATTGATGATGCTGTCGCCGTAATAGTCGAGCGAGATGGTGCCGGCGCGGTAGCGCTCGATGATGAACGGGCTGTTTTCGAGCAGCTCCCAGCCGCCTTCGATGAAGACGGCGAACGCCAGCCTCAGTCCGATCGGCGAACGCGGGAACAGGAATTTGGCCAGCGCATAGAACAGGAAGCCGTGGATGATGTGCGAGAACGTATACCAGTCCGAAATGTGCTGGGAATTCTCCGAACTGTTCACCACGCCGTGCCAGAGTTTCACATAGCCGCAGGTGCAGATCGGCGCTCGCCCCATGCCGTAGAGCGCCCCAGCCTGGAAGATGACCAGGGCAAGCACCAGCAGAAGCCCCATCCGCCAGCTGTCTTCATAGGCCGAATAGCTGCTCTCCGTGGCCGGTGTCGTCATCGGTTCATTCCCCCTCGTTTCGCGTCGCCGTGTCGATCATCACAAAGCCTTGTCACGCCTTCAGCGGCGGTAGCCGGCGGATCACGGCAGCCGGCAAGGTGGGTTTGACCACAATCCGCCGGATACGCTGCCAGCCAGCCCCGAACAGAATAATCAGCGCGCCAACAACGACCAGGATCAAGGCAAAAGGCGGGATACCCGTCGAATCGGAGGCGGAATTCACCAGATAGTAGATGCCCAGCGAGCCGAAGTAAGCCAATGTCGGAACCAGAAGCGAACGGCGGTCGATGGCAAGCGCGACATAGAGGAAGCCAAGGATCAGGACCGTCAGCATGATGGTTGCATTGGCATCCGGCGCGATATGTCCGAATACGACGTTCTGGCCGGTTGCCATGATAAACAGCGGATGCACCAGCATGGGCGCCGAGACGACATGCAGCCAGAAAGCGCAATCAGACCAGATCTTGCGTCGATCCCTGTCGTAAATGTCAAAAGCTACACCCGTTGCGAACACGATCAGGCCGCAGATCAGCGGCATGTAAAGTGCCGCGCGGAGCAATTCGGGAACATCCTCAATACGCGGCGGCGCAATCGCACCCGCTGTCACGCTGTCATACAGGATTATCGCCGTTTGCAGGAAGGCAAGCAGTGTAAAGGCGATGGCGATAGCCCCGGCAATGATGGGGACGCGAAAACGCCAGAAATAGATCGCCGCCGCAATTATTCCTCCGCCCAGGAACAGATATCCGGCCTGGGACGCCGTCTGGCGCAACGCCAATAGCTGCCAGATGGTCTCCGGCTTGCGTATGCCGAAGCTGGCCTCCACTTGTAGCGCCAGAGCGGCCAGAATGGCGGCCATGAAAATCAGGGCAAGCACGGACGACGATAATTTCATCCGGTGCTGACGCGTGACAATTTCGGCGAGCCCCCAGGCGAAAACCGCGAGGATGCCGGCGATCCAGAATGTCTGGCCTGGAAGCAAGGTGGTGAGGACAAAGAAGAAGCCGGCGCTGAGCAGAACGGTTCCAACGGTGACGAACAGATCGTTGCCGCCGCCGACCAGCCGCAGGTTTTCCTCGTCACCCTCGTCATCGGCGCGCCTGACCTCGGGGGCGAGAGCGACCGCGCGTTCCATGGCCTCCAACTGATCGCGCAGGGTCTGCGAGATCAAACCTTTCGCGACTGCCTTGTCGAGTGTTTCGGCGCTGATCAATTGGGCTCCTGCGTCGCGTCGCGCGCCATCATCAAGGCAGGCCCGTACTCCGATGTTCTGGTGTCAAAGGCAACAAAGCCAGCCTTTTCATAGGCGCGGATGGCCCTGACATTGGCGGGATCAGGATCGATGATGACGCGCGGCACGCCTTCGTCGAAAAGCTGTTCGACGAACTGGCGCACGATTGCCGAGCCATGGCCGAGCCCGACCAGCTCCGGCCGGCCGATCGACAGGTCGATGCCGAGCGTGCCGAACGGCTGGTCGGCATAGGGATGGCCGTCCTCCAGATGCGGATCATAGGTCTGCAGATAACCGATCGGCTTGCCGTCGAGTTCGATAATCAGCGGCTCGACGGAAATCGAGTCGATGTGCTCGCGGATCTGCGCGATCTCGATCTCGGGATCGTCCCACCACTCGGCGACATGCGGTTCGGCGAGCCAGCCGGCGATCATCGGCAGGTCTTTCTCGGTCACCGGCCGAAAATCATAGCTATCTTCTTGTTGGACCATGATCTCTGGACGAACGGAACCGTTCGTCCGAGAAAACCGGTTTCCACGTTTCGGGATCATGGTCGGCCCGCTCAGCCGACATCGAGCGTTTCGACGACGAAGCTGTTGTTGGTGTAGACGCAGATGTCGGATGCGATCTGCATCGCCTTGCGGGCGATCTCCTCGGCATCCTTGTCGCTGTCCATCAGCGCGCGTGCCGCCGCCAGCGCGTAATTGCCGCCCGAACCGATGGCCATGACACCAAATTCGGGTTCGAGCACGTCGCCGGTGCCGGTCAGCGCCAGCGACACCGACTTGTCGGCCACCAACATCATCGCTTCCAGCCGGCGCAGATAGCGGTCGGTTCGCCAGTCCTTGGCGAGCTCGACGCAGGCGCGCGTCAGCTGGTCTGGATATTGTTCGAGCTTGGCCTCGAGCCGTTCCAGCAGCGTGAAGGCGTCGGCGGTGGCGCCGGCGAAGCCGGCGATCACATTGCCGCCCTTGCCGATGCGGCGCACCTTTTTGGCGTTGCCCTTCATGATGGTCTGGCCAAGGCTGACCTGGCCGTCGCCGGCGATCACCACCTTGTTGCCCTTGCGCACCGTCACGATGGTCGTGGCGTGCATGGTCAGTTCATTGGACATTTACTGGCTCCGAGCAGCGCCATCCCGATAAGGCGATTGGCGCGGTACGAGTAACTTTGATTGGCCATATGTATGCATGGGGCCGGTGATTGCAAATCGCTCTCTGGCAAGGCCGATACCGCTGTCAGAGGCAACTGGCAATCGCCGGATCATGCTGCTAGAAGGCTTTCGTTTTCAAGCCTGCGAGCGCTTGAAGCCTCTGAGCCGGTCACGATGTGAACCTCTGGGACAAGGATAGAGTGATGCCGCCCCGTTCCGCCGAAGCAAGCCGCAAGACCAAGGAAACCGACATCTCCGTGGCGGTCCATGTCGACGGCTCCGGCAAGTCGGATATCGCCACGGGCGTCGGCTTCTTCGACCATATGCTGGACCAGCTGTCGCGCCACTCCCTGATCGACATGACGGTCAGGGCGAAGGGCGATCTGCACATCGACGACCACCACACGGTCGAGGACACCGGCATCGCGCTCGGCCAGGCGCTGGCCAAGGCACTGGGCGAGCGGCGCGGCATCATGCGTTATGCCTCGATCGACCTTGCCATGGACGAGACGCTGACGCGCGCCGCGATCGACGTGTCCGGCCGTCCCTTCCTGGTCTGGAACGTTTCCTTCTCATCGCCGAAGATCGGCACCTTCGACACCGAGCTGGTGCCCGAATTCTTCCAGGCGCTGGCGCAGAATGCCGGCATCACGCTGCATGTCACCAATCACTACGGCGCCAACAACCATCACATCGCCGAGACCTGCTTCAAGGCGGTGGCGCGCGCGCTGCGCGCGGCTCTCGAACGCGATCCGCGCCAGCCGGATGCGGTTCCCTCCACCAAGGGATCGTTGAAGGGATAAGGCAATGGCCACCTATGTCGTGATGGAACCGCCAGGCCGCAGCGAAAAGGCCGATGCCACGGCCTTTGTCCGCGATGGCTTCACCTGGCTGGGCCTTCTGGTGCCGCCGCTATGGTTCGCCTGGCATCGGCTGTGGATCGAGGCGGCGCTTGCCTTCGTCGTCATGGGCCTGCTTTCGATGCTGGGCCAGAAGCTCGGCCTTGGTCTGGCCGGGTCGTTGCTGTCGTTGCTGGTTTCGCTCTATGTCGGACTGGAAGGGCAAGGCCTGCGCATCGCGGCACTTCGCCGGCGCGGTTGGCACGAATGGGGCGCGGTCGAAGCCGGTTGGCTCGACGATGCTGACACGCGCTATGCGCTCGAGGCGGAAGCGCTTCCCGATCAGGCCGCACCGGCACCGCGCATGGTCCCGGACGCTGCCCTGGCGCGGCCGTCGCAGCCGGGCATGGCGCTGGGGCTGACCCACATCCCGGGAAGAAGCTGATGCGGGTTGCGATCATCGATTACGGTTCGGGCAATCTGCGCTCGGCCACCAAGGCTTTCGAGCGCGCGGCGCGGGAAGCCGGCATATCGGCTGCTATCGACCTGACATCGGATGCCGAACGGGTGCGCACGGCCGACCGCATCGTCCTGCCCGGCGTCGGCGCCTATGCCGACTGCGCGGCCGGCTTGCATGCCCTCGAAGGCATGTGGGAAGCGGTCGAGGAGGTGGCTATCGACAAGGGCCGGCCGTTCCTCGGCATCTGCGTCGGCATGCAGCTGATGTCCGAGCGCGGCCTGGAAAAGACAATCACCAACGGCTTCGGCTGGGTATCAGGTGACGTCAAGGAGATCACGCCGGCCGATCCGACGCTGAAGATCCCGCAGATCGGCTGGAACACGATCGAGCTCAAGCGCCAGCATCCGCTGTTTGCCGGCATACCGACTGGCGCAAGCGGGCTGCATGCCTATTTCGTGCATTCCTACCATCTCGATGCGGGCAAGGCGGAAGAGGTTCTGGCGGTCGCCGACTATGGCGGCCCGGTGACGGCGGCCGTCGCCCGCGACAATCTCGTCGGCACGCAGTTTCACCCGGAAAAGAGCCAGGCGCTGGGCTTGGCGCTGATCACCAATTTCCTGCGCTGGAGCCCTGAAAACCGATGAGCAAGAAGGGCTACTGGATGGCGATGGTCGAGGTGACCGATCCGGAAAATTATCCGCTATACATTGCCGCCAACAAAGCGGCTTTCGACAAATATGGCGCAAAATTCCTGACCCGCGGCGGTCGGTCGTCGAGCCCGGAAGGGCAATCGGGCAATCGCCATGTCATCATCGAGTTCGAGAGCTACGCGGTCGCACTCGCCTGCTTCCATTCGCCCGAATACCAGGCGGCGCTGAAATTCCGACGCCTCTATTCGACGTCGCATTTCGCCATTGTGGAAGGCGCCTGAACGGATGATCCTTTTCCCGGCGATAGATCTCAAGGACGGCCAGTGCGTGCGCCTCAGGCATGGCGACATGGCGACCGCGACCATCTACAACGATGATCCTGCCGCCCAGGCGCGAGCCTTCGAGCAACAGGGCTTCGAATGGCTGCATGTCGTCGACCTCAACGGCGCCTTCCAGGGCCAGAGCGTCAACAGTGCGGCGGTCGGCGCCATCCTCAAGGCAACGAAGAACCCGGTGCAGCTCGGCGGCGGCATCCGCACGCTGGCGCAGATCGAGGATTGGCTCGATCGCGGGCTGGCCCGCGTCATCCTCGGCACGGTGGCGGTGCGCGATCCCGACCTGGTCAAGCAGGCCTGCAAGGCGTTTCCGGGCAAGGTCGCCGTCGGCATCGACGCCAAGGGCGGCAAGGTCGCCGTCGAGGGCTGGGCCGAGGCGTCGAGCCTTGGCGTCATCGAACTGGCGAGGAAATTCGAGGGCGCCGGCGTCGCCGCCATCATCTACACCGACATCGACCGCGACGGCGTTTTGACCGGCATCAATTGGGACGCCACCATCGACCTCGCCGATGCCGTGTCGATCCCGGTGATCGCTTCCGGCGGCCTCGCCTCGATCGCCGACATCGTGCGCATGACCATGCCCGATGCGCAAAAGCTCGAAGGCGCGATCTCCGGGCGCGCGCTCTATGACGGCCGCATCGATCCGGCCGAGGCCCTGGCGATCCTCCAGGGCAGGGCGGAGCCGCGGACGTGAAAATTTCCATCATCCTGGCCTCCTATGACAGCGGCCATTACCATGGCGGCATGGGCCAAGGTCCGGACGCGCTGGTCTCGGGGGGGCTCGTCGAAGCCTTGACGATGGCCGGTCACGACGTCGCGGTCGGGGACATCGGCAAGGTCGGAGACGATCAGGAGCGCGAGATCGCCACCGGCTTTGCCGTCTGCAACGCGGTTGCGAGCGAGGTTCGCCTTGCCCGTGACGCCGGTCGGTTTCCCATCGTCCTTGCGGGAAACTGCCTGACCAGCGCCGGCGCGGTCGCCGGTGAGGACGCCGATGCGATCATCTGGGCCGACCAGCATGGCGACCTGAACACGCCCGAGACATCCACATATGGCTTTCTCGACGGCATGGCGCTGGCGACGGTGCTTGGCCTGTGCTGGCGGCCGATGGCGTCGGCCATTCCCGGCTTCAGGCCGATCGATCCGTCGCGTTGCGTGCTCGTCAACGCGCGCGATCTCGATCCGGCGGAAAGACAGCTTCTCGAGACCTTGCCGATCGTGCGGACGGAATGCTCCGGGGTGGCCCAGGCGGCCGAAAGACTGAAGATCGCCGGCGCCAGACGCGTGCACATGCATCTCGATATGGACGTGCATGATCCCCGGGAGCTGCAGGCCAACCGCTATATCACTTCGGGCGGCCCGAGCCCGGAACAGCTGCGCGACGCCACTTGCGCCATGGCGCTGGCGGTGCCGGTCGTCGGCATCACCGTCTCCGCCTACGACCCGGCCTTCGACGCCCAGGCCGATGTTCCGCCGCTGGTTGGCCAGTTGCTGAACGATCTCATCGCCACGATAGAGGGCCGCTGATGCTGAAAGCCCGTGTCATCCCCTGTCTCGACGTCAAGAACGGCCGTGTCGTCAAGGGCGTCAACTTCGTCGATCTCGTCGACGCCGGCGATCCGGTCGAGGCGGCCAAGGCCTATGACGCGGCCGGCGCCGACGAACTCTGCTTCCTCGACATCACCGCTTCGTCGGACAATCGCGAAACCATCTTCGACGTCATCGCACGCACCGCCGAACAATGTTTCATGCCGCTGACCGTCGGGGGCGGCGTGCGCCAGGTCGCCGATATCAGGAAGCTGCTCTTGGCCGGCGCCGACAAGGTGTCGATCAACACGGCCGCGGTGAAGAACCCGGATTTTGTTGCCGAGGCCGCCGACAAGTTCGGCAACCAGTGCATCGTCGTCGCCATCGACGCCAAGAAGGTGTCGAGCACCAGTGAGACCGACCGCTGGGAGATCTTCACCCATGGCGGCCGCGAAAAGACCGGCATCGATGCGGTCGAGTTCGCCCGGAAAATGGTCGATCGCGGCGCCGGCGAGATCCTGCTGACCTCGATGGATCGGGACGGCACCAAGGCCGGCTACGACATCGCGCTGACCCGCGCGATATCAGACGCCGTGCGCGCGCCGGTGATCGCTTCCGGCGGTGTCGGCACGCTCGACCACATGGTCGAAGGCATTCGCGACGGCCATGCCGGCGCGGTTCTGGCGGCGTCCATCTTCCATTTCGGCACCTACACGATAGCGCAGGCCAAGGCACATATGGCCGCCGCGGGGCTGCCGATGCGGCTGGACTCTGTGAATAATCGGCCCTAAAGCATGATCCCGAAAAGTGGGAACCGTTTTTCGGAAAAAGATCATGCTTAAACAAGCAGATAGATGACGGCCATGACCGAGTTTTCACTGTCAGATCTGGAAAAAATCGTCGGGGAACGCGCCCATTCCGGCGACCCGGACTCGTGGACGGCAAAACTGTTCGCGCGCGGCATCGACAAGGCGGCGCAGAAGCTCGGCGAGGAGGCGGTCGAGACGGTGATTGCCGCCGTCAAGGGCGACAAACAGGCCATCGTTTCGGAAAGTGCCGATCTTATATATCATTGGCTTGTCGTTCTCGGCCTCTCCGGGGTTCCGCTGAGCGACGTGCTCAGGGAACTCGAAGGCCGCACCGGGCGTTCGGGGATCGCCGAGAAGGCGTCACGGCCCAAGGGCTGACCGCGAGGAGGGCAGGTATCTCGATGGATCAGCTCGCGCCGACCGAGAAGTATTCCCCCTTTCGCTTCTTCTCCGCCGAGCAATGGTCGCAATTCCGCGCCGATACCCCACTGACGCTGAGCGCGGACGAATTCCGCCGCCTGCGCTCGCTCAACGATCCGGTCGATCTCGAGGAGGTCACGCGCATCTATCTGTCGCTGTCGCGGCTGTTGTCGGCGCATGTCGAAGCGAGCCAGCTGCTGTTCCGGCAACGCCAGGCCTTCTTCAACGCGGTCGACGTGGTCAAGACACCCTTCATCATCGGCATCGCCGGTTCTGTCGCCGTCGGCAAATCGACCACCGCACGCGTGCTGAAGGAACTGCTGGCGCGCTGGCCGTCGAGCCCCAAGGTCGATCTCATCACCACCGACGGTTTCCTGCTGCCCAACGAGGTCCTGCGCCGCGAGAACCTGATGGAGCGCAAGGGTTTCCCCGACAGCTACGATGTGGGCGCGCTGCTGCGCTTCCTGTCGGGCATCAAGTCGGCGCTGCCCGATGTCCGCGCGCCTGTCTATTCGCACCTGACCTATGACGTCATTCCCGGCGAGTTCGTCACCATCGACAGGCCGGACATATTGATCTTCGAAGGCATCAATGTCCTGCAGCCCGGCAAGCTGCCGCAGGACGGCAAGATCGTGCCTTTCCTGTCGGACTTCTTCGACTTCGCCATCTACATCGATGCCGACGAGAAGCTGATCCACAACTGGTACATTTCCCGCTTCATGCGGCTGCGTGAGACCGCCTTCCGCAATCCGGACTCCTTCTTTCACCGCTATTCGCAGCTGTCGGAGGGGTCGGCGCGCGCCATCGCCGAAGGCCTGTGGACCAACATCAATTTGAAGAATCTGCGCGAGAACATCCTGCCGACGCGGGCCCGCGCCGACTTGATCCTGCGCAAGGGCGCCGACCACCTGATCGAGGAAGTGGCGCTCAGGAAGCTGTGACGGCCGGCTTCGTCACCCGTCGCAATGTCAGATTGATCCGCCCGCCGTTTTTCAGCAGCGCCGAGGTCGAGGGATAGATCCGATCGACGCCGTGAAAGCACAGCCGCCCCTCGCCGCCGAGCACCACGACGTCACCGCTTTGCAGCCTGAACGACTTGGTGGCGCCATCACGCGTAGTCTGGCCGACTCGGAACAGGCAGTCGTCGCCGAGCGAGACGGAGACGACCGGCGCCGAAAAATCGGCCTCGTCGCGGTCCTGATGCAGCCCCATTTTTGCATCCGGCGTGTAGAAATTGATCAGGCATGCTTCCGGCGGGTGCGGATAGCCCGAGACCTCGCGCCACAGCTCGAGCAGCGCATCCGGAATTGGCGGCCAAGGCGCCCCGGTTACCGGATGCGCCGGCTGGTAACGATAGCCGTGCTCCTTGTCGGTGACCCAGCCGAGCGGCCCGCAATTGGTCATGCGCACGCTCATCTCCTTGCCGGTGCGCGGCATGGCCGGCACGAACAGCGGCGCCTGCTGCACGATCCGTCTCACCTCATCGACCAGCGCTTCCTGCACGGTGCGTGACAGATAGGCCGGCATGTGGCGGACACCTTTGGGCAGAACGAGCACGGATTCGGTCACCTCCCGGATGGTTCGGAACCGTAAAATGTCACGATCAAAAGAAAACGGCGACCCGAAAGCCGCCGTTCTAACTCTTTGTTTGGCACAATTCCGGACGGAAAACCGTTTCACACTTTTCCTGGAATTGCTTTTCGCAAATTGGCATCGCCTTGATCAGGCGAGATCTGGGATGCGCAGCACCTGGCCCGGATAGATCTTGTCGGGATGGGTCAGCATCGGCTTGTTGGCCTCGAATATGACCGTGTTCTTGACGCCTTGGCCCTGGCCGTAGCTTTTCTCGGCGATCTTCCAGAGATTGTCGCCCTTCTTCACCGTGTAAAAGGTGGGCTCCTTGGCCGGGGCGGCGGCCGTGCCAGACGCTGGCGCGACCTGCAATTCGTCCGCCTGCACCTTGGAGACGCCGAGCGTGTTGCCGACGGCGATGACTGCCTTTTCGAAGATCGATTGATCCTTGACCACGCCCTTCAGCACCGCCGTGTCACCCTTGACGACGACCTCGACGCCATCGGTGCCGAGTTTGTGCGAATCGAGCTCCTTCTTGAGTGTGTCGGCCGAGGGTGCGGCTTCGTCGTCACCGCCGATGCCCAGTTTCTTGCCGACGCTCTTGACGAAATCGAACATGCCCATCCTTGGGTCTCCCTTGCTAATGGCAATGGTTGAACCTTGCATCTGCGGTCCAAAATGGGAAGTCGTTTTGTGCGCGTGCCTAGATCCAAGAGATAGAGCATGATGTCGCCCGAAACCGCTTCACACTTTTCGGCATCATGCTCTGGTGTGGTGCTTAATCGTTCTCCACCCGGCCGCGCAGCTTCTTGATCGTGCCGCGCCCGGCCTTGCTCTTCAGCCGCCGCTCCACGGCGCCCTTCGATGGCCGTGTCTTCTTGCGCGGCGGCGGTGGCGGTTCGGCGGCCTTGGCGACCAATGCCGTCAGCCGTGCCCGCGCATCCGCCCGGTTCTGTTCCTGGGTGCGGAAGCGGCCTGCCTCGATGACGATGACACCGTCCTTGGTGGCACGCTGGCCGGCAAGTTTGATCGTCCGCTCGCGCACGCGCTCCGACAGACCCGTTGCGTTGGCCGCGTCGAAGCGCAGCTGCACCGCCGTCGCCACCTTGTTGACGTTCTGGCCGCCGGGGCCGGACGAGCGGATGAAATCCTCGTGCAGGTCGCCCGGATGGATAACCGCATCGCCTGATATGATGATGTTGTCGTCGCTCGCCATGCCGCAGTCATGGCGCGGCGGATCGAAAAAGAAAAGGCCCGATCGAACCGGGCCTTTCAACGAAAGCTGAACCCTGTGGCGCGATTACTCCGCCGCTTCCTGCATGCGCGGCGCGGCGCCCAGCACCACGGCATCGACATGGCTTTCGAATTTCTCGAAATTGACGGCGAACATGCCGACCAGCCTTGCCGCCTGCCGGTCATAGCCGGCCTTGTCGGCCCAGGTCGCCCGGGGGTCCAGAATCATCGGGTCGAGAATGCCGCTGTCGACGCCCGGGACAGCCACCGGCACCGCGAAACCGAAATGAGGGTCGGTGCGGAACTCGGCCGTCTTCAGCGAGCCGTCAAGTGCGGCGGCAAGCAAGGCGCGCGTCGCCTTGATCGGCATGCGCTTGCCGGTGCCGTAGGCGCCGCCGGTCCAGCCGGTATTGACCAGCCAGCAATCGGCGCCGTGGCCTGCAATCAGCTCGCGCAGCAGATTGCCGTATTCAGAGGGATGGCGCGGCATGAACGGCGCACCGAAACAGGTCGAAAACGTCGCTTCGGGCTCGGTTACCCCCTTTTCGGTTCCGGCCACCTTGGCGGTGTAGCCGGAGAGGAAGTGATACATCGCCTGCGCCGGGGTCAGCCGCGCGATCGGCGGCATCACGCCGAAGGCGTCGGCGGTCAGCATGAGGATGTTGTTGGGATGGTTGGCGCGGCCGGTCTTGCTGGCATTGGGGATGAAGTCCAGCGGGTACGCGCAGCGTGTGTTTTCGGTCAGCCTTCCGTCGTTGAAATCCGGCACGCCATCGGCGTCGAGCACGACATTTTCCAGCACCGTGCCGAAGCGCTGCGTGGTGGCGAAGATTTCCGGCTCGGCTTCCGCCGACAGCTTGATCGTCTTGGCGTAGCAGCCGCCTTCGAAATTGAAGATGCCGTGCGGTCCCCAGCCATGCTCGTCGTCGCCGATCAACGTGCGCGAGGGATCGGCCGAGAGCGTCGTCTTGCCGGTGCCCGACAGGCCGAAGAAGATGGCGGCGTCGCCGGCCGCACCCTCATTGGCCGAGCAATGCATCGGCATCACGCCTTTCGCCGGCAGGAGATAGTTGAGCATGGTGAACACCGACTTCTTCATCTCGCCGGCATAGGAGGTGCCGCCGATCAGCACGATCTTGCGCGAAAGATCGACGGCGATCACCGTTTCGGTGCGGCTGCCGTGACGGAGGGGATCGGCGCGGAAGGACGGCAGGTCGATGATCGTCATCTCGGGCACGAACTGCTCGAGTTCGGTGGCACCGGGACGAATGAGCAGATTGCGGATGAACAGCGAGTGCCAGGCAAATTCGGTGATCACCCTGGTCGGCAGCCTCGACTCCGCATCGGCGCCGCCGACCAGATCCTGGACGTATAGATCCTTGTCCGCGGCGTGCGCCTGGAAATCGGCGAGCAGCGTGTCGAACTGGGCCGGCGAGATCGCCTTGTTGTTCTCCCACCAGACATGTGGTTCGGTGTCACCGTTGCGGACGACGAACTTGTCCTTGGGCGAGCGGCCGGTGTGCTGGCCGGTCTCGGCGACCAGCGCGCCATGGGCGGTCAAGCGGGCCTCGCCGCGCCGGATCGATTCCTCATAAAGGGTAGCCGCACCGAAATTATAGCGCACCACGCTGGTGGTTTTCAGGCCGATATGATCGATCGCGCAGGCGGAATTGCGTTTGCCGACTTCCGACATCGAGTGTCCCTCTTGGATTTGCCGCATCTTTGCCGGCACGTTTCCAGCACGCCCACTACGCGGGCTGAGATGGTCAGAACCAGAAAAGGCAAATGATATCAAATCATTAATCGATTTAAATATTTTGAAAGTTGTTTAAATCGTTTATATGTGCAAAAAGTTTCGCGGTTGCCCAAAGGATTGGCGATGTACGTTCGTCCAACCCATGTCGAGGTAGGATTGTGGCCGCCGGCATGCCGCGCGTGACAGCGGACAAGGCCTATGCCACATTTTGTACCTAATTTGTCCTGCAAAAGCCCCTTCTCTACGACAGAAGGGACAGCTCATGAGGGAGCCGCTTGAAATGGCAACAATCGCGCTTGTCGATGACGACCGCAACATTCTGACATCGGTGTCGATCGCCTTGGAATCCGAGGGGTATCGCGTCGAGACCTACACGGATGGTGCGTCGGCGCTGGAAGGCCTGGCGGCACGCCCGCCGAACCTTGCCATCCTCGACATCAAGATGCCGCGCATGGACGGCATGGAACTGCTGCGCCGGATGCGCCAGAAGTCCGACCTGCCGGTGATCTTCCTGACCTCCAAGGACGATGAGATCGACGAGTTGTTCGGTCTCAAGATGGGCGCCGACGACTTCATCCGCAAACCCTTCTCACAGCGCCTGCTGGTCGAGCGCGTGCGCGCCGTGCTGCGCCGCGCCAGTGCCCGCGAGGCTGCCGCCAAGACGCCAAGCCAGCAGGCCCGCTCGCTCGAGCGCGGCCAGCTCGTCATGGACCAGGAGCGCCACACCTGCACCTGGAAAGGCGAGCCGGTGACGCTCACCGTCACCGAGTTCCTGATACTGCATTCGCTGGCGCAGCGTCCTGGCGTCGTTAAAAGCCGTGATGCGCTGATGGATTCGGCTTATGATGAACAGGTCTATGTCGACGATCGCACCATCGACAGCCACATCAAGCGGCTGCGCAAGAAGTTCAAGGCCGTCGACGACGACTTCGAGATGATCGAAACCCTTTACGGAGTCGGATACCGGTTCCGCGAAGCGTAAGTAGCAGGGCCTGCTATTCGATGGCAGTGGAAACACAGCGAACAAGACCGGCGGGCGCCTCCAGGCGGCCGTCCCGGATCATGCCGTCCTTCGTCTCGAAGATCACGGTGCCGATGCGCCGCTTCCTCGGCCATCATATCTTTTCCAGCCTGACGCGGCGTATCCTGTTCCTCAACCTTGCCGGCCTCGCCGTCCTGGTGACCGGCATCCTCTATCTCAACACCTTCCGCGACGGACTGATCGACGCCCGCGTCGAAAGCCTGATGACCCAGGGCGAGATCATCGCCGGCGCCATTGCCGCGTCGGCGACCGTCGAGACGGATTCGATCAGCATCGACCCGGAAAAGCTGCTTGAGCTGCAGGCCGGCGAAAGCCTGGGACCCGGCTCCGACCAGCTCGACAATCTCGACTTCCCGATCAACCCGGAGCGGGTCGCGCCGGTGCTGAGAAGGCTGATCTCGCCGACCAGGACCCGCGCACGCATCTATGACCGCGACGCCAATCTGCTGCTCGATTCGCGCCACCTCTATTCGCGCGGCCAGATCCTGCGCTACGATCTGCCGCCGGTTGAAGAGGAAGAGCCCGATCTTGTCGAGCGCATCCAGAAATTCGTCTTCGACTTCTTCCGCAACACCGAGCTGCCGGTCTATCACGAGCAGCCGGGCGGCAATGGCGCCGCTTTCCCGGAAGTGGTCAAGGCTCTCACCGGCAGCCCGTCGACCATCGTGCGCGTCAGCGAGCAGGGCGAGCAGATCGTTTCGGTGGCGGTGCCGATTCAGCGCTTTCGTGCCGTCCTCGGCGTGCTGATGCTGTCGACCGAAGGCGGCGACATCGACAAGATCGTCGCCGCCGAGCGCAAGGCGATCCTGCGCGTCTTCGGTATCGCGGCCCTTGTCACCGCCATCCTGTCGATGCTGCTTGCCTCCACCATCGCCAATCCGCTGCGCCGGCTGTCGGCGGCGGCGGTGCGGGTGCGGCGCGGCGTCAAGAGCCGTGAAGAGATCCCCGATTTTTCCGACCGTCAGGACGAGATCGGCAATCTGTCGATCGCCATACGCGACATGACCAACGCGCTCTACGCCCGCATCGAGGCGATCGAAAGCTTCGCGGCCGATGTCTCGCACGAGTTGAAGAACCCGCTGACGTCGCTGCGCAGCGCGGTGGAAACCTTGCCGCTGGCCAAGAACGACGATTCGCGCGGCCGGCTGATGGATATCATCCAGCACGATGTCAGGCGGCTGGACCGGCTCATCACCGATATTTCCGACGCATCGCGCCTGGACGCGGAGCTCGCGCGTGAAGATGCCGGGACGGTCGACCTGAAGAAATTCATCACCGATCTCGTCGCCGTTTCGCGCGAGGCGACGCGTAACAAGAAGGCGGTCGAGATCGAGTTCAAGGCCGCCAAACTGCCGCAGGGCGTCAAAGGCTACGTCGTCGTCGGGCATGATCTGCGCATCGGCCAGGTCATCACCAATTTGATAGAGAACGCCCGCTCCTTCGTCCCCGAGGATCATGGCCACATCAGCCTGTCGCTGGCGCGTGCCGGCAAGTTCAACATCGTCACCGTCGACGACAATGGCCCCGGCATCCGCGCCGACAACATCGACCGCATCTTCGAGCGCTTCTACACGGATCGGCCGGCCGGCGAGGCATTCGGCCAGAATTCGGGCCTTGGCCTGTCGATATCCAGGCAAATCGTCGAGGCCCATGGCGGCACGCTGACCGCCGAGAACATCCCCGGCACCAAACCCGGCGAGATCAAGGGCGCACGCTTTGTGGTGACATTGCCGGCCGAAGGCTGAGAGCATGAATTCCAACCACGCTTGGTCCAGCCGTGCAGCCTGAAAACATTCACGCGACAATGGTTTTGATCGGCGAGCGCGGCATTCTCGTCACCGGAGCATCCGGCTCGGGCAAGACGACGCTGGCACTGGCGCTCATCGACCATTGTCGCCATCGCGGCCTGTTCTCGCGGCTCGTTGGCGACGATCAGCTCTTCGTCGAGGCGCATGCCGGGCGGCTGCTGTGCCGCGCTCCCGCCGCCATAGAAGGCCTCGCCGAGGTGCCGGGGCTCGGCCCCCGACCTCTGCCATTCGAGCCGGCAGGCCTCGTCGACCTCCATGTCCGCCTGGTGCCGGCCGGCGAAGCGGTGCGCTTCCAGGAGGATACCGCAAGCAGCATTGCGGGCTGTCTGGTGCCGCGGGTCGACGTGGTCGAACGCAATGTCCCAGCGGTCTTGCCGGTCGTGATGGCGCGGCTGTCGATCGCGCCTTTTCTATGATCCGTTCCGGGTTTTTTGCTGCAATGCGTCAAAATGGCATGTGCCTGCGCAATTTTGGGCTTGTCAACGGGCCGTGCGTCGACAAGATAGCGCTCCCGCCGCCTGGATTGGCTGGCGAGCATAAAATGCGCCTGTGAAGCGGCGATGACGGGAGCCACCAAAGAATGATCGGACTCGTGCTTGTAACGCACGGTCAACTGGCCACCGAGTTCCGACATGCCGTCGAACATGTCGTCGGGCCACAAGACAATTTCGAAACCGTGGCGATCGGTGCCGACGACGATATGGAGCAGCGTCGCCGCGACATCGTCGACGCTGTTGCCCGTGTCGATACCGGGGCGGGCGTCATCGTGCTGACCGACATGTTCGGCGGCACGCCCTCCAACCTTGCCATTTCGGTGATGGAATCCGGCCGCACCGAGGTGATCGCCGGCATGAACCTGCCGATGCTGATCAAGCTCTCCTCGATCCGCAAGGGCGACAATATGGCCGCCGCGCTCGATGAGGCTCAGGCCGCCGGTCGCAAATACATCAACGTCGCCAGCCAGCTTCTGAGCAGCAAATGAACGCCCTGTCCCCGGAAAAAGATCAGATTGTCCGGGACTTTCCCATCATCAACCAGCGTGGCCTTCATGCCCGCGCTTCGGCGAAGTTCGTCCAGCTGGCCAGCGGCTTCGATGCCTCGGTGCATGTCGAGAAGGATGGCGTCAAGGTCGGCGGCACCTCGATCATGGGCCTGATGATGCTGGCGGCAAGCCCCGGCTATTCGATCCGCGTCACCGCCAGCGGGCCGGAGGCCCGGCAGGTCATCGACGCCCTGGAGCAGCTGGTGGCGTCCCGCTTTGGCGAGGAATGCTGAGTGCAGATGCGCGCCTGAGAGACATGCAGGGATAAAGATTTCTTTATATCCCATTGTCGACCCTGCTCCGATCTGCTAGTCAGGCCGGCAATTCGCGCCCTTCGACGCGCCGACCGGCGCGGGCGTGTCCGCAACAAATTCGCAAGCACAACATTCGCATCGGAGTACTGCCATGACGGGTAGCAAGGACTATGTGGTCGCCGACATCTCGCTTGCCGGCTGGGGCCGCAAGGAACTCGAGATCGCCGAAACCGAAATGCCGGGCCTGATGGCCTGCCGTGAGGAATTCGGTCCCAAGCAGCCGCTCAAGGGCGCGCGCATCACCGGTTCGCTGCACATGACGATCCAGACGGCGGTGCTGATCGAGACGCTGAAGGAGTTGGGCGCCGATATCCGCTGGGCCTCCTGCAACATCTTCTCGACCCAGGACCATGCGGCCGCGGCCATCGCCGAAGCCGGCATCCCGGTGTTCGCCGTCAAGGGCGAGTCGCTCGAGGAGTATTGGGACTACACCGACAAGATCTTCCAGTGGGCCGATGGCGGCCTCTCCAACATGATCCTCGATGATGGCGGCGACGCCACCATGTACATCCTGATCGGCGCCCGCGCCGAGGCCGGCGAGGATGTGCTGTCCAACCCGCAGAGCGAGGAAGAGGAATACTTCTACGCCCAGGTCAAGAAGCGCCTGAAGGCTTCGCCCGGCTTCTTCACCAAGCAAAAGGCGGCGATCCGCGGCGTCACCGAAGAGACGACCACCGGCGTCAACCGGCTCTACCAACTGCAGAAGAAGGGCCTGCTGCCCTTCCCCGCCATCAACGTCAACGACTCGGTCACCAAGTCGAAGTTCGACAACAAATATGGCTGCAAGGAATCGCTGGTCGACGGCATCCGCCGCGGCACCGACACGATGATGGCCGGCAAGGTCGCTGTCGTGTGCGGTTATGGCGACGTCGGCAAGGGCTCGTCGGCCTCGCTCAAGGGCGCCGGCGCCCGCGTCAAGGTCACCGAGGTCGATCCGATATGCGCCCTGCAGGCGGCGATGGACGGTTTTGAAGTCGTCACGCTGGAAGATGCGGCCCCCACCGCCGACATCGTCATCACCACCACCGGCAACAAGGATGTCGTCACCCTCGACCATATGCGCTCGATGAAGGACATGGTCATCGTCGGCAACATCGGCCATTTCGACAATGAGATCCAGGTCGCCGCGCTGCGCAATTTGAAATGGACAAACGTTAAGCCGCAGGTCGACATGATCACCTTCGCGGACGGCAAGCGGATGATCCTTTTGTCGGAAGGGCGGCTGCTCAATCTCGGCAACGCCACCGGCCACCCGAGCTTCGTCATGTCGGCATCCTTCACCAACCAGGTGCTGGCCCAGATCGAGCTCTACACCAAGCCCGGCCAGTACGAGAACCAGGTCTATGTCCTGCCCAAGCATCTCGACGAAAAGGTCGCGCGCCTGCATCTCGACAAGCTCGGCGCCCGCTTGACCGAACTGTCGGGTGAACAAGCCGCCTATATCGGCGTCACGCCGCAGGGTCCGTTCAAGCCGGAACACTACCGCTATTAACCAAAGCTAAAATTACTACCAGATATTGAGGCCGGGCGATTGACTTTTCGCCCGGCCATATTTTTGCGCGCCATCAGCCTTCACGTCGATTCGGCGAGGGGTTATTGTCAGGTGATTCGGCGATGCTTCCAGCCCAAGAGGGTCAAGAGAAGCACGCATCAGGGCGGTCTTGCATTCAGGCGGCGGAGAGGACCAAGACATGCCGGGGCAACACCCGCACAGGGCGGGACGGGCCGTTTCCGGCGGCCATGACGATTCGGGGATTGCTGGCTCCGCCCTGGAAGGCGGGAGCCTGTCCTGGTGCGCCCGCGCGTCGACATTCCTTGCCACCGCCGCGCTCGCGGTCCCCTTGACAGGCGCCGTCGCGCATGCCGAAACCGCTGCTGCCAGCGTGGCTGGACTGTCGCTGAGCGCCATCGAGGTCATGCAGCTTGCCGTGTTCGTCGGCGTGACTGGTGCCGCACTGATATCGGCCATCGTTCTCATCCGCGAAAGAGCCCGCACCTCGGCGGAGAATGTCGAACTCAGGAGCCGCCTCGCCGACATCAACGCGGCGCTCCGCCGCTCGGAGGCGCTGCTCAATCTGCGCGACCAGCGCGTGGTCGTCTGGGCGGCGGAAAACAAGAAGCCCGAGCTCATCGGCACATTGCCCGTCGAAAGCGGCGCTCCCGAGGATAGGGCCGCTTTTCTTGCTTTCGGCCGCTGGCTGATGCCGCGTTCGGCGGCGGCACTCGAACATGCCGTCGCGGGATTGCGCGAGAAGGCCAAACCCTTCGACCTCGTCATCGAATCGCAGGCCGGTGCGCCGCTCGAAGTGCATGGCCGCAAGAGTGCCGCGCATGTGCTCGTGCGTTTTGTCTCGCTCTCGGAGACGCAGCGCAGCCAGGCCAGGCTGAAGATCGAGAACCAGCGGCTGGCCGCCGACCACGACACGATGATCGGCCTGCTCGACGCGCTGAACATGCCGGCATGGCTCCGCGGCGAGGACGGCGGGCTGAAGTGGGTCAACCGCGCCTATGCCGATGCCGTCGAAGCCGAAAATGCCGAAGCCGCGGTTCGGGAGAAAAAGGAGTTCCTCGGCGGTCAGGCGCGCGATGCGATTGCCGCCCAGCACAAGACGCATCCGGTTTTCGAGCAGTCGCTGTCCACGGTGATCGAAGGGGATCGCCGTGTGTTCGCGGTCACCGATTTCGCCGGCAGCGATGGCTCGGCCGGCCTTGCCTGCGACACCAGCGCCATCGAGACCGTTCGCGGCGAATACGAACGGACCGTCAGGAGCCACGCCGACACGCTCGACCAACTCAATACGGCGGTCGCCATTTTCGATACCGACGAGAAGCTGCGGTTCTTCAATCAGGCCTTCCAGAAGCTTTGGGGCCTCGATGCAGGCTTCCTGCACAGCGCTCCCGACAATGCCTTGCTGCTCGACCGGCTGCGCAGCGAAGGCAAGATCGCCGAACAGCCTGAATGGCGCCGCTGGAAGGAAGGCCTGCTCGGCGCCTATCGCGCCGTCGAATCCCAGGAACATTGGTGGCATCTGCCGGATGGCAAGACCATTCGCGTCGTCGCCAATCCGCAGCCCAAGGGCGGCGTGACCTGGGTGTTCGAGAACCTGACCGAGAAGATGGACCTCGAAAGCCGCTACCAGACAGCGGTGCGGGTTCAGGGCGAGACGCTCGACAATCTTGCCGAAGGCGTGGCGGTGTTCGGACCCGACGGCAGGCTCCGGCTGTCGAATCCTGCCTTTGCCACTCTCTGGGGATTGAGCGGTGAAGCGGCCAAGCCCAGCGTCCATGTGTCGGCGATACGTGACCTCTGCGACCGGCAGGCTGCGGACAGCCCCTGGCCCAGCTTCGTTGCCGCCATCACCGGCTTTGACGACGAGCGCCGCGACCGCCACGGACAGACCGAGCTCAACAACGGCAATGTGCTGAGTTACGCCATGATCCCGCTGCCCAACGGGCAGGTGATGATGACCTTCGTCGACGTTACCGACAGCGTCCATGTCGAGCGGGCGCTGAAGGACAAGAACGAGGCGCTGCAAAAATCCGACCAGCTCAAGAATGAATTCGTCCAGCACGTCTCCTATGAACTGCGCTCGCCGCTGACCAACATCATCGGCTTCACCGAACTCCTGTCGCAGCCCACGACCGGTCCGCTGTCGCAGAAGCAGCGCGAATATGTCGAGCATGTCAGCTCGTCCTCCTCGGTCCTGCTCACCATCGTCAACGATATCCTCGACCTGGCGACGGTGGACGCCGGCATCATGCAGCTCGACATTTCCGAGGTGCAGGTCGATCGCACCATCGCCGCTGCGGCCGAACTGGTGGCCGACCGGCTGGAAGAGCATTCGATCAGTCTCCAGGTCGACGCCGTCGCGGCGCCGAAGACGTTTCATGGCGATGAGGTCCGCGTCCGCCAGATCCTCTACAATCTGCTCAGCAACGCCGCCAATTACGCTCCGGAAGCCAGCATCATCCGGCTCACTTGCCGCCATCTGGCGGATGGGGTGGAATTCTCGGTTCATGACGACGGCCCCGGCATGCCGCCGGATGTGCTTGATTCGGTGTTCCGCCGTTTCGAGCCGCGCGCCAATGGCGGCCGCCGGCGCGGCGCCGGCCTCGGCCTGTCGATCGTCAAGAGCTTCGTCGAGCTGCATGGCGGCAGCGTTCGCATCGAAACCGGCAAGGACAAGGGCACGACCGTCATCTGCACCTTTCCAGACATGCCGGGCATCCGCGCCGCGGCCGAGTAGCGCGTTCGATGACCGGATTGCTGCTGGAGCGATTACTCGCCGACGAGACCCACACAGCGCGGCTGGGCGAAGATCTGGCGCTGTCGCTGCGCCCGGGCGACGTGCTCGCCCTCAAGGGCGATCTGGGCGCCGGCAAGTCGACGCTGGCGCGGGCCTTGATCAGGACCCTGGCCGACGATGCCGGCCTCGACGTTCCGAGTCCGACCTTCACATTGGTGCAGAGCTACGACACCCGCATTCCGGTCCATCATTTCGATCTCTACCGCCTGTCCTCGGCGGACGAGCTCGATGAGCTTGGGTTCGACGAAGCCCTGGCGCAGGGTGCTGCTTTGGTCGAATGGCCGGAACGGGCGGAAGCCCATCTGCCGAAAACCACGATCCTGATAGAGCTCGTCCAGCATGGCCACGGCCGGCTGGCGCGATTGTCAGGGCAGGGTGATGCCTTCGATCGGGCGGCACGATCGCTGGCCATGCGCGACTTTCTCGTGAACGCCGGCTGGGGGGAAGCGCAGCGCCGCCATTTCATCGGCGATGCTTCGGCCCGCTCCTACGAGATCGTTTCGCTGCCGGACCAAAAGCCGCGGGTCTTAATGAACTCGCCACGGCTGGTTCTCGGCCCCCCTGTGCGCGACGGCAAGCCCTATGCCGAGATCGCGCATACCGCTCAGTCGGTCTCCGCCTTCGTTGCCATCGACCGCGCCTTGAAGGAAGGCGGCGTCAGCGTTCCGGAAATCCATGCCGAGGATCAGGAGCAAGGTTTCCTGCTTCTCGAACATCTTGGTTCCGAAGGTTTCCTCGGCGGCGATGGCCAGCCGCTGGCCGAGCGTTACGCAGCGGCGGCTGAGCTGCTGGCCATGATGCACGGCAGGGCCTGGCCGCAGCGCCTGGAAACAGGGCAAGGCGGCTTCCACGATGTGCCGCCTTTCGACCGCGACGCCATGATGATCGAAGCCGATTTGCTGGTCAACTGGTACGTGCCGGCGATATCGGGCGGCCCGCCAAGTGACAGCTTGCGCGCCGGTTACCACAGGGAATGGAACGCGCTCCTCGACCGGCTGCAAGGCCGCGAGTACACGCTGATGCTGCGCGACTTCCATTCACCCAACATCATCTGGCGCGGCGACCGTTCAGGGAATGATCGGCTGGGCATTGTCGATTTCCAGGATGCGCTGATCGGCCCTTCGGCCTATGATGTCGCCTCGCTCGCCATGGACGCGCGGGTCACCATCTCGCCCGAGATCGAGAAACAGACGCTGGATGCCTATGTCGCGGCGCGCTACACAGCCGGTGCTTTCGACGAAGCAAGCTTCCTGGAATCCTACGCCATCATGGCGGCGCAGCGAAATTCCAAGATCCTCGGCATCTTCGTCCGTCTCGAAAAACGCGACGGCAAGCCCTACTATCTGAAGCACCTGCCGCGCATCCGCGATTATCTGCGCCGGGCCTTGTCTCATCCGGCGCTGGCAAGCCTGCGCGAGTTCTACGACGCCCACGGTTTGCTGGAGGAGCGAGCGCTGTGACAGCAGGACCCGACACCGCCATCGTACTTGCCGCCGGGCTCGGCAAGCGCATGCGGCCGATTACCGACACCATCCCCAAGCCGCTGGTCAGGATAGCCGGCAAGACGTTGCTCGACTGGAGCCTCGACAGCCTGGCCGCCGCCGGCGTCGGCAAGGCGGTCGTCAACGTCCACTATTTTCCCGAACAGATCGTCGCCCATGTCGCCGCGCGCCGCGCGCCAAACATCGTCATTTCCGACGAGAGCGAACAACTGCTCGATTCCGCCGGCGGCATCGTCAAGGCGTTGCGGGAACTGGGCGATCAGCCCTTCTACATCCTCAACGCCGACACGTTCTGGATCGATGACGGTCCTCTCAATCTCCAGCGCCTCGCCCTTGCATGGGACGCGGCGAAAATGGATATTCTGCTGATGCTGGCGGATCTCCAACAGGCGACCGGACACTGCGGCAGCACCGATTTCCTGGTGGCGCCGGATGGCGGCTTGCGGCGTTCGAAAGGCGACCCGGCGGGGCTGATCTATGCCGGGGCGGCGATCGTCCATCCGCGCCTGTTCGAGGGTGCACCGGCCGGGCCGCACTCGCTCAACGCCTATTTCGATTCCGCCATCGCGGCCGGCCGCCTGTTCGGCATGCCGATGCATGGCCACTGGATCACCGTCGGCACGCCCGATGCCGTACCGCTCGCGGAAGCGGCGGTCGCCGGTGCGCTCATCGAGTCGCAATGAGCGGCTCCAGCCGCGTTTTCTCGATCCCGCCCGGAGCGCCGTTTCTGCCGACGCTTGCCGAGGCGCTGCTTGCCGGCCGTCTTGTCCCGGGGTTTCGATTTGACGGCGACCCGCTCGCTTTGGCCGATGTCACCATCTATGTGCCGACACGCCGTGCTGCGCGCGCTCTGCGGGGTGTCTTCGTCGACAGCCTGGCGGCACGCGGCGGCGGCGGCTCGGCGATCCTGCCGGTCATCCGGCCACTGGGCGAGTTCGACGAGGATGAGGCCGCATTCGAGACGGAGGCATCGGCGGCCATCGATCTCGCGCCGCCGATTTCGGCAACCGAACGCCTGTTGCTGCTGACGCCGCTGGTTCGGGCCTGGAAACGCCGGCTGCCGGCGCATGTCGCCGCCCTTTTCGCCGAGGAGATCGTCATCCCGGCTTCCACCGCCGACGCAATCTGGCTGGCGCGCGATCTCGCCCGGCTGATGGACGAGATCGAGACGGAAGGCACCGACTGGGCCAAGCTCACAGATCTGGTGACCGGCAATCTTGCCGGATGGTGGCAGGTGACGCTCGAATTCCTCGGCATCGTCACCGAAGCCTGGCCGAAATTCCTCGCGGAAAGCGACCGCTCCAATCCGGCCGCGCATCGCAGTGCGCTGATCCGCGCCGAGGCGGCGCGGCTGCTGCGCAATCCGCCCGCCGGCCCCGTTATCGCCGCGGGCTCGACCGGCTCGATACCCGCCACGGCCGAACTGCTTGCCGCCATCGCCGGCCTGCCCGGCGGCGCCATCGTGCTGCCCGGCCTCGACCGTACGCTGGACGAAGCGTCGTTCCAGGCAATCGCCGCGCCAGGCGCGCGTCCAGCCGTGCTCGGCCACCCGCAATATGGCCTGGCCAGATTGATCGCCAAGGTCGGCGGGCTGCGCGGTGACGTCGACGAGCTCGGCGTGGCCGAGCCGCGTCTGGCGCTCCGCGCCGCTCTTGTCGGCGAAGCGCTGCGGCCGGCCGAGACCACCGAACTCTGGGCCGAGACACGTGCGGGCTTCCCGGCCTCCGATATGGCCGGCGCCTTCGCCGGGGTGACCTTGCTCGAAGCTGCAAGCGAACGTGATGAAGCCGTCGCCATCGCCGTCGCGCTCAAGCGCGCGGTTGAACAGCCCGGCCAAAGGGCGGCTCTCGTCACCGGCGACCGCGCGCTGGCGCGGCGCGTCTCGATCGAGCTCCAGCGCTTCGGCGTCGCCGCCGACGATTCCGGTGGCACGCCGCTCGCCAACACCCCCGCGGCCAGCCTGCTCAGGCTGGCGCTCGAGGCATTATTCAGGCCAGGCGATCCGGTCGGCCTGCTGTCGCTGCTCAAGCATCCGCTGCTTGGCCTTGGCCTCGAACGGGCCGATGTGCGCCACGCGGCGGAACTGGTCGAGCTGGTGGCGCTGCGCGGCGGCACCGGCCGCCCCGACATCGTTTCGCTGCCGGAACTGTTTGAGGCCCGCCTCACCGGCCTGGGCGGCGGCAGCCGGCAGCCCTTCTGGTTTTCCCGGCTGACCGTGCGCTCCATCGAAACCGCCCGGAATTTGCTTGAACGTCTCAAGCAGGCGCTGGCGCCGCTCGCAGCCTTCCGCGGCCGGGACGATGCCGACCTTGCCGCGCTTGTCAGGGCCAGTGTCGCCATCCTCGAAAATCTCGGCCGCACCGTCGATGGCGGCCTTGCCGAACTCTATGCCGGTGACGCCGGCGAGAAGCTTGCCGAACTGCTGCGCGGGCTGGTCGCGGCTTCGGCTTCGCTATCCTTCGCGGCGACCGAGTGGCCCGATATCATGGCGGCGCTGATCGCGCCTGAAACGGTCAAGCCGGCACACGGCACCGACCGGAACATCGCCATCTGGGGCGCGCTGGAAGCGCGCTTGCAGACCGTCGATACGCTGGTCATCGGCGGGCTCAACGAGGGCGTGTGGCCGCGCAAGCCAGAGAGCGACCGCTTCATGTCGCGGCTGATGAAGACCGGCATCGACCTCGAACCGCCGGAACGGCGCATCGGCCTTGCCGCGCATGATTTCCAGATGGCCATGGGGGCTGGGAAGGTCGTGCTGTCCCGCTCGGCGCGTGCCGGCGACGCACCCGCCGTGCCATCACGCTGGCTGCAGCGGCTGTTGACCTTCATCGGCAACGATCAGGCAGCAGAGTTGCGCCGGCGTGGCGACGAACTGCTCGCCTGGGCGCGCGCGCTGGATACAGGCCCAAGGCAGGATTTCGCGCCACGGCCGCAGCCGAAGCCGCCCTTGTCGGTGCGCCCGACGCATTTCTCGGTCACCGAGATCGAGACCCTGCGCCGTGACCCCTACGCCGTCTATGCAAGACGCATCCTCGGCCTGATGCCGCTCGGTCCGGTCATTCGCGATCCTGGTGCGGCCGAGCGCGGCACGCTGTTTCACGCCATCCTGCACCTGTTCTCAGGCAGCGTCGCCGATCCGCGCGCGCCCGATGCGCTTGCCGGCCTTATCGCCGCCGGTCACGCCTGCTTTGCCGAAGCCGCCCTTCCTGCCGATGTCGAGGCGGTGTGGTGGCCACGTTTCGAGAAACTCGCCGCAAACATCATCGAGTGGGAGCGCACGCGCGCCGATGCGGTGACAAGGCGCCATGCCGAGGAGCGCGCCGGAAAGACCGTCGTCGGCCAGTCCGGCGTGACGCTGTCCGGCTACGCCGACCGCGTCGATCTGCTGGCCGGCGGCATGGCCGACATACTGGATTACAAGACGGGGTCCTCGCCGTCCAAGGCGCAGGCGCACACACTGCTTGCGCCGCAACTGGCGTTGGAGGGCGCGCTGCTCAGGCGCGGCGCCTTCAAGGATCTGGGCGCGCGCGAGCCCTCTCAACTGGCCTTCATCAGGCTGAAGCCGAATGGCGAGGTGTTCGAGGAATCCATCCTCGAACACAATCGCCAGCCGCGGACCGCGACCGATCTTGCCGAAGAGGCCTGGGCGCGGCTGGAAAAGCTGTTGATCCACTATGCCGATCCTGCGACGGGTTATCTGTCGCGCGCGCTGCCGTTCCGCGAAGGCGAGACCGATGGCGACTACGACCATCTTGCCCGCGTGCTCGAATGGTCGGCAGGCGGCGATGCCGGTGACGAGGGAGGGGAGGCATGAAAAAGGCCTATCCGATCCCCAGCGACACCGCGACCAGCCAGGCCCGCGCCGCCGATCCCGGCAATTCCGCCTGGGTGTCGGCGAATGCCGGATCCGGCAAGACCCATGTGCTGGCCCAGCGCGTCATCCGGCTGCTGCTGCGCGGCACCGATCCGTCAAAGATACTGTGCCTGACCTATACGCGTGCCGCCGCCGCCAACATGTCGAACCGGGTGTTCTCGACGCTGTCGGAGTGGACGACGCTTGGTGACGCGGACCTTGCGGCAAAGGTCGAGGCGCTGGAGGGCCGCCGGCCCGATCTCGAGACCATGCGCCGGGCGCGGCGCCTGTTTGCTGAGGCGCTTGAAACGCCTGGCGGGCTGAAGATCCAGACCATCCACGCCTTCTGCGAATCGGTGCTGCACCAGTTCCCGCTGGAAGCCAATATCCCGGCCCATTTCGAGATGCTCGACGGCCAGATGGAGGCATCGCTTTTTGCCGCGGCGCGCCGCGAGATGATTTCGGGCACATCCGCCGGTGACAGGGATCTGGCCGAGGCTTTTGCCGCCATTCTCGATCGGGGCGGCGAAGCCGGGCTAGACGCCTTGCGGGGTGAGATCGTGCGCAAGCGCGACGGCTTGCGCAATTTCATCGACGCCGTCGGGCGTGACGGCACGCGCTTCCAGGCCCTGTTCGACGAATTCCATTTCCACCCAGGCCAGACGGCCGAGGGCATAGCCGCTTCGGTATGGCCGTTGCCGGGTTTCCTGCCCGACTATTTTGCCGGCTTCGCCCACGCAGCCGAGGCCACCGACGCCAGATCGGTGCTGAACAACATCTTGCCCTATGCGCGGCAGGCTTTCGCCGAGGGCGATCCCATTCGGCGCCTGCAACTGCTCGCGCGAGCCTTCCTCAAGACGGATGGCGACGCCTACGACCCGGCAAAGGCCTTCAAGAAGGCCCTGGTCGACCGGCTGCCGGATCTGGCGGAGCGCTATCTCTCGGCCGCCAACGCCATCGTCGAAACCACCGACCGGCTGGCCCTGTTCCGGATGCTGGAGGGCACAGCTGCCGCGCTGACCATCGCCGACTGGCTGATCGCCCGCTACGAAATGCTGAAGCGCAGCCGCGGCTTTCTCGATTTCAACGACCTGATCACCCGCACCGTCAACCTGCTGGCGCGACCAGACGCCGGCCCCTGGGTGCAGTACAAGCTCGACCAAGGCATCGACCATATCCTGCTCGACGAGGCGCAGGACACCAGTCCGGACCAATGGGAAGTGGTGAAACGGCTGGCGGAAGAATTCTTTGCCGGCTTTGGCGCGCGCGACAGGGTCCATCGCACGGTCTTCGCCGTCGGCGACGAGAAGCAGTCGATCTATTCGTTCCAGGGTGCCGCCCCGGACTCCTTCGCCGACAGCCGGCTGTTGTTCGCGGGACGAGTGCGCGACGCAAAGGCGTCCTTTGCCGACCTCAAGCTGACCTGGTCGTTCCGCTCGACCGACGATGTTCTGACCGCGGTCGACCGCGTCTTTGCCGACGCGAGCGTGCGGCGCGGCATCAGCCATGATCCCGATCCGCTGCGCCACCAGGCGATCCGCACCGACGCACCGGGCTATGTCGAGGTGTGGCCGTCAGTCGGCGCCGATGTCGTCGATGAGCCCGACGACTGGACGCAAGCCATCGACCATGCGCACGCGCCGGCGGTGCGCGTGGCCGAGAACGTCGCCGCCACCATAGCCGGCTGGATCGGCACCGGTGAGATCATCGAGGGTCGCGGCAAGCGGCTGCGGCCGGGCGATGTCCTGGTGCTGGTGCGCAAGCGCGATCGCTTCGTCCATGCGCTGACCCGCGCACTCAAACGCCGCGACATTCCGGTCGCCGGCGCCGACCGGCTGAGCCTGCCCGGGCACATCGCGGTCAAGGACCTGATTGCGCTCGGTCACCTCCTCATCCAGCCGCAGGACGACCTGTCGCTCGCCGCGGTGCTGCGCAGCCCGATCTTCGATCTGCCGGAAGAGACGCTTTTCACGCTCGCCGCGCAGAGGCCGGCTGGCCTGTCGTTGATCGCATCGCTGCGCCAGCACGCCGGCGAAAGCGAGAGAATGGCGAAGATCGTCGCTCAGGTCGACATCTGGACGAACGAGGCCGCCTTCAAACCGGTGTTCGAGTTTTACGCTTGCCTGCTGGCGCGCGATGGCGTGCGCCGCAAGATGATCGCGCGGCTTGGGCCCGAAGCCGGCGACATTCTCGACGAGTTCCTGAGCTTCTGCCTTGCCGAGGAGCGGACCGGCCTGCCGGGGCTGGAAGCCTTCCTGTCGACGCTGGAAAACGCCGGTCCCGAGATCAAGCGGGAGATGGACCAGACCCGCGACGAGGTCCGGGTCATGACCGTGCACGCTGCCAAGGGGCTGGAAGCGCCGGTCGTGTTCCTGGTCGATGGCGGTTCCGCCCCGTTCAGCGACCAGCATTTGCCGCGCCTGATGCCCTTCGACGGCTCCGGCGCGAACTGGGACGGCAAGGGCTATCTCTGGCGCTCGGCCAGCGACGTCGCCAACGGCTTTTCCAAAGCAGCGGCAGCGCGGGCACGGGAACTCGCCGACGACGAATACCGCCGGCTGCTCTATGTCGGCATGACCCGTGCCGAGGACCGGCTGATCGTCTGCGGCTATCACGGCAAGCGGGCGCCGAACGCCGGCACCTGGCACTCGATCGTCAGCCGCGCGCTGATCGGCGCGCCGGAAAGCGAACAGCGTGCGCATCCCGCCGGCGGCGAGCCGGTGCATCGTTTCCATGTCACCAAGCTGCCGCCGGTCGCACAGGCTTCCAGCGAGCAGGCGCGGCGGACGGATGCTTTCGGACCTTTGCCGGCGACTTTGTTCCGGCCCTTGCCGCCCTTCGAGGATCTGCCGCGTCCGCTGTCGCCATCCGGTGTCTCGGCGCTGATAGACGAAGGCAAGGAAGCTGTGGTCGACAAGACGTCTCCGGTGCTGGACGCCGATGCCGAGCCGGGCTTTGCCGTGCTGCGGGGGCTTGCCCTGCACAAACTGCTGCAGATGTTGCCCGGCATTGCGGAGCCTGACCGCTCGGACGCCGCCGAGCGCTATCTCGCACGAACGGGTGCTGATTGGCCTCCGTCAGAGCGTAAAAAGGCCCTGGCGTCGGTCACGTCAATCCTTGCCGATCCCGGCTTCGGTCAGCTGTTTGCACCGTCGTCGCGCGCCGAGGTCGCGATCATGGGCAGCCTGGAGGTCAAGGGCAAGAAGCGCTCGATTTCCGGCAAGATCGACCGGCTGGCGGTGACATCGGACAGTGTGTCGATCGTCGACTACAAGACCAATCGGCCGGCGCCCGGCTCTCTGGCCGAGGTTACGCCGGCCTATGTCCTGCAGCTCGCGCTCTATCGCGCCTTGCTGCAACCGCTCTATCCCGGCCGCATGGTCAAGGCGGCCTTGCTGTTCACCGAGGCGCCACGGCTGATCGAACTGCCGGCCAGCGCCATGGACGACGCTCTTGCTCGACTCACGCGAGCGTGACACAACACCTGCTTGAAGAAGGGCGCGATCGCCACCACATTTGGTGGTACAAAAACTTTCAAAAGGATTTTTCCATATGGCAACCGTGAAGGTCGACAAGAGCAACTTCCAGGCTGACGTGCTTGACGCCAGCGTACCGGTCGTCGTCGATTTCTGGGCGGAATGGTGCGGCCCCTGCAAGCAGATCGCTCCGGCGCTCGAAGACATCGCCACCGAACTCGGCGCCAAGGTCAAGATCGCCAAGCTGAACATCGACGAGAATCCCGAGCTTGCCGCCCAGTTCGGCGTGCGCTCGATCCCGACGCTGATGATCTTCAAGGGCGGCGAAATGGCCGACATGAAGGTCGGTGCGGCGCCGAAGACCGCGCTGTCGCACTGGATCAATGGCAACCTCGCCTGACCTATCTGAAATTCCTGATATCAAGCCCGGCCTCGCGCCGGGCTTTTTGTTGGCGTCATTGGTAACAGGCTCTGGCCCTCACATCCGGGCAATCCATGTCTTCTGTTGGCAGCGCAAGCAGGGAGAAATGATATGACCGGATCCGCCAAGGCCACCGTCTTCATCGACAATGAGCGCGTCATCGTCACCGAATACCGCTTCCAGCCCGGCGACAATACTGGCTGGCATCGCCATGGCCATGACTATGTCGTGGTGCCGCTGATGGACGGCAAGGTGAAGCTGGTGACCAAGGATGGCGAGAACT
Organism: Mesorhizobium sp. M0848; assembly: GCF_040319805.1. NCBI lineage: Bacteria > Pseudomonadati > Pseudomonadota > Alphaproteobacteria > Hyphomicrobiales > Phyllobacteriaceae > Mesorhizobium > Mesorhizobium sp. M0848. The sequence continues at coordinate 35,136 of NZ_JAMYOM010000006.1, read as the reverse complement.
TCGCCGAGATGAAGAAGGGCGCACCCTATTTCCGCAAGGAAGGCGTCGAGCACGACGTGATCAGCGCCAATGAGGGTGAATACGCCTTCATCGAGATCGAGCTGAAGTGATGGCGTGCCATCATCTGCCATCTTGATGGCAGGGGCAGGAAAGGCTATATCTTTTCAAAAGGGAGTTTGAAATGGCCGAACCCCAGCTTTCCGTCCGCAGCGCAAAAGCACGTGATCTTGCGCATCGACTCGCTCGTCGCGAAAACCGCTCAATAGCTGATATCGTCGAACGCGCGCTTGAATCCTATGAGATTCGCGAGGCCGGGCGAGAACCGGCATCCGCCTTCTACTCCCGCCTGACGGCAAGCGTTGGCGTCGACATCGATCTGGAAAAAATCATCCGGGAAAACCGCAAGGTCCATACAGGGCCGGAGCTTTGATTTTCGTCGACACCAATGTGATTTCTGAGAGCCTTGGAAAGGCGCCTGACGCGGCTGTCATGGCTTGGCTGGTTCGCAACGATACCGAACTGGCGCTTCCCACGGTGGCGATTGCCGAAATCGCTTTCGGTATCCAAAAGATACGACCTGACGAGCGTGCCGATCGCCTGGAGCAAGGTCTCTCCCAATGGCGCCATCGCTTTGCCGGTCGCATTTTTGGGCTGACGGAGGAGGCGGCTCTGGCTTATGGCGAGATTATGGGAACGGCGACGCGCAAGGGCCGGGGCATGTCGGCACCCGATGGCATGATTGCAGCGATAGCGCGCGTGAATGGCGGTCGGCTGGCAACGCGTAACCTGAACGACTTCGGCCCGGCCAACCTCGAGCTGATCTCACCTTGGGATTTCTAATGCATGTCGCCCAAAAGTGATCTCTGTTTTGGGAAGACGACATGCATAAAAACAATGGCCTAAAGCGGGTCACCTGAATCCGTTCAGACGCGACACGCGTTAGGGCGTTTCACCGTTTCACGGAAAAGGAGGAATGCTCTACCAATCGGCGATGCGGTCGCCGCCGGCGAACTGTGCGCTTTTGCCGGTGTATTCGAACAGCTCGATCTTCACGCCGTTGTGATCGCGGATCCACGCCTGGAAAGTGTCGTCGCAGGCGTGCTTCTTGGCCGTGACGTCGATGCCCTTCGATTTGATGTGATCGATCGCAGCATCGATGTTTTCCACCTCGAGGCAGAAATGGTTGATCTGGTTCTGCTCGGTGTAGGCCGTGCCGTCCTTCTGGAACACCTCGATGTGGCTGCGCCCGCCGCAATTGAGGTAGAACCCGAAAATGTTGCCGTCGCGCAGGAAATTGAACTGCGTATCCAGGCCCAGCACGTCGCGATAGAAGCTTCGCGTTGCCTCCAGGTCATGCGCGAAGATGCAGACGTGAGCGAGCTGCTTGACCTTGATCATGACGGGTTCCTCGCAACTCCGACCTCAGGTCGGCGGAGTGCCGTTCTCGGCCAGCACCGCGCCGGTCAGATACAACGAACCGCTGATCAGGATGCGTGGCGCCGGGCCGTCCCAGGTGTCGCGCAGCAGCATCAGCGCGCTGGCGACGGAACTCACCGGCTCGGCGGTCAGCCCGGCTTCCGTCGCGCGGATCGCCAGTTCGTCATTAGGCACGCCGGCCTCGCTGAGGCTCACCGGCACCGTGTAGACATGCCGGGCGAGGCCCTTGAAGGCACGGAAATAGCCGCTCTGGTCCTTGGTGTTGATCATGCCCGAGATGAGGAACAGCGGACGCGGGTTCTTCTCTTCCTGCTCGGCCAACGCTTCGGCAACCACCACGCCGGCGCCCGGATTGTGGCCACCGTCGAGCCAGATGTCGGCGCCCTTGGGTGCCAGTTCGGCCAGCCGGCCCTGCATCAGCTTCTGCATGCGGCCGGGCCAGGCGACATTGATCATCGCCTTTTCGGCGGCGCGATGGCTGATCTCGAAACCGGCCGCCTTGACCGCGGCGATCGCCGCCGCCGCATTGGCGAACTGGTGGCGTCCGGGCAGCCTGGGCGGCGGCAGGTCCATCAAGCCGTCTTCGTCCTGGTAGACCATGCGGCCGTTTTCCTCGAAGGCAAGGAAATCCTGGCCGTAGACGAAGGTGGGGCATTCAAGCCGCTCGGCGGTTTCGATCAGCACCTGCAGCGCCGTCTCGCTCTCCTGCGCGCCGATGACCACCGGACAGCCGGGCTTGATGATGCCGGCCTTTTCGGCCGCGATCAGTTCGACACGGTCGCCGAGATAGGCCTCGTGGTCGAGCGACACCGGCATGATCACCGACACGGCGGGCTCCTTGACGACATTGGTCGCGTCGAAGCGGCCGCCGAGCCCGACCTCGATGATGGCGGCGTCGGCCTGGTGTTCGGAAAACAAGAGGAAGGTGACTGCGGTGAGAATCTCGAAGACGGTGATCTTCTCGCCCTCATTAGCCCTGGCGGCACGGGCAATAGCATCGGCGAAAACCCTGTCTTCGACCAGCCTGCCGCCGCCATCGGCGGCCAGCCGGTAACGCTCATGCCAGTTGACCAGATGCGGCGAGGTATGGACATGGACGCGGTAGTCCGCGGCCTCGAGCAGGGCGCGCGAAAAGGCGGCGCACGAGCCTTTGCCGTTGGTGCCGGCGATGTGGATGACCGGGGGCAGCCGATCCTGCGGATTGTCAAGCCGCTCCAGCAGCCGCGAAATGCGGTCGAGCGAAAGGTCGAAGCCTTTCGGATGAAGTGCCATCAGGGCTTCGATTTCGCGGTCGGCGGCAAGCGTCGTCATGGGTAGAATCCTAGCGCATGAGCCTGAAAACCAGAATCGTTTCGGATGGCCATGGCAATCAAAAGCTACAGCGCGCCGAAGCCCTCGTGCAATCGCGGTCGCGGCGCCTCGTGTCGCTTCAGGCTTGCGGCCGAGCTTCCGCGGCGACCGCCGCCGGCGGCAGGATTTCCGGCTCCAGCGGCTTTTGCTCCTCCGGCAGCTTGAGCAGCATCTTGAGCAGCCGCGATATGGTTTCGCGCAGCTCCAGCCGCGACACCACCATGTCGACCATGCCGTGCTCCATCAGATATTCGGAGCGCTGGAAGCCGTCGGGCAATTTCTCGCGGATCGTCTGTTCGATGACGCGCGGTCCGGCAAAGCCGATCAGCGCGCCGGGCTCGGCAATGTGCACGTCGCCCAGCATGGCGTAGGAGGCGGTCACGCCGCCCGTGGTCGGGTTGGTCAAAACGACGATATAGGGCAGGCCGGCTTCCTTCAGCCGGTCGACACCGATCGTTGTCCGCGGCAATTGCATCAGGGACAAAATACCTTCCTGCATGCGGGCGCCGCCGGAAGCGGCGAACAGGATCAGCGGCCGCTTGCGCTGCAGGGCCACTTCGAAGCCATGCACGATGGCGTCGCCGGCAGCCATGCCGAGCGAGCCGCCCATGAAGGCGAAGTCCTGCACCGTGACCACCACCGGCAGACCCTCGACGGTGCCCAGCGCATTGATGATCGCGTCCTCAAGGCCGGTCTTGGCCTTGGCGTCCTTCAACCGGTCGACATAGCGCTTCTCGTCGCGGAATTTCAGCGGATCCTGCATCACCTTGGGGTTGTCCAGGGTCTCGTATTTGCCGCCATCGAAGAAGAATCTCAGCCGCTCCTTGGCCGAAATCTTCATATGATGGCCGGACGAGGGAATGACGAACTGGTTGGATTCCAGGTCCTTGTGGAACACCATCTCGCCGGTCTCCGGATCCTTGATCCAGAGGTTCTCGGGCATGTCGGTGCGCCGGCCGAGCATCGAATTGATCTTCGGGCGAACGTAATTGGTGATCCAGTTCATCGCTTCGGCTCCTGTCCTGACGAAGAGTTAGTGCATGTCGCCTAAAAGTGGAAACCGGTTTTGGGATAACGACATGCGCAAAAGCTGAGGTAGGAGAACTATTCGGCAGCAGCAAGGCGGGCCGAACGCACGCCTTGCGCAAGGCCGCTGACCAGCGTGGCGACGGCTTCGGCCGGATCGGCGGTCTTTTCGCCCTTCGGTCCCAGCACATTGGCTACCGCATTGACGATCGCGGTGCCGACGACCACGCCGTCGGCATTGGCGCCGATCACCCGGGCCTGCTCGGCGGTCTTGACGCCGAAGCCGACGCAGACCGGCAGGTCGGTATGGCCCTTGATGCGCTTGACCGCCGCCGCCACCTTGCCGGTGTCGGCCAGCGCCGAGCCGGTGATGCCGGTCATCGAGACGTAATAGACGAAGCCCGACGTGTTCTGCAGCACCTTGGGCAGGCGCTTGTCGTCGGTGGTGGGTGTGGCCAGCCGGATGAAATTGATGCCGGCTTTCAGCGCCGGAATGCACAGTTCCTCGTCCATCTCCGGAGGCAGGTCGACGACGATCAGCCCGTCGATGCCGCTGGCGATCGCGTCCTTGAGGAAGCGGTCGACGCCATAGATGTAGATCGGATTGTAGTAGCCCATCAGCACGATCGGCGTCTCATTGTCGCCGGTCCGGAAGTCGGCTGCCATCTTCAGCGTCTTGACCAGCGTCTGGCCGCCTTTCAGCGCCCTGAGACCCGCCGCCTGGATTGCCGGGCCGTCGGCCATCGGATCGGAGAACGGCATGCCGAGCTCGATGATGTCGGCGCCAGCCTTGGGCAGTGCCTTCATGATCGACAAAGAGGTGTCGTAGTCCGGGTCGCCGCCCATGAAATAGGTGACGAGCGCCGGGCGGCCTTCGGCTTTCAGTTTTGCCATGCGGCGGTCGATGCGGGTCACCATGATCAGATCTCCATGCCCAGCATCGAAGCCACCGTGTGCACGTCCTTGTCGCCACGGCCGGACAGGTTGACGATGACGATCTGGTCCTTGTCCATGGCGGGCACGATCTTCACCGCATGCGCAATGGCATGCGCGGATTCCAGCGCCGGGATGATGCCTTCGACGCGCGTCGTCAGCTTGAAGGCCTCCAGCGCTTCGTCGTCGAGGATCGGCACATATTCGACGCGGCCTGAATCACGCAGCCACGAGTGCTCCGGGCCGACACCAGGGTAATCGAGGCCGGCCGAGATCGAATGGCCATCCATGATCTGGCCGTCAGAGTTCTGCAGGAGATAGGTACGGTTGCCGTGCAGCACGCCGGGCGCGCCGGCATTCATCGACGCGCAATGCTCGATGCCGTCGAGACCGCGCCCGCCGGCTTCGATGCCGATGATGCGGACATCCTTGTCGTCGAGGAACGGATGGAACAGGCCGATGGCGTTGGAGCCGCCGCCGACAGCGGCGATGATCGTGTCCGGCAGCCGGCCCTCCTGTTCGAGGATCTGCGCCCGCGCCTCGATGCCGATCACCGACTGGAAATCGCGCACCAGCTCCGGATAGGGATGCGGGCCCGCAGCGGTGCCGATCAAGTAATAGGTGTCCTCGACATTGGTCACCCAGTCGCGCAACGCCTCGTTCATGGCGTCCTTCAGCGTGCCGTGACCGGCGGTCACCGGCCGCACTTCGGCGCCGAGCAGCTTCATGCGGAAGACATTGGGGCTTTGCCGGGCGACGTCGGTGGCGCCCATATAGACGACGCAGGGAAAGCCGAAGCGGGCCGCGACCGTGGCCGACGCCACGCCGTGCTGGCCGGCGCCGGTCTCGGCGATGATGCGCTTCTTGCCCATGCGCTTGGCCAGCAGGATCTGGCCGAGGCAATTGTTGATCTTGTGCGAACCGGTATGGTTCAGATCCTCGCGCTTGAAATAGACCTTTGCGCCGCCGAGATGCTTCGTGAGGCCTTCGGCGAAATAAAGCTTCGACGGCCGTCCGGCATAGTGGGTCGACAGGTCAGTCAGCTCGGCCCTGAAATCCGCATCGTTCTTGACCTCGTTCCAGTGCCGCTCCAGATCGAGGATCAGCGGCATCAGCGTTTCGGCAACGAAACGACCGCCGAAAATGCCGAACATGCCCTGTTCGTCGGGTCCGGTGCGGAAGGAATTGGGTGTCGCCGGCTTGTTCATCGCCGATCTCCTGGCTTGTCGTTTACAGCACGCTCAGGCTGCGCGGGTGTTCCGCGCGGCCCTGACGGCCCGGAAAAACTGTTCGATCAGCGCCGGATCCTTGATGCCCGGCGCGCTTTCCACGCCTGAGGAAATGTCTATTCCGGGCGGGTCGGCAAGCCGAAGGGCATCGCCGATATTGGCGGCGTTGAGCCCACCGGAAAGCATGTAATCGACGCTGCCGTCAAGGCCGGCGAGGATGTGCCAGTCGAAGGCCACGCCGTTGCCGCCCGGCAGTTGCGAGCCTTTCGGCGGCTTGGCGTCGAACAGGAACCGGTCGGCTATGCCGATGAACGGCTTTATCCGTTCGAGATCGGCGGCCTCGCTGAGCGGCAGCGCCTTCATCACCGGCAGGCCATAGCGGGCTTTGACCTCGGCGACGCGCTCGGGCGTTTCCGCACCATGCAGCTGCAGCATGTCAGGCTGCATTTTGGCAACGATTTCATCAAGGAAGGCGTCGCTGGTATCTACGGTGACGGCAACCGCCATCGCCTTGCCGCGCGCAGTCTCGCGCAGACGGCCAGCCTCGGCAGGTTCGACATAGCGCGGGCTTTTGGCGAAGAAGATAAACCCGACATGGCTGGCGCCGCCGGCCAGCGCCGCGGCCATTGCCCCGTCGGTCTTCAAGCCGCAGATCTTGATGTCGAGTGCCATGGCGCGGGAATTGGCATGAAAAGCGAAAAGAGTCGAGAAAAAGCATGCTGTTTGCCGACACGGCCAAAGGCGCTACCTATGGATGAACAGGACACGGCGGGAGCACGATCATGACCGACAGGACAATTGCCGAACTCAGGCAGAAGGTCGCGCAGGCGCGCGAGGTCATCGCGCACCTGATCGACAAGGCTGCCTTCAACGGCGCCGAAGCGCACCGGGCGCTCGACTATTTCGGCGGCGATGAATTCGACGGCAATTTCCTGCCGTGGCCGCATCATGGCGATGAGGGGTTGCGGCCGGAAGAGCTTAATGCGGCGAATGACGACTGAATTTCGTCATCCTAGGGCGGAGCGACGCGAAGCGGAGCGCAGACCCTAGGATCCATGCCGTGACATCCACCGAAGGATGCGGCGGTGGAGAATGAACGCGTTGCTGAAAAGGTCGTTTTGTTCTGGCGGATATCCGAGACCTGCACCGTTGCGGCGCTCGTGCGTCACGGCATGGATCCCAGGGTCTGCGCCGCGTCGCTTCGCTCCTTGCTCCGCCCTAGGATGACGACGTTGGAGATAGCTTCGCCAATCTCCAACGGTCGCGCGAGTAGCCTACTGCGCTCGACGTGCCGCTCGGCTGCCGCCTACTCGAACATGATCGCCTGCAGCGCACCGCCATTGCGCTTCAGCCAGTCCTTGCAGCGATCGGTGTCGGGGCAGAGCTTTTCGCACAATTTCCAGAATTTCGGACCATGGTTCATCTCCTTGAGATGCGCCACTTCATGCGCGACGAGATAGTTGATGACCGGCGACGGCGCCATCATGATGCGCCAGGAGAAGGACAGATTGCCTTCGGAGGTGCAGGAGCCCCAGCGGCTCGACGTGTCCTTGAAGCGGACGGCCTTGGCGCGTTTGCCCAACGCCTGGGTGTGCTTGAGCACCAGCTTCTCGATGTCCTTCTTGGCCTCGCGCTTGAGGAAGTCGGCGATGCGGCGCGGTAGGTGTATGCGATCGCCGTGCACGATCAGCAGCGGGCCGCGCTCATCGCTCGACACCGTCACGGTCCCGCGCTTTGATGGCTCATGGACGATGCGGTGCGCCACGCCACGCACCGGGATCCTGATGCCGGGCCGCACCTGCGGCCGCGTCGGCACCTTGGCCAGTCGCTGCTCCAGCCAGTCCTGGTGCCGCTCGAGGAACCTGTCCACCTCGCCGCGGCGCAGGCCTGGCGGCACGGTGATGCGCAGACCCTGACCGCCTGAATCGATGCGCAGCGTCATTCGGCGCGCCCTGGCGCTCTCGACGATCTTGAGCGGCAGCGTGCGGCCGGCGACGCAATATTCGCGTTCCACGACAGGCGTGGGCTTGGGCTTTGTCAGATTGCGAAAGAAGCCGAGAGTCATGGCGGGACGATACGCGATTCGAGAAAAACGACTAGAACAAAAAAGAAACGGCGCCGCTCGCGCGACGCCGTCGTCATACCTTGGCCTGTCCTACAGAGCCGCGCGTCCTCTGGGACGCGCAAAGGACGCTGTAGCACTTTAAGTTGGCGCATGATCCTTTCCGAAAACCGGTTCCGATTTTCGGGGTCATGCGTCGGGCCTCAGTCGTCAAGCAGGTTCGAACCCTTGCCACGCTTGGTGGTCGTCGTTCCGGCGCCCGGATCGGTCTTCGTCGGAGCCGTCGACTTGTTGCGGTTGGCCATGAACCGGTCGAACTCGTCCTGATCCTTGGCGCGGCGCAATTCGCGGGCATACTCGTCGAACTGGGTCAGCATCTCGTCGAGCTTGCGACGCTCTTCGTTCAGGCGCTCCAGTTCCTTTTCGCGCCAGTCGTCGAAAGCGACGTTGCCGGTGCGGGCGGAGCCATTGCCCCAGCGCGCGGCCTTGTCGGAACCGCGGCGGCATCCGGCGAAGATGCCGTCGGTCGCGCGGTTGACGTCACGCTTGAAGCCATCGAGGCGGTCGCCCCAGATGATGTAGGCGAGCATGGCGAAGCCGAGTGGCCAGAACACCATGAAACCCACAACCATCAACGCGATGGTTGCCGGCGTCCAGGCCGGACGGATCAATGCGGATGTGTTCATTTTCTCCCATTCCTTCGGTTGGAGACAGCCAAACCCGGCTGCGTGGAATCGAAATGGGAAGAGAAAAACGGCGATTCAAGACAATGTCCGCCAAATCCGGACAAGCATCTGAAATGATTATCGCTTTTTGATCATATCGAGGAAAAGCACGACCAGCCCGGCAATCAGGCCCCAGAATGCGGCGCCAACGCCGAACAGCGTCAGACCCGACGCGGTGACGACAAAGGTGACGGTGGCGGCCATGCGATCCGCCTCTTCCTTCAGCGCGATAGACAGCGCGTTGGCGAGCGACGCCATCAGCGCCAGGCCTGCCACCAGCACGATCAGGCTCTGCGGCAGCACCGCGAAGATCGCCACCAGCGAAGCGCCGAAAATCGCAAAGATGAGATAGGCGAGCGCATAGAACGGGCCGGTCTTCCAGCGCTCGGCGGGATCGGGGTGGACGTCCGGCCCGGTGCAGATCGCCGCCGAGATCGCCGCCAGATTGGTCGTCGAGCCGCCGAACGGCGCCGAGAGCAGCGAAAACAGGCCCGTGACACCGATCAGCGGGCCGGGCTCCGGGTGATAGCCGGCGGCGCGCAGCACGGCGAGGCCGGACAGGTTTTGCGACGCCATGGTGACGAGATAGAGCGGCAGTGCCAGGCCGATCACCGCCTTGGTGGTGAAGTCAGGCGCAATCAGCGTCAGCGTCGACAGTTCCGGTGTCGGCAGGCCACCGACACGGCCGGTGAGGAAAGCGGCGAGGCCACCGCCGATCAGAACCGCCAGCACCGACAGCGCCGGGTTGAACAGCCTGATAACGAAGAAGACGGCGATCAGCGGCAGGATCAGCCACGGGTCGATCGGAATGGTCTTCACCGCATTGAGCGCGAAGGTGACGACGATGCCGGCCAGCATGCCCGAGGCGACGGAGGGCGGTATCCTCGAGATCAGCTTGGTCAGGGGCCGAAACAGCCCTGTGGCGATCAGAAGGACGCCGGTGACGATGAAGGCGGCGACGGCCTCGCTCATCGAAAAGCCGCTCGATGCCGCGATCAGCGCCAGGCCCGGCGTCGACCAGGCGGTGATGACAGGCATTTTCGTGCGCCATGACAGCCACAGGCTCTCGATCGCCATGGCCAGGCAGATCGTCGTCACCCAGCTTGCCGTCTCGATCTGCGTCGCACCGACTGCGGTGGCGGCTGCGATGACGATGGCCAGCGTGCCGCCGAAGCCGACGATCGCCGCGACGAAGGCGGATATCGGGATGGAAAGGCGCATCAGTTTCCCCTCTGCGCCATCGCATCGACGGCCCGCACCAGCATGTCGAGATCTTGGGGTCGCGACAAGCGATGGTCGCCGTCGGGGATCAATGACAGTGTCACGTCGTCGGCGGGCAGCAAGCTGACCAGCTTCAGTGCGTGGCTTGCAGGCACGTCCGCATCGGCCAGGCCCTGCAGGATGTGCACCGGGCAATGGGTGTCGATCGGGCCTGTCATAACCCGGTTGTAGCGCCCGTCCTCGATCAGGGCGCGGGTGTAGATGTAGGGTTCCGTGGAATAGTCCGACGGCTCTTCGAAGAAACCTTTTTTGGCGAGATCGCGCTTCTGCGCCTTGGTCAGCACCGGTTCGACCAGGTCGGCGGTGAAATCCGGGGCTGGCGCCAGCAGCACCATGCCGGCGACGTTGCTATCGCCTGCCTTGCGCAATTCCTGCACCATGCGCAGCGCGATCCAGGCGCCCATCGAGGAGCCGACCAGGATCTGGCTGCCCCGGGTGAAATGCCGGAACACGGCAAGGCTCTGCGCAAGCCATGTCGAAATCGTGCCGTCGGCAAAGGCGCCGCCGGATTCGCCATGGCCAGAATAATCGTGGCGCAGGAAGGCGCGGCCTTCTTTGGCCGCCCAGTCCGTCAGCGTCTGCGCCTTCGTGCCCAGCATGTCCGACTTGTAGCCGCCGAGCCAGACGATGCCTGGCGCAGAGCCAGCAGTATGGCGCACCGCGATGCGCGATCCATCTACATCCAGAAAGATTGGGGGCGTAGCAGTCATGGCTTTTCCTCAACGCGGGTCTTGTGACACAGCCGGTGGCGTGGCGAAAAGTGCTCACGATGTTGTTTGTTTGGTGCAGAGCAGCGATCAGGGTGATTTTCTGTCAATGCTGTGCTATTGACTCCGCCCGCGCGCTCACCACATTGCGCGTCCACGCATCAACACTGACGAACCTGAACGAAACGGCCAAGGAGACCACGACCATTCGCAGACCTTTCAAAGCAGCGGCGCCGACCAAGGATGGCCCGCGCTCCAACCGTGACATCCGGGTTCCCCGGGTCCAGCTTATCGACGCCGATGGCCAGAACCGCGGCGATATTTCCATCAACGATGCGTTGCTGCTCGCCGAAGAGGCTGGGCTCGATCTCGTCGAGATATCGCCCAATGCGGTGCCCCCCGTCGTCAAGATCCTCGATCTCGGCAAGTTGAAATACGCCAACCAGAAGAAGGCGGCCGAGGCGCGCAAGAACCAGAAGGTCATCGAGATCAAGGAGATCAAGATGCGCCCGAACATCGACAGCCATGACTACGAGACCAAGATGAAGGCGGTTCGCCGCTTCTTCGAGGAAGGCGACAAGGTCAAGCTGACGCTGCGCTTCCGTGGCCGCGAGATGGCGCATATGGAACTCGGCATGCAGCTTCTGAACAAGGTCCGCGAGGAAGTGGCGACGATTGCCAAGGTCGAAGCGGAACCGAAGCTCGAAGGCCGCCAGATGATGATGGTGCTGTCGCCGCGCTAGAGCGATCCCCGTCAAAAGCAAAGGCCGCTTCGGCGGCTTTTGTTTTGTTTTGCCTCCGCCATGATTTCTCCGCAAGTTGCTTCGACAAGGATTCTGGTTGCCGGTCCTCGCGGCGAAAGGATTCTCCCATGACCGCTGCGGCACGTTCTACAAGTGAAATGGGTCGCTATCAGCGGCGCCGGCGCGTCCTGCTGGCGCTGCTAATCGGCGCTTTTTGCGCTTTGCTGATCTTCGGCGGCTCCCCGCACGATGAACTGACCCACGAACGCATAGAGGCGCACGGGATCGCCCTGATACTGATCGGAATCGGCGGCCGGCTCTGGTCGATCCTCTATATCGGCGGCCGCAAGTCGGCCGAAGTGGTTGCAACCGGCCCATATTCGGTGATGCGCAACCCGCTGTATTTTTTCTCCACCGTAGCGGCCGTCGGCATCGGCACCCAGACCGGCAGCGCGATCGTCGCGGTAGCGTCGGCGGTTTTGTGCGCGGCCGCGTTCCACATCGTCACGCTGCGCGAGGAACGGCATTTGACGACCGTGCTCGGGGCGCCGTACAAGGACTACGTTGCACGGGTGCCGCGTTTTTTTCCCAATCCCCGGCTTTATCGCGATCAGGCCGAGGTCACCTTCACACCGCGCATCTTCAATCACACGCTGCGCGACGGCTTGATGTTTCTGGTTTCCATACCGTTTTTCGAACTCATCGAGTCCGGACAGGAAAGCGGTGTAATTCCCGTCCTCTTCTGGCTGTATTGAGCTGCGGTAGGCAGTCAAAAGAGGCGACATGCATTAAATCCGCCTGAATTATCCTGCAAGCCGTCCCAACGATCGGCGGGGCCCTGTTTTCTTGGCCAGAAGCTGCGATCGCCGGCAAGTTTTTCGACGATCGGATTCCGCCATGGTCAATGAAATCAAGTCTGCGCCCGTCGAGGCACACGGGCTGGGCAACTACCAGCATATGCGCCGCATGGTGCTTGCGGTGCTGGTGGTGGTGCTGTTTCTGGCACTGCTGTTCGGCCAATCGACGTTTCCGCCTGAAACCTGGGTGCATGAGTCGATCGAAATGTTCGGCGTGCTGCTGATTTTCCTCGGCATCGTCGGGCGCCTTTGGGCGACGCTCTACATAGGCGGGCGCAAATCTTCCGAGGTGGTGACCGGCGGGCCTTACTCGATCACCCGCAACCCACTTTATGTGTTCTCGACCGTGGCCGCGGCGGGCGTCGGCGCCCAGATCGGCTCGTTCTCCGGCATCATCCTCTTTGCGCTGCTGTGCGCGGGTGCCTTCCACATCGTCATCCTGCGCGAAGAGAAGTTCCTCAAGGAAGCGCTCGGCGCGCCGTACCAGGCCTATCTGGAGAAGGTGCCGCGCTTCTTCCCGAAGCTGTCGCTCTACCAGGAGGGCGATACGGGCAGCTTCAAGCCCCGCCTGTTGCTGACCACGCTGCTCGACGGCCTGGTCTTCCTCGTCGCCCTGCCGGCCTTCGAGCTGATAGACGGAGCCCAGCTGTCAGGCATGTTGCCGGTCTGGTTCACGCTGCCCTGACCAAGGACACAGCGCCGCATCTCCACAGGTGTTGCACGCGGGCCGTCTTTGACGTATAGCACCGCCGTTCAAGAAAACCGCCCGGCAGGGCATGCCGTGGCGGTTTCATTTGCTTTTCGGGCTTTGGTCGGCCCGAAGCGAACAAGAAGCGCGATAGTGCGCCAACAATACGGAGTAGCAAAATGCCCAAGATGAAGACCAAATCGGCCGCCAAGAAGCGGTTCAAGATCACAGGTACGGGTAAAGTCCTGTCGGCTGCGGCCGGCAAGCGTCACGGCATGATCAAGCGTTCCAACAAGTTCATTCGAAATGCCCGCGGCACGATGGTTCTGGCTGAACCGGATGGCAAGAAGGTCATCAAGAATTTTCTGCCGAACGGTCTCTAGGGAATGATGCCAAAAAGTTGCAGACTTTTTGGAAAACATCATTCGCCAAAATAAGATCATTCGGTCCGGACACGCATTTGTTTTACGCAATTCCGAACGGAAAACCGCAAGGCACTTTTCCTGGAATTGCTTTTAAGGAGATCATGACATGGCACGCGTAAAAAGAGGCGTCACTTCGCACGCCAAGCACAAGAAGGTCCTGAAAGCCGCCAAAGGCTTCTACGGCCGCCGCAAGAACACCATCCGCATCGCCAAGCAGGCGGTGGAAAAGTCGATGCAGTACGCGTATCGCGACCGCAAGAACCGCAAGCGCTCGTTCCGCGCGCTGTGGATCCAGCGCATCAACGCCGCGACGCACGAGCATGGCCTGACCTATGGCCGCTTCATCGACGGCCTCAACAAGTCGGGCATCGAGATCGACCGCAAGATCCTGTCGGACATGGCCATCCATGAGCCGCAGGCTTTCGCAGCCCTGGTCGCCAAGGCCAAGGTGGCGCTCGAATATCTGAAGAACACCACGCCGAACGCTTTTGAAAGCGCTGTCGCCTAAGACCAGCGCTTCCCAAGCATTCGCAATTCTGATTTGGGGAACCCGCGCTGGCACGGCTGGCGCGGGTTTTTCTTTTGCCTGAACTTTCAACTTAAAAGTGACTTTCACTTTGAGCTGATTTCCAACGTAGCGAGTTTGACCGTGAACGACGCAACCACTGGCCTGGATACGCTTGAAAACTCACTTCTGGCCGAAATCGCCTCGGCCGCCGATGAGCCGGCCATCGAGGCCGTGCGCATCGCTGCTTTCGGCAAGAAGGGCGCCGTGTCCGAGATGCTGAAGACCCTTGGCGCCATGACCGCTGAGGAGCGTCAGGTCAAAGGCCCCGCAATCAACGGACTCAAGAACCGCGTCACAGATGCGCTGACGGTGCGCAAGGCCGAGTTGAAAGATGTGGCGATCACCGCCCGCCTCGCCGCCGAAAGGGTCGATGTGACGCTGCCGGTGCGGCAGTCGCCGGCCGAGCGCGGCCGTATCCACCCGATCAGCCAGGTCATCGATGAGATCGCGGCGATCTTCGGCGACCTCGGGTTTTCCATCGCGGAAGGTCCCGATATCGAGACCGATTACTACAATTTCACTGCGCTGAATTTCCCCGAAGGCCATCCGGCGCGCGAGATGCACGACACCTTCTTCTTCCAGCCGGACGAGAAGGGCGAGCGCAAGCTTCTGCGCACCCACACTTCGCCGGTGCAGATCCGCACCATGGAGACGAAGAAGCCGCCGATCCGCATCGTCATTCCGGGCAAGACCTACCGCCAGGATTCGGACGCCACTCACTCGCCGATGTTCCATCAGGTCGAGGGGCTGGTGATCGACAAGACGGCCAACGTCGCCAACATGAAGTGGGTGCTGGAGGAGTTCTGCAAGGCCTTCTTCGAGGTGCCGCAGGTCAAGATGCGCTTCCGGCCGTCCTTCTTCCCGTTCACCGAGCCGAGCCTCGAGGTCGACATCCAGTGCGACCGCTCCAGGCCCGGCGAAGTGCGCTTCGGCGAAGGCTCCGACTGGATGGAGATCCTCGGCTGCGGCATGGTCCATCCCAACGTGCTGCGCCATGGCGGGCTTGATCCGGACGAATATCAGGGCTTTGCCTGGGGCATGGGCATCGACCGCATCGCCATGCTGAAATATGGCATGCCGGACCTGCGCGCCTTCTTCGACGCGGACGTCCGCTGGCTGTCGCATTACGGCTTCAGGCCGCTCGACATGCCGACGTTGTTCGGAGGCCTGAGCGCATGACAGCGCCCTACGCCGGCGGCTGCCGCTGCGGCGCCGTGCGGTTCGAAGCTTCCGTCGAACCGCATCACGTCAGCTATTGCCATTGCGGCGATTGCCGGCGGGCCAGCGGCGCGCCGGTGTCGGCCTTTGTCGGCTTCCTGGTCGATCAGGTCGCGTTCACCGGCAAGGCGCTGAAGATGTATGAGAACGGCCCGGTGACGCGCTCGTTCTGCGGCACTTGCGGCTCGCCCATCGCCTATGTCGACGAGCGGCTGGAAGACGACATCTACTTCATGCTCGGCGCCATGGACATGCCGGCCGATTTTGAGCCGACGCAGCATGCCTATGTCGGCGAACAGCTTGCCTTCCTGCATATATCCGACGACCTGCCGAGACATCTGAAAACAAGCGTCAAAAGACCAGACGGAACAGTCCCATGAAATTCACCCTCTCCTGGCTCAAGGACCACCTAGAGACCGACGCCACGCTCGACGAGATCGTCGAGCGACTGACCTCGATCGGCCTCGAAGTCGAGCATGTCGACGACAAGTCGAGCCTGAAGCCCTTCGTCATCGCCAGGGTGCTGACGGCGGTCCAGCATCCCGATGCCGACCGGCTGCGCGTGCTGACCGTCGATACGGGCGACGGCAAGTCACCCGTGCAGGTCGTCTGCGGCGCGCCAAACGCCCGCGCTGGCCTGATCGGCGCCTTTGCTGCGCCCGGCACCTATGTGCCCGGCATCGACGTGACGCTGGCGGTCGGCAAGATCAGGGGGGTCGAGAGCCACGGCATGATGTGTTCCGAGCGCGAGCTGGAACTGTCAGACGAACACAACGGCATCATCGACCTGCCCGAGGATGCGCCGGTCGGCACCAGCTTCGCCGCTTATGCGCATATCGACGATCCGGTCATCGAGATCAATTTGACGCCGAACCGGCCGGACGCCACCAGCGTCTATGGCGTCGCCAGGGATCTGGCGGCGAGCGGGCTTGGCCGCCTCGTCGGCGGCGCCATCATGCCGCATGTCGGCAACGGCATGTGTCCGGTCAAGGTAACGATCGAAGCGCCGGAGCTTTGCCCTGGCTTCGCGCTCAACCTGGTCAAGGGCGTCAAGAATGGGCCGTCGCCGAAATGGCTGCAGCAGCGGCTGATCGCCATTGGCCTGAGACCCATCAGCGCGCTGGTCGACATCACCAATTACGTCACCTTCGACCGCGGCCGCCCGCTGCATGTGTTCGACGCCAGCAAGGTTGCCGGCAATCTCGTCGTGCGCCGCGCGCGCGATGGTGAAAAGGTGCAGGTGCTCGACGGCCGCGAATACACGCTGACGCCGGAAATGTGTGTCATCGCTGATGACAATGGCGTCGAGTCCATCGCCGGCATCATGGGCGGCGAGCATTCGGGCTGCGACGAGAACACGACCGACGTGCTGATCGAATCCGCCCTTTGGGATCCGATCACCACGGCGCGCACCGGCCGCACGCTCGGCATCATCACCGACGCGCGCTACCGCTTCGAGCGCGGCGTGGACCCCGAATTCATGGTTCCCGGCGTCGAGTTGGCAACGAAACTGGTGCTCGATTTCTGCGGCGGCACGCCGACCGAAATGGAAGTCGTCGGTTATGCCGACTATCAGCCGAAGATCGTTTCCTTCCCGCTGGCGGAAGTGAAGCGGCTGACCGGCATCGAGGTCGACGAGGATGAGAGCCTATCTATCCTTGAGCGCCTGGGTTTCAGTGCAGAGCCAACCTATCGACCCCATGCCAACTATGTTGCTCCGCCGCCCGGCACACGAGATTTCTCGTCTCAAGAAAAGATATCGGGCGTCTTCGACGTCGCCGTGCCGTCCTGGCGCCCCGACGTCGATGGCAAGGCAGATCTGGTCGAGGAAGTCATGCGCATCCACGGCGTCGACAACATCGCGCCGCAGCCGCTCGGTGCGCATGACGCGGTCAACGCCAGGATACTCACCACGCTGCAGGTCCGTACCCGCACCGCCAAGCGCGCGCTTGCCGTGCGCGGCATGATGGAAGCCGTCACCTGGTCGTTCATTCCGGCCAAGCATGCCGAGCTGTTCGGCGGTGGCCAGACCGCGCTGAAGCTCGCCAACCCGATCGCCGCCGACATGTCCGACATGCGGCCGTCGCTGCTGCCCGGGCTGATCGCCGCTGCACAGCGCAATGCCGACAAGGGTATTGGCGACGTGGCGCTGTTCGAAGTGTCGGGCACCTATGAGGGCGACGGCGCCGACCAACAGCGGCGCGTCGCCGCCGGTGTGCGTCGCGGCACCGCCAAGCTCGACGGCTCCGGCCGCAACTGGGCCGGCAATTCGGGTGCGGTCGGCGTGTTCGACGCCAAGGCCGACGCGATCGCCGCGCTCGAAGCCTGCGGTGCGCCGGTCGAGCGGCTGCAGATCGAGGCCGGCGGTCCAGCCTGGTACCATCCCGGCCGTTCCGGCACCATCAAGCTCGGCCCGAAAACCGTGCTCGGCACCTTTGGCGAATTCCACCCGAAGACGCTGGAGGGGCTCGATGTTTCCGGGCCGCTGTGCGGCTTCGAGGTGTTCGTCGATGCGGTGCCCGAACCGAAGGCCAAGCCGACGAAAACCAAGCCGAAACTGGAACTGTCCCCCTTCCAGGCGGTCAAGCGCGACTTCGCTTTCGTCGTTGACAAGTCGGTCGAGGCCGGCGCGCTGGTCCGCGCAGCCCTTGCCGCCGACAAGAAGCTGATCACCGCGGTTTCGGTCTTCGACATCTTCGAAGGCGCTTCGCTGGGCGAGGGCAAGAAGTCTATTGCAATCGAAGTGTCGATCCAGCCGGTCGAAAAGACGCTGACCGACGAGGATTTCGAGGCACTGGCGAAGCGTATCGTCGAGAATGTCGGCAAGCAGACGGGTGGCGTTCTGCGCGGCTAAGACTTGCGAGCAGATGGCGAATCGCCCTCCAAAGGGCGATGGACCATCTGCGGTATTCCGGACTTCCTTTCGAAGAACAGCGCGCGGCGTTTCTCGCCATCGTGCCTGCCGACCCGCTGGTCCGCGACGCGCTGGCGCGGGCTCACACGCTCGACCTGCCGGACTGGCTGGTGGTGTCCGGCGCGCTCTACAACAGTGTCTGGAACCACCTGACCGGCAAGCCCCCGGGTTACGGCATCAAGGATGTCGACCTGTTTTATTTCGATGACGCCGATCTATCCTACGAGGCGGAGGATGCGGTGATCCGCCGGGCGGAGAAGCATTTCGAAGGACTGCCGCTGCCGGTCGAGGTGCGCAACCAGGCGCGGGTGCATCTGTGGTATCCGCAGAAATTCGGGCAACCGTGCCCGCGCTATTCCAGCTCCAGCGAATCCGTCAGCTATTTCGCGTCGAAGACCCATGCGGTGGGTGTGCGATACGATGCGGATGGGCAGCTCGAGATCGTGGCTCCATTTGGTCTTGACGATATTTTTTCGTTCCGCATCACACCGAACCGGGTGATGGACAATCAGCGCACGCATGAGGTGAAGGGCAGACGCGCCCAGGAGTATTGGCCGGAGACCACTGTCGTGCCTTGGTAGGGAGTTGCCCGAATGTTGGCGCGAGGCACCCCCCTCTGGCCTGCCGGCCATCTCCCCCGCAAGGAGGGAGATTGGCAACTTCATCGGCGGCACCCTTCTTGCAACGTTGGTGATTGGCGAAAGCCGGCGTGACATCCGATCTCCCCCCTTGCGGGGGAGATGTCCGGCAGGACAGAGGGGGGTGCCTCGCGCCAACGTCACGCAACCTTCTGCACCATCGCGCATGAAAAGGGGCGCCGAAGCACCCTCTTCCGCTTACTCACCAGCTTTCACCCATTCACCAGCGCCAACTCCTTCTGCGCATAGCGCCTACCGACCACCTTGTCGGGCGACAGCGCATCGCCAATCGCCTGCACCTCGACCGCGCTCAGCGCGATCCCGGCCGCTGCCGCATTCTGCTTGAGATGGCGGATCCTTCTTGCACCGGGGATCGGCACGATGAAATCGCCCTGGTGCAGCACCCAGGCTAGCGCCAGCTGCGCCGAGGTTGCGCCCTTTTCAGCCGCCAGCTTTTCCAGCGTGGCGATGACGGCGGCATTGGCTTCCATCGCCTCGGCCTGGAAGCGCGGCAAGGTCCGGCGCCAGTCGTCGTCGCTCAAGGCCTCGGGCTTGCCGATCGTGCCGGTCAGCAGGCCACGGCCGAGCGGGCTGTAGGGAACGAAGCCGATGCCGAGTTCGCGGCAGACGGCGAACACCTCGTCTTCCGGGTCGCGGCTCCACAGCGAATATTCGCTCTGCACGGCAGCAATCGGATGCACGGCATGGGCCCGGCGTATGGTCGCGGCACTCGCCTCCGACAGGCCAAGCGCGCGCACCTTGCCCTCGCGCACCAGTTCGGCCATGGCGCCGACCGTATCCTCGATTGGCACGTTGGGGTCGACGCGGTGCTGGTAGTAGAGGTCGATCACATCCGTGCCCAGCCGTTTCAGCGAGGCCTCGGCGACCGCCTTGACGTGCTCGGGGCGGCTGTCGACGCCCGCCATGCGGTCGAGGCCTGTGCCTTCCTCCAAAATCTTGAAGCCGAATTTTGTCGCGATCGTCACCTTGTCACGCACCGACTTTAGCGCCTTGCCGAGCAGGATCTCGTTCTCGTAAGGGCCATAGACTTCCGCCGTGTCGAAGAAATTGACGCCGATGTCGACGGCGCGGTGGAGCGTGGCGATCGCATCGGCTTCCGCTTGGCCGCCATAGGCGAAGCTCATGCCCATGCAGCCGAGGCCGACGGGGTAGACGTTCAATTCAGTTCCTAGCTTGCGGGTTTGCATAACGCGTCTCCTTGTTGCGATGTGGCAGAAATAGCGCCTTGCCTTGTGTTCGATAATCGGTTTTCATCCGCACGGGCTGTACTAAAAGATAGATCAATGAATCGAGCGCATCTTTCACAACTGGCGGTGCTGGCGACTGTCGCTCAATGCGGCAGCTTTCGCGGCGCTGCCAGGGAATTGGCCATCGCGCCTTCGGCGGTTAGCCACGCGGTATCCAGCCTCGAAGCCCGGCTTGGCGTGCGCCTGTTGGCACGCAGCACGCGCAGCGTTGCCCCGACCGAGGAGGGCGCGCAACTGCTCGAGCGATTGCGGCCGGCGCTTTCCGAGATCGACCTGGCGCTGGAGACGGCAATCGAAGCGCGCGACCGGCCGGCCGGCAATCTGCGGCTGACCGTGCCGCGCACGGCGGCCCATTTGGCGCTGACGCCACGGCTGGGCGCCTTTGCGTCGGCCTATCCCGACATCGTGCTGGAGATCGTCATCGAGGACCGCTTCACCGACGTGGTGGAAGGCGGCTTCGATGCTGGCGTCAGGCTAGGCGAGAGCCTGCAGCGCGACATGATCGCGGTGCGCATCGGGCCGGACCTTCGCGGCGCGGTGGTCGGCGCCCCGGTCTATTTCGAGGTGAGCCCCAAGCCGCTCCACCCGCGCGACCTAGCCGGCCACCGCTGCATCCGCTTCCGCTTCTCCAGCGGCATCCTCTACCGCTGGGAATTCGAGAAAGGCCGCGAGACGATCGAGATGGCGGTGGAGGGACCGCTGATCCTCGATGAGGACCATCTGATCGCGCAGGCGGCGGTCGACGGCGCCGGGCTCGCCTTCGTCTTTGAGGATTATGTCCGCGCCCCGCTCGCCGACGGCAGGCTGATCCGCGTGCTGGAGGATTGGTGCCCGCCCTTCGACGGCTTCTTTGTCTATTATCCGAGCCGCCGTCAGATGCGGCCAGCGCTCAGGGCGTTTGTCGATTTCTTCAAGGTGAGTGGCTAGCCCACCCTCCCCCTTGTGGGGAGGGTCGCGTAGCAAAATGCCGCGAAGGCGGCTTTTGCGAAGCGGGGTGGGGGCCTCGTAGGGCGCATCCCCACCCCGTCTCGCAGTCTTCGCTTCGCTCCGACCGCGGGTCGACCCTCCCCACAAGGGGAGGGTGAAGCGCGCGTCGGAAGAAAGCCGCCTCACCGTTCGTTCACGTCCCATGCAAACATCGATCACCAACAGCACCCGCTATGGCTGGGGCGCGATCATTCTCCACTGGCTGATTGCGCTGATCTTCATCGGTCAGTTCGGGCTCGGCTTCGTCATGGTTCGGCTGACCAGTCAGCGCACCGCCTTCGAACTGATCCAACTGCACAAATCCTTCGGCTTTCTGCTGCTCGGTCTGGTGGTGCTGCGCGTCGCCTGGCGCCTCGGCAATGCAACGCCGCCGCTGCCGCGCTCGGTCGGAACCCTGGAGCGTCGGGCCGCCCCGCTGGTCCATTTTGCGCTCTACGCGTTCCAGCTTGCCTTGCCCTTGTCCGGCTGGGCGCTGGTGTCGGTGTCGATGCTGGAGATCCCCAGCCTGCCGTTCAACCTGTTCGTCATGCCGAACCTGCCGCTGGCTGAATCGGATGGCGCCGAAAGCTTCTGGGCGGCGGCGCACTGGTATCTCGGCTATGCCGGCATGGCTCTGGTCGCGCTCCACGTCGCGGCGGCACTGCGGCATCATTTCCAGCTCAGGGATGGCGTGCTCACGCGCATGATCACGCCTTCGTCAGATCCGGAATAGAGCGAGCGGTTCATTCGTTCATGGAGTGAGGGCGCAAGAAATGCGCTGCCTCCAACAAGGAACATCCCATGTACACGCGCATCCTCGGATTTGCGGCGGTCGCCGCTTGCCTTGCCATGCCTGTTTCAGCGGCCGTCGCGCTTGGTGACGCCGCCGGCAGCTATTCGATCAGCCCGGCCAGCTCCAGCATCCGCTTCTCCATCGACAAGGTCGGCGGCGGCGGCCTCAATGGCGCCTTTGCCCGCTTCAAGGGGTCGATCCGCATCGACAACAGCGATGTCGGGCGCTCGCAGGTCAATTTCACCATCTTTCCCGAAAGCGTCGGCACCGGCCAGGGCCGTATCGATGCCTTCCTGCGCTCCGACGCGGTGTTCGATGCCGCCAAGAACCCGGAAATCCAGTTCCGCTCGACCAGTGTGACCCGAACCAGCGACACCACGGCCCTGGTCTCCGGTAGGCTGACGGCGCGCGGCAAGACGTTCCCGGAAAAATTCACGGCCGAGCTTGGCGGTCTCAAGGCTGGCACCATAAAATTCCATGTCACCGGCAAGGTGTTGAGGTCACGCTACGGCATGGATGTCGGCACGCCGATCTATTCCAACATCGTCGACTTCGACATGACGCTGACCGGCAAAAGGGGCTGACCTTGTCATTGGCTTTTCCGGCGATTTCGGGCAAACCTCGTCGCCTGTAATCGAGAGGAGAAGCCTGATGTTCCGATGGGGTGTGTTGTCGACGGCCAAGATCGGCCGCGAGCATTTGTTGCCGGCCATGGTCGAGGCGGAGAACGGCGTGCTGTCGGCGATCGCCAGCCGCGACCTGTCGAAGGCCAAGGCGCTGGCCGACCGCTTCGGTGCGCGGCATGCCTTCGGCTCCTATGAGGAACTGCTCGCCTCGAAAGAAGTAGACGGCGTCTACATCCCGCTGCCGACCTCGCAGCATGTCGAGTGGGCGGCCAAGGCCATCGAAGCCGGCAAGCACGTGCTGGTCGAAAAACCGCTGGCGCTCGACGCCAAGGACATTCTTCCGCTGATCAAGCTGCGCGACCAGAAAAAGGTGCTGGTCTGCGAGGCCTTCATGGTCATCTACCACCCGCAATGGATCAAGGTACGCGACCTCATCGCCAGCGGCGCCATCGGCCGGCTGCGCCATGTGCAGGGTGCCTTCTCCTACTACAATGTCGACCCCAGCAACATGCGCAACCAGCTCGACCTCGGCGGCGGCGCGCTGCCCGACATCGGCGTCTACCCGACCGTGTCGACGCGCTTTTCGACCGGCAAGGAGCCGCTGCGCGTGCAGGCGACGATCGAGCGCGACAAGACATTCGGCACCGACATCTACTCCTCGATCCGCGCCGATTTCGGTGACTTCGAACTGTCCTTCTACCTGTCGACGCAGATGGCGGCGCGCCAGGTGATGGTGTTCCACGGTGAGAAGGGTTTCATCGAGCTGTTCTCGCCCTTCAATGCCGGGCTCTACGACCACCACCGCGTGGAACTGCACAACCAGAACCACACCGAGGCGCAGGTGTTCCGCTTTCCCGGCACGCAGCAGTACCGGCTGGAGGTCGAGACCTTCGCGCGTGCGGCACAGGGCGGCAAGGAGCGCGTCTTCACGCTGGAGGAATCTGTGCTCAACCAGAAAGTCATCGATGCGATCTTCCGCGCCGGCGGCACGGACGGCTGGGAGACCGTCTGACCCCGGCAATAAAGTAGCCGGCTAATTCTGGGAGGAAAGATGGCTGACGATGCGGACGTGATCATTGTCGGCGCTGGCCTTGCCGGGCTGGTTGCCGCCGCCGAGCTTGCCGAGGCCGGCAAGAGAATCATCATCGTCGACCAGGAGCCGGAGCAGTCGCTCGGCGGCCAGGCGTTCTGGTCGTTCGGCGGCCTTTTCCTCGTCGATTCGCCCGAGCAGCGGCGCATGCGCATCCGCGATTCGCATGACCTGGCGCTGGAAGACTGGCTGGGCACCGCGGCTTTCGATCGGCCCGAGGATTTCTGGCCGCGCAAATGGGCGGAAGCCTATGTCGGCTTTGCCGCCGGCGAAAAACGCTCCTGGCTGATGCAGCGCGGCCTGAAATTCTTCCCCGTGGTCGGCTGGGCCGAGCGCGGCGGCGGCAATGCCATCGGCCACGGCAATTCGGTGCCGCGCTTCCACATCACCTGGGGCACCGGCCCCGGCGTTCTCGAACCGTTCGTGCAGCGCGTGCGCGAGGCGCAAAAACGCGGATTGATAAGCTTCAAGTTCCGTTATCGGGTCAATGAACTGACGCGGACGGGTGCTGTTGTGACCGGTGTGCGTGGCGACATCCTGCAGCCCAGCGCTGTCGAGCGCGGCCACAAGAGTTCGCGCGAAATATCAGGTGATTTCGAGCTTCACGCCCAAGCGGTGATCGTCGCCTCCGGCGGCATCGGCGCCAACCATCAACTGGTGCGGGAGAATTGGCCCAAGCGGCTTGGCACGGCGCCCAAGCGCATGATCACCGGTGTGCCCGACCATGTCGACGGCCGCATGCTGGCGATCACCGAACGGGCCGGCGGCTCGATCGTCAACCGCGACCGCATGTGGCACTATGTCGAGGGCATCAAGAACTGGGCGCCGATCTGGACCGACCATGCGATACGCATCCTGCCCGGCCCGTCATCGCTGTGGCTCGATGCGCGCGGCAAGCGCTTGCCGGTGCCGCTCTATCCCGGTTTCGACACGCTGGGCACGCTCTCCCACATCATGAGCACAGGCTTTGACTATTCCTGGTTCATCCTGACCAAAAAGATCATCCAGAAGGAGTTCGCGCTGTCGGGCTCCGAGCAGAACCCTGATTTGACCGGCAAGAGCTGGCGCCAGGTGCTCGGCCGCGCCACATCTGGCATTCCGGGTCCGGTCAAGGCGTTCATGGAGAAGGGCGAGGATTTCATCGTCGAGGCTGATTTGCCGGCGCTGGTCGCGCGCATGAACGCGCTTGCCGGCGGTGAGCCGCTTCTTGAGGTGGCCCAGGTCGAGCGCGAAATCCGCGCCCGCGACCGGCAGCTCGACAATCCGTTCTCCAAGGACATGCAGATCACCGCTTTGCGCGGCGCCCGTGCCTATCTCGGCGACCGGCTGATCCGCACGGCAAAGCCGCACAAGATGCTCGACCCGGCAAACGGCCCGCTGATCGCGGTGCGGCTCAACATCCTGACCCGCAAGACGCTGGGTGGCCTGCAGACCGACCTCGACAGCCGCGTGCTGGATGCCGATGGCCAGCCGGTCGCGGGACTCTACGCCGTCGGCGAAGCCGCCGGTTTCGGCGGGGGCGGTGTGCATGGCTATGCGGCGCTCGAAGGCACATTCCTCGGTGGGTGCATCTTTTCCGGCCGCGGCGCCGGGCGGGGGGGGGCCGCGGCCGTGCAATAAGGCCCAAACCGCGAGACGATAGAACCACTCACCAGAGCCAGGCGCCCTGTCCAAGGGCGGCCACCGCATCGACGATCCGGGTAAAACTCGCTCGGGCGCGGCCCACCGTGTGCCGGGCTCTGAGATAGCCATGCACCAGCCCTGGTTCCTCGAACCAATATGCCCGTCCGCCGGCCGCGACGATGCGGTCGCGATAGGCTTCGCCGTCGGACGACAGGGGATCGCATTGCGCGGTGATCAGCACTGTCGGCGGCAGGTTGGCGAAATCGGCGTCGGCAAGCGGCGACTGCGTGATGTCGCCGGTGCCGTCTTGCCCGCCGGTGCGGATGTTCTGGTAGAATTCGAGATCGCGCGTGGTCAGCATCGGCGCTTCGGCATGCGTTATGTACGATCCTTGCGACCGGTCGCCGCCGAGGCCGGGATAGATCAGAACCTGGCCGATCGGCGTTTTCGAATGGCCGCGCGTTGCATGGCTGACGGCGGCGCAGAGATTGCCGCCGGCGCTGTCGCCGCACAGCAGGATCTGGTGCGAAGGGGTCGCGGCGGCCCATTCGAAAGCGCTCATCACGTCGTCGAAGGCGGCCGGATGCAGATGTTCAGGCGCCAGCCGATAATCGACCGAGACCACCTCATAGCCGGTGCGGGCACAAAGCTCGGCGCAGACATCGTCATGGCTGTCCAGTCCGCCGAGGATGAAGCCGCCGCCATGGACATAGAGCACCGTCACGGCTGCCTGGAGTGGGCTTCGATAGATACGGGTCGGGATATCGTGCGTGGACGTCGCGATGGCTGAGGTTTCGACAGCAACGCCGTCGGGATAGCCGGCAAAGAATTCGCGGCAGATGCGGTCGTAGATCTCGCGCTGCTGCGCGATCGTGTAGTCGATTGTATCCGGCGGGTAATAGGAATTGGTGCGCTCGATGAAGGCCCAGGTCTCGGCGTCGATGAGGGTTTTGTAGTCGGTCATGAGTGAGGCTGCCGAAGTCGAACCTGGGCACCCCCCTCTGGCCTGCCGGCCATCTCCCCCGCAAGAGGGGAGATTGGCAGTTTCGATCGCGGTGCTCTTCTTGCAACGTTGACGATTGGCGAAAGCAGAAACGACATCCAATCTCCCCCCTTGCGGGGGAGATGCCCGGCAGGGCAGAGGGGGGTGTGACGGGACGCCATCGTTCCCACTACTTCCCCTTCCACACCGGATCGCGCTTTTCCGCAAACG
The DNA here is from genome assembly GCF_040319805.1 of Mesorhizobium sp. M0848. Lineage (NCBI taxonomy): Bacteria > Pseudomonadati > Pseudomonadota > Alphaproteobacteria > Hyphomicrobiales > Phyllobacteriaceae > Mesorhizobium > Mesorhizobium sp. M0848. The sequence continues at coordinate 8,756 of NZ_JAMYOM010000006.1, read as the reverse complement.
CACGAAAGCCTTCCATATTGTCCTCGGAGCCGTAGAGCGCATCGACCGTCGGCAGCTGCCGGCGCGTCACCCTGTTCATCGCGTCCTGGAAAGTCAGCGATTCCGCCACCCGCGCCGTTTCCTTGATCGCGGCAAACACCAGCGGCGGGCCGCTGGCGAGCAACCGGGCGATCTCCCAGACGCGATCTTCCAGCCTTTCCTTGGGCAGTACCTCGTTGACCAGGCCCCAGCGATGCGCCTCGGCGACATCCATCCAGCGGCCCGTGAGCAGAAGGTCCATGGCGACATGGTAGGGGATGCGCTTCGGCAGTTTGATCGTTGCCGCGTCGGCCAGCGTGCCGGCGCGGATCTCGGGCAGTGCGAAGGAGGAATGATCGGAGGCGTAGATGAGGTCGCAGGACAGCGCCAGCTCGAAGCCACCGCCGACCGCCATGCCGTTGACGCAAGCGATGACCGGCTTGTTGAGGTCGCGCAACTCCTGCAGCCCGGCAAAGCCGCCGACGCCATAGTCGCCGTCGACCGCATCGCCGCCGGCGGCCGCCTTCAAATCCCAGCCGGCACAGAAGAATTTGTCGCCGGCGGTCTTGACGATGGCGACGCGAAGCTCCGGATCGTCGCGGAACGCCATGAAGGTCTCGCCCATCAGCCGCGAGGTCTTCAGGTCGATGGCGTTGGCCTTGGGCCGGTCGAGCGTGACTTCGAGGATGGTGCCCTCGCGGCGGGTCGAAATGACGTCAGACATTCTTCTTGTCTCCCAGCACCAGCAGTGCGTCGGCGATCCAGGCGCCTTTGCCCTCCGCGCAGACGATCAGCGGGTTGATGTCGAGTTCCTCGATCTCACCGGCATTCTGCTGCACGAAGGCGGCAATGCCCGAAATGGCATCGATGGCAGCCGCGACATCGGCTTTCGGCCGGCCGCGATAGCCTTCGAGCAGCGGGAACAGTTTCAGGCCGCGCAGCGCCGCCTCGATATCGTCGCGGGTCGCCGGCAGCATGAGCGTAACGCTGTCGCGCAACAGCTCGACCAGCACGCCGCCGGTGCCGAGCGTCATCACCGCGCCGAACATCGGATCGCGGGTGAAGCCGACGATGAGTTCGGCGACACCGTCGCGCACCATGCGCTCGACATAGAGCCCGGTGCCGAGCGGCAAGAGGTCATGCGCCGCGGTGCTGACGGATTCGGCATCCCTGAGATTGAGCCTGACGGCGCCAACTTCGGATTTGTGGCTGACGCCGAGCGCCTTCAGCGCCACCGGGAAGCCAAGCGCCATGGAAGAGATCACCGCCTCGACCGCATTGGCGGCGCGTTCGCCCTTCGGCACCGGCAGGCCAGCCTTGATCAGCCGTGACTTCGCCTCGGCCTCATCGGGCGTGACGTGGTCGCCGCCAGGCGCACCGGATGCGGACGTGTCGATCGGCTGCGCCTGCGGTTCAGCCCAAGCCCAGCCGATGAAGGCCGCCGCCCCGGCTGCATCCATGGCTTCCGAAATGCCGAACAACGGCACCATGCCGCGCGCCATCAACTCGGCCGTGTATTCCTCCGGCAGGTTCTCCGGCAGCGAGGAGACGATCGCGCCATGCGCCTTGTTGGTCTTCAGCGCCGATTCGAAGGCGCGTAGCGTCGCCCACCAGTCGGTGACCGAGCAGCGGTCGGGACGCGGAAAATCGAGCACCAGCATGTTGAGGTCGAAGCCGCCCGACACCATGGCCGTGAAGGTGGCGGTCATCGCCGGCTCGTTGTTCCAGATGAAGGTGTGGTAGTCGAGCGGGTTGGCGACCGCGACCAGCGGCCCGAGCGTCGATTTGACATGGGCGCGGTGGCTGTCGGTCAGTACAGGGAAATTGACCCAGCGCCCTTCGGCGCTGTCGGCCATGACAGAGGCCTCGCCGCCCGAGCAGCTCATCGACGACAGCCTGTAGCCGGGCAAAGGTCCGGTGATGTGCAGCAGCTTCAACGCTTCGATGAAGGCGGGGATCGAATCGACACGCGCAATGCCGAGCCGCCGCAGGAACGCACCCGAGGCCGCGTCCGAGCCGGCCAGCGAGGCGGTATGCGAGACAGTCGCCTGCCTGGCCTGTTCGGAACGGCCGACCTTCATGGCGATGATCGGCTTCTTCAGCTTGCGCGCCCGTGCCGCCAGCCGCTCGAAGCCGGCTACCGAATCGAAAGCCTCGATATGCAGGCCGAGCGACGTGACCCGCTCGTCCTCGATCAGGCCGAGCGCCATTTCGGACAGGCCGGTCTGCGCCTGGTTGCCGGCGGTCATCAGGAAGGCGATCGGCAGGCCGCGCCTTTGCATCGTCATGTTGATGGCGATGTTGGAGGACTGGGTGATGATGGCGACGCCCTTGCCGCCCTCGGCCAGTCTTATCCCGCCATGCTGGTCGGGCCACAGAAGCGCGCCGTCGGCATAATTGATCAGGCCGTAGCAATTCGGCCCGATGATCGGCATCGAGCCGGCCGCCCCGACCAGCTCGGCCTGCAGCCGCTCGCCGTCGTCGTCATAGGCCTCGGTTTCGAGGAAGCCGGCGGCAAAGCAGACGGCACCGCCAGCACCGCGTTCGGCCAGCGCCTTGACCACCTCGATGGTCAAATGCCGGTTGACGCCGACAAAGGCAGCGTCCGGTGCGCTCGGCAAATCGGCGACCGAACGATAGGCCCTGCGGCCGGCAACCTCGTCCTTGGTCGGATGCACCGGCCAGATATCGCCGGCAAAGCCCATCTTGATCGACTGCGCGACGACGGCTGCGGCCTGTGCACCGCCGAAGACGGCGATCGATTTCGGCCGCAGGAGACGCTCAAGCTTGTGCATATGTTATGCCCCAAACGGACGCAGCAGCGCCCGTGAAATGATGTGGCGCTGGATTTCCGACGTGCCCTCCCAGATGCGCTCGACGCGCGCGTCGCGCCAGATGCGCTCCAGCGGCAAATCGTCCATCAGCCCCATGCCGCCATGGATCTGGATCGCTTCATCGGCAACGTATGCAAGCATTTCGGTGGCCTTCAGCTTGGCCATGGCCATGTCCTGATCGGTGACGGTGCCCTGATCGTACTTCCAGCCGGCTTCGAACACCATCAGGTCGGCGGCCTTCAGTTCGGTCGCCATGTCGGCGAGTTTGAACGACACGCCCTGGAATTTGCCGATCTGCTGGCCGAACTGCTGGCGTTGTGCTGCGTATTCCACGGCATGACCAAGCGCTCGTTCGGCACGGCCGAGGCAAGTGGCGCCGACCTGCAGGCGGGTGGCGCCGAGCCATGAATTGGCGACGTCGAACCCTTTGTGGACTTCGCCCAACACTTGGGCGGCGGGAAGCCGGCAATCGTCGAATTCGAGGATGGCGTTGGTGTAGCCGCGATGCGAGACGTTGCGGTAGCCATCGCGGACGGTGAAGCCTTTGGTGCCCTTGTCGACGAAGAAGGCGGTGATCTTCTTGCGCTTGCCGCGCGGCGAATCCTCTTCGCCTGAGGCCATGAAAACGATGGCAAAGTCGGCGAGGTCGGCGTGGGAGATAAAATGCTTGGTGCCGTTCAGCACCCAGTCGTCGCCGTCCTGCACGGCGGTCGCCTTCATGCCGCGCAGGTCGGAGCCGGCGCCCGGCTCGGTCATCGCCAGGCAGTCCCATTTCTCGCCGCGGATGCAGGGGAACAGATACTTCTCGCGCTGCTCGGGTGTGCCGGCCAAGAGGATGTTGGAGGGCCGCGCCACGCAGGTCCAGTGCAGCGCATAGTTGGCGCGGCCGAGTTCCTTTTCGTAGAGCAGCCAGGTCACCGTATCCAGGCCAGCGCCGCCGACATCGGCCGGCATGTTGGCGGCATAGAGCCCGGCTTCGATCGCCTTGACCTTGATCTCCTCGATCAGGTCGCGGCGCAGCACGCCGGTGCGCTCGACCTCGCGCTCATGCGGGTATAGCTCGTTCTCGACGAACGCCTTCGTCGTCTCGACGATGAGCCTCTGTTCTTCCGACAGCCCGAAATCCATGCTTCAGCCCTTCTTCTTGCCGGTCTTTTTCTTCGGCTTCTCGGCTTTTTTCACCGGCTTCAACGCCTTGGCCTTCTCGGCCGCCTTGGAGGCCGTGGGCTTCTTCGCCGCCAGTTTGGCCAACTGCCTAGTATAGTCCTTGTGCAGGGCGCCAGCGCCCCAGCCCTTGCCTTTGTTCTGCTTCGACAGCGCGTCCATGATGGCGACCAGATTATCGTCGCGGATCTTTTCCAGTTCGCGGATCGACAGGCCATGCGCCTGGTCGTCCGACTGCGTGGCGATCAGGTCGACCAACTCGTCGTTGAACTCCGGCACATCCATCAGCTTGGTCCATGGCCATTTCAGGCAGGGCCCGAACTGCGCCATGAAGTGGCGCATGCCGGCCTCGCCGCCGGCGACGCGATAGACCTGGAACATGCCCATCTGCGCCCAGCGCAGGCCGAAGCCGTAGCGCATGATGTCGTCGAGTTCCTCGACCGTGCAGATGCCGTCCTTGATCAGCCACAGCGCCTCGCGCCATGCCGCTTCGAGCAGGCGGTCGCCGACGAAGGCCTCGATCTCCTTGCGGATCACCACCGGCTTCATGCCGATCGAGGCATACATTTCCTTGGCGACCTCGATCGCCTCTGGGAAGGTCTGTTCGCCGCCGACGATCTCGACCAGCGGCAAGAGGTAAACGGGGTTGAACGGATGCCCGACGACCAGCCGCTCCGGGTGCTTCTTCATCGCCACCTGCATGTCGGTCGGCTTGATGCCCGAGGTCGAGGAGCCGACAATGGCGTTGGCCGGCGCATGGGTATCGATCTCGGCCAGCACGCGGTGCTTGAGGTCAAGCCGCTCCGGCACGCTCTCCTGGATGAAGTCGGCATCGGCGACCGCCTCGGCGATGGTCTTGGCGAAGGTCAGCTTGCCCTCCATGGGCAGGCCGCCGGGCACCATCTGCTTGTAGGCGCGCCGCGCGCCCTTCATCACTTCGCCGACCTTGCGCGATGCCTCGGGATCGGGATCGAAGATCGACACGTCGATGCCGTTGAGCAGCAGGCGCGCCACCCAGCCGGCGCCGATGACGCCGCCACCGATGGCGGCTGCCTTGTTGATGATGCTCATGCGGAAGCTCCGGCTCTTGTCGTGGCTGTTGCGGGATCGATGAGCGGCACGCGTTCGCCGGCGCGGATCACGGACGGGTCGTAGGCCTTGCGGGCAAAGACTTCGAGCACGAAGGGCCGGAACAATTCGATCGGCAGCGTGTCATAGTCGGGGTCGAAGCTCGACTGGTCCCAGCGTTCGCAAAACTGGTCGCAATCGTCGAAATAGGCGTGGCCGGCAAAGCGGTCGCGCGCATGGCGGTTACCGCCCAGATGATGGGCATAGTAGAGCCGCTGGAAGTCGCCATGCTTTTCCACCACCCAGGTGCATTGTTCGCGCACGAAGGGTTTCAGGATCGAAGCGGCATATTCGTCGTGATTGTATGGCGCGTAAATGTCGCCGATGTCGTGCAGCAGCGCGCAGGCGATCCAGTCGGTGTCGGCGCCGTCGCGCCAGGCACGCGTCGCCGCCTGCAGCGAATGGCCGAGCCGGGTGATCTTGTAGCCCGACAGGCCCGCGTCGAGCTGGACCAGCGCATCGAGCAGCCGCTCGCCGGTCCTTGCCGCATAGTCGATCTCATGCGCGGTCAGGAACTCGTAGTCGTCCCGGTCGCCATCCTTCATCGCGGTGAATTTTACGGTAGTCATGCCGCCCCTCCCGATGAATAAGTTATGCCGCGATCGGCGCCCGCTTGGTGAGGTTGAGCTTTTGCCGCACCTCTTCCGGCCCAAGAATCCTGGCGCCCAGATTGGTGACGATGCTGGCGGCACGCTCGACCAGCTGAGCATTGGTCGCCAGCACGCCCTTGTCGAGCCACAGATTGTCTTCGAGACCTACCCGGACATTGCCACCGGCCAGCACCGCCGCCGCGGCATAGGCCATCTGGTTGCGGCCGATGGCAAAGGCCGACCAGTTCCAGGTGGACGGGACATTGTTGACCATGGCCATGAAGGTGTTGAGGTCGTCAGGCGCACCCCACGGCACGCCCATGCAGAGCTGCACCAGCGCATCCGGGTTCAGCACCTTTTCCTCGACCAGTTGCTTGGCGAACCACAGATGGCCGGTGTCGAAGGCCTCGATCTCCGGCTTGACGCCGAGCGCCGTCATCATGCCGCCCATGGCGCGCAGCATGCCGGGCGTGTTGGTCATGACATAGTCGGCTTCGGCGAAATTCATGGTGCCGCAGTCGAGCGTGCAGATTTCCGGCAGGCACTGGCGCACATGTTCCATGCGGTTGGTGGCGCCGCCCATGTCGGTGCCTTTTTCGTTGAGCGGCAGCGGCGCTTCCGGCGATCCGAACACCATGTCGCCGCCCATGCCGGCGGTCAGGTTCAGGATGACGTCGACTTCCGCCGCGCGGATGCGCTCGGTCACTTCGCGGTAGAGATGCACATCGCGCCTCGGCTTGCCGGTTTCGGGATCGCGCACATGGCAGTGCACGATCGCCGCACCCGCCTTGGCTGCGTCGATGGCGGAATCGGCGATCTGCTTGGGCGAGCGTGGCACATGCGGGCTGCGGTCCTGCGAGCCGCCGGACCCGGTCACGGCACAGGTAATGAAGACCTCACGGTTCATCGCAAGCGGCATGGAACTCTCCTCCGATAGAAACAGACCACAACAATGCCCGACTTGCCGGAAACTGTTTTGCGCTTTACGAAGCTTCCATGACAAAAAGCGAAAAACCGACGATATTTCGCGCCGAGCGTCTGCCGCTCAAGGTGACGCTGCTGGTGTTTTCGGGCTCGTCGATCATGTGCGTGGCCTCGGCCGTCGATCCGCTGCGCGCCGCCAACCGTATCTCCGGCGAGACCCTGTTCGATTTTCGGCTGGTCTCGGTGACCGGCGAGGCTCCGGTCACCACCTGCGGACTGCCGGTGGCGGTCAGTGGCCGTTTCGACGCGGGCGAGCCAACCGACGTCCTTGTCGTCGTCGCCGGCTTCGGCACCCAGAACTATGCAACTTCGGCTTTGTTGTCCGGACTGCGCCGGGCCGCACGCACGGCGCGTGCTTGCGGCGGTGTCGAGGCGGGCACTTGGCTGGTGGCACGCGCCGGCCTGCTGGAAGGGCGCAGCGCCACCACCCACTGGGAGGACATGGAGGATTTTTCCTCGGCGTTCCCTGGCGTCGATGTCCGCCCGGATCGCTACGTCATCGACGGGCCGGTGTTCACCTCGGGCGGCGCTTCGCCGACCTTCGACCTGATGCTGCATCTCATCCGCACGCGGCTCGGCATGGCGGTGGCGCTCGATGTCGCCAGCGTCTTCATCTATGACCAGGCGCGCGCCGCCACCGACGCACAGCCGCTGGTCTCGCTCGGCCGGCTCGACGGCTACGATCCGCGGCTGGCGCATGCGATCCGGCTGATGGAAGCGCATGTCGACCAGCCTCTGACCATAGAGGCGATGGCAAAGCGTGCCGGGGTGACGGCACGGACGCTGGAAAGCATCTTTCGCAAATCTATCGGCGAGACACCGGGCGCCTATTACCTCAGGCTGCGCCTCGGCGCCGCGCGCCGGCTGGTGGTCGATACGAGGGTTGCCATGGCCGATATTGCCGGGCGGACCGGGTTCTCGTCCGCCGCCGCATTTTCGAGAGCGTTTTCAAGGACTTTCGGCGAAGCGCCGGTCAGATTGCGGAGGGGGTAGGTTTCAACGGGCGATCACGCCGCGTTCTGACGGTCGCCGTCGATCTGCGAGCGCATCTGCCTGGCCAGACGGGTCTCGAAGCGGCTGGCGACAGCGCGATCCCATTCGTTCGCAATCTTGGCGTCGTCGGATTTCCTCGGCATCGCCATCAGCCGGTCGATGATCGATCCGGCCTCGCCAGGTGAGAGCAGGGCGTCGATTTCACGTTCGTTCTGCATATCGGTTCGCCTCCTTCTTCCTCTCCCGCCACGAGCCAGTCTTATACGAGATTCGTGACGGCAGTTTGAAGGCAAGAGCGAGGTCATTGAAGGGCGTCGAAGGGCAAAACCATGTCGCGGGACCGGGCAATGCGCAAAGCTGTTCCTGCGCCTTGGCAGGTCAGGTCAAGGAGAGATCTACAGCCGCTTTTCGAACAGCACCGTGGTGAAGCCACTGTCCCATTCGTCGTCTGGATAGCGGTTTTTCTCGATATAGCCGACCGCCTTGTAGAGTGCTTGTGCGGGCAGATTGAACGTGTCGGTTTCCAGCCGCGCCTGCGCCAATCCGGCGGCGCCGATCGCCTGTTCGGCGTGGGAAAGCAGCTTGCGGCCGACACCTTGCCCTTGACGGGATGCCGTCACGTGCAGGGCCTCGATGAAATCCGCGCGCCAATGGATCAGGCCGGCGACCTCGCCATCGATCTCGGCAACGGCGAATTCAGGCCAGCTCTGGTCGACATAGCGCCCGCCAATATCCGTCTCGACATAGCGCCGCGCCGCTGCTTCGGTGATGTTCGGCAGCCATGTGCCTTCGAAGGTTTCATGCAGCACCTGCTTCAACGCCGGAATATCGCTCGCCTGCGCCGGGCGCACGATGATTCGATCCTCTGCCATTTTCCGTCTCCCGCCAATGCATGTCGCCCAAAAGCGCACAGCGATTTTGGGATGGCGACATGCATAAAATAAAGGCTGCCGCACGGGCCTAATGCAGTTCACTTAGGCACCTTCAGTGTTCTGACAGGATATTTGGCTGGTAGCTTTTTGACGACACGGGGGCATGATCGCCC